>NZ_JBEZJQ010000009.1:0-326228 GCF_040653135.1 Actinomadura sp. NPDC048021
CAGATACGACAAGCTCTCCGTCCGCTACCAGGCAACCCTCGAGATCACCGCCATCAACGAATGGCTCCACCTACTTCGAAACACGGCCTAGGCCGGGGACCTCCGGTCCGGCGCTCGAATCGTCCGACCCGGGCGAGGTCGTACGCCGCCTGATCGACAAGGCTGCGGTCGGCGAGCCGGCCCTGGCGGCGCTCGCCGACCCCAAGGTGGCTGCGGGTGACCGGGCGCGGGCGCGATTCCTGCGTGAGGCCGAAGTGAGCCGGAGACTGCGGCGTCCCCCACATCGCCTCGCTGTACGACCTCGGCAGCGACGGCCGGACGTTCTTCTTCAACCTGGAGTACTGCTCAGGCGGCAGCGTCCACGAGTTCGTCACCGGGCTCGGCCGTCCCCTCACCGTCCAAGAGGCGCTGCCCATCGCGTTCCAGGTGCTCGACGGCCTCGGTCACGCTCACCGGCACGGCGTCGTACACCGCGACCTGACACCTCACAACATCCTGCTGCACCCAGGCCGCCCGGCGAGGCCCCCGTCGCGAAGGTCGGCGACTTCGGCCTCGCCAAGTCCTTCGACCAAGCAGGTCTCAGCGGGCTCACTCGCACGGGCAGCGCCATGGGCAAGCCGTGCTTCATGCCGAGGCAGCAGGTCGTCAACTTCAAGTACAGCAAGCCCGACGTGGACGTGTGGGCACTCGCCGCCTGCCTGTACTGGATGCTCACCGGGGCCTACCCCCGCGACTTCCCTCCGGCAAGGACCTCTGGCAGGTCGTGTTGCAGGACGCACCGATCCCCGTGCGGGAAAGGACCCCGGCCGTCCCCGAACGCCTCGCCGAGACCCTCGACCAGGCGCTGCGGGACCGTCCGGCCATCGGTTTCACCACGGCCTCCGACCTCCGCCACGCACTCGAACGGACCTGACTTGGGTTGCCGGACGCAGGCCCCGGTGACGACGCGCTCCCCACAGGCACGACGCGCGTCCACGGAAAGCTAGGTGTTCTTGCGTGTCTGGCGTGAGGTTCGTTTCGGCTGGTTGCGGACGGTGCGTGGAGCGGGGCGGTCTCGGCGGTGCGGGCGTTCTTCGTCGCTGTTTTCCTGGCCCGCCACCGTTTCCTGTTTTCCGCCGCGTACTGCTTCACTTCGGGGAGGCTGCGGCGCGCGCGTTCGAGCGCGTAGGAGGCGGCTGCCATCATCTCCACGTAGTTGAGCGACTTCGCGATCTCCTCGGCTTCGGCGAAAGGGACCTGACGCTAATGCGGCACGGAGCTCGGCCGGAATCTCGTTCGTACAGGACCAGCGTTATTCGCATGCGCCTCCTTTCGAAGCGGAGGTGCTGCGCGGGGACGGTGCGGCAGTTCCGCCGCCTGGTGCGGGATCGTTGCAGGTCGGGGCGGTGAGTGGACCGGGACCGGGCGGCGGTGGAGTCCGCCGCTGGCCGACCGGGTGCTGCTGATCGCCGTGTGCTACCGCACCAACCTCACGCTGCGGCAGGTCGCGCTGCTTTTCGGGCTGGCCAAGCCCGCCGCGCACCGCGTCGTGGACCACCTGGCGCCGCTGCTCGCACTCGCCCCGGTCACTGGCCAGCACGCCCCGAAACCGTGCGGATCGTGGACGGGATGCTGGTTCCCGTCCACGATCGAACGGTCACCGCCTCGTCCAAGAACTACCGGTACTCGGTGAACATGCAGGTGGTCATCGACGAAACACCCAGCTGGTGGTCGCGGTCGGACGTCCGGTGCCGGGCAACCACAGCGGCTGCACCGCCTTCCACGATTCAGGTGCCGATACCGCGTGCCGGGGTCCGCGCGGGATAGCCGACAGCGGCTACCAAGGAAACCGGCAGGTCATCATGCCCTACCGGCGTCCCCGCGACGGCAGCAAGCTACCCGCCTGGCAGCACCAGCTCAACATCGTCCACAAACGGGTGCGCGCCCGCCTCCAGCACACCTTCGCGCACATGACGTGGTGGAACATCCTGCGCAACTGCCGCCGCCTCACCTAGGACGGGCACTTTGCTACGGTCTCCATCGCCTTGACCGTTGCCAGCGGGATGATCCGCATGGTCTTGTCCCTGGAGAGGATCACCTTGCCGTCAGCGGCGCTGATGAATTTGCCGCAGTAGCGCGCTCCGGCGGCGTCCACGGTGAGGAGGACTCCTCCCTGCTTCGATGTCGGCGCCGTCCAGGTCAGTACAACCGCGACAGCGATCATGAAGACTGCCAGCAGCGTCAGGCCGAGGGCCCATGCCATGGAGCGCCGGACACGGACGACCTCGCCATCGGACCAGTTCTCTAGATCCTCTCCGGTCATGAGGATCTCGTCGGACGGTAATCCATGCGCTGCAGATAGAGCGCGGAGCGTGGCGGCGACCAGCGCGGCCAGGGCCAGAAGCAGCAAGGCGATGACACCCCACCTTGTCCACGTCTCCAGGTCAGTGAACCCGTCTCGACCCTTCACAACCAAGACTGCCCCGAACAGCGTGGTAAGCCCGGCAAGGCCGGTTCGCCAACTCTCGGCCTGCCGCCGCGCCGTCTCGACCTTGCCGAACCGAAGCTGCTGGGCCTTCATGTCCCAGCGATACCGGTCGAGGCTCACGGGAGCGTCACCTGCCAGAACGCTCCACACCCCTTGTCGTAGTTCTCCGGCGGCCGGTCTTCGTGGACGCTGCCGCAATCACAGGTGAGCGTACGGGGCCCGGGCTTCGGCATGCGTCGTTCGTCCCGCCGGCTCTTGACCCCAGGCGGCCCGAACGTCCATCGTCGGACGACCCGCGCCCCGCATCCCGGGCAGACACCGATGATGTCGTACCGGGATCCGTCGGCGGCGCGCGTCACGGTGAACCCGCCGTCCTGCAACCCGTGGTCAACCAGCCGATACTCGACGGCGCGGTGGGTCTCGATCGGAAGCCGATCACCGTTCATCGCTGTGGCCTTCCACTGTGTAGCCGAACAAGGGTCGGTACTTACGGAGCCGAGCCGCGACCTGCTCCTCGGACTCCTCGACGTCCCTCGCCGCCGCGGCGATGTGATCGCGCCCGATCACAC
Source organism: Actinomadura sp. NPDC048021 (assembly GCF_040653135.1). NCBI lineage: Bacteria > Bacillati > Actinomycetota > Actinomycetes > Streptosporangiales > Thermomonosporaceae > Actinomadura > Actinomadura sp. NPDC048021. Next base: position 3,037 of record NZ_JBEZJQ010000009.1, read on the forward strand.
CGCTGACAACCGGGTCCTGCCCGTCCAGAAATGTGGTGAGCACCAGCAGGTCCTGCCAGTGGACGAGCCCATCCGGGCAGGCGTCCGCCGGATAGTCGAGTTCCAGTCCGAGCGGTTCGATCCGACGAAATCGCTGATCGGTGTAGGCCAATGTCCACCCGAACCGCCCGGCGGTCTTGACGAGGTGGAGCGCATCAATTCGGTTGACAGGACGGTCCCGGTTGCCCTCTTCGGGCTCACTCGTCATGGCGAGGTCGTAACTGTCCGGGAAAAATTCCAGATAGTCCGCCGCCACGGATTCGCTCACCTCGGGCACGGGAGCTCCGACCACACGACACTCGTCGAGCCGCTCCAGCATCTCCTGTACCGAGAGACGAAGACGCGCAGATGATGCAAGGATACGCCAAGGATCGATCCGCCAGTCGACTGGACCCACAGCATAGTAGAATTCGAAAAGGTCGCCAGTGAGTGCACTATATTCAGTCAATTGATGGCCAGAGATCCGCGACTCCAACGCTTCCTCCGGAACCATGGACAGATCTGCGGCATCACCAAAAACCCGAACGTACTGTTCGATTGCGGCACCCAGGTCCACCTTCAATTCCCAGGCAAGGTAGAGCAGTTCAGGAACGGTGATAGGACGCCCTGGCTCTAACAGCTCAATCAGTCTCGCGTAATCTCTCAACCTTCGTTCATATCCTGGACGCCCCTCGATTCCGATCTTTCCCAAGACATCACACAAGACCGACCAGAGGCTTACTCTGTACCTCCCCTCAGAGTCCAGACGTCGCCCGATGGCATCCAGTATCTCCGCCTCAGCCTCAGTCGCAGAGCCGCCGCCGAGGCCCGCCAAGTCGGGGATAGAGAAGAATCCTGCCGCCACGACCCGCTCAAGTTCGCGAGCAAGCTCGTAGACGTTCTTTTCCAGCCGCGTCGCCAATGCCAGGAACTCGATCGGAGCCAGCACCCGGCCGACCATGGGAATCACCTGCAGGACACCGATCTCCGCGGCCGTCAACTCATCGGGATAACAATCGCGCATTACGACCGTGTAACCGAGAGGGGCAAAGCGGTCGAATATCTCAATTATCGCCGACACTTCCAAATCGAGCCTGGCCACAGCCTTGGCCACATGCGCGGGAGTCACCTCCGAGCCGATCCAGGGCTCCAAACCGTCAAGATCCCTGGTGAACAGTTTAACCTCAATATTGTTGAATACATGCTCGCGAAGGCCATCGAGATTCCGGTCCAAACTGGAGACGGCCCCCGGGAGGAGATCGTCAATCCGCTGGAGAAGCTCACCGATCGATATGTTGAGATGGGCGGAGACCCGCGCCAACGAACTACCCAAGCAGAGAGTCTGCCCGGCATCGTTTCGGGCCCACGCCGCCAAGGCCCACTGGAGAGGTTCCTCCTCCTCGTCCAGATTGCGCGTCGGGAGTGGAACATGGCGCAGCTGCGAAACATCGAGGCCAGCGATCGCAAACCGCCGCAGGCGACGGAGTCGCTCAAGCGGGACTTCGCCTCTTGGGCTCCGTGTCTGAAGAAGGAGCCCGATGGGTGGCCTTCCAAGTGATGCCTTATTAAGGATATCTCCGCCCTCGTAGATCTTTCTAATCGAATGGGCGTCGGCAGGCTCCACCGTGGGAAATCCTTCCAGGGATCGCGGGATAGGGATGTTTCCATAACTTTCAACGATCCCGCTGCTCACCCAGACACCGATTCTCCAGGACCGGATCCATGCATTTCGATTTCCAATCCACCAGTAGTTGCGCTCGGCCATGATAATTTCATCGATGGGCAGGCATCCAATTTCTCGGATCGGAGCACGTTCGTCGCGGCCCCAGGTTCCACCGATGCTGATCTCACCTTCGTTCTCCACAAGGTGGTCGAAGATCTGCCGGGCGATCTCCGGGGAGGACCCGGCGACCTTCCAGAGCCACGTGAGGGAGAACTGCGGCCACTCAACCAGCCGAGGGAGCGAAGCCCGGATCTGTCTTCTGACCCAATCCTTGTTCCATCCCTGGAGGGTGTTCCGGTCCACTGAGAAGCGGGGACGGTTCTGGTCCCGCAGGTTGACCACGAGGCCGTGCATCTCCTCGTTGGTCCTGATGCCGTCAGCGGTGATACCGCCCTCGCCCGGGACCCACCACAGGTCGGTCTCGTGCTGAAGCAGTTCGGCGGTTCCGCCCGGAGGGCGGAGAGTCTCGGGCCACCAGGTCTCGCTACCCACCTCATCCTCGGTCGCCTCGACCCGGAACTCCGACAGCCACAGCAGGCGCCGTAGGGTCCGGAGCACCGAGACCTGCTCGTCGCCGGTAAGGTACAAGCGTACGGTGGTGCCACCCTCTGGCTCGCTGTCGGCCGCAGTGGTGATCTGGAAGAGGCTTCCGCTGCTCGCGATCCGGATTTGGTTCGCCTGCCCGGTCTGGTCATCCTCGTCGACTGCCCGGGTTTTGATCTCGATCTCCTCGGCGATCATGAAGTAGCTGAAGACGCCGATGCCAAACTGGCTGTTGGGAATGAGCCTCAGGGAGGGGTCCAGTTCCTGCCAGCGGGCCTGCTCGTAACGGAAGTCCTGGCGATAGACGAAACGCTCGCCCGCATTGGCGAAAGTGTTTTTCAACGCCTCCACGGTCATCCCGATACCGTTGTCGCGGCACTCGATGAAACCGCGCCCGGTAGCGTCCGTACCCTGCCTAAGCGTGATGCGTCCATCCCAGGGAGCGAGATCGAGCCCGCGCAGTTCGCGGTACCTCCGACGGGTCCGGCGGTACCGGCACGAGTCGAGTGCGTTCTGGTACAGCTCGCGGATCGCCAGGGACGGATCCCCGTAGAGCTGCCGTCCCATGAGCAGTTCGCGGATCTTCTCGTCCGATAGTCGGAAGGCGAGCAGGGGCGTTTTGTACGCAGGGCGCCCCTCACGGTTGACTGCGCGCAGGCCGTCGTGGGTCAGGCGGGCTGGCAGCCCTTCGAGTAGCTCCGGGTCCATGCCGCCGAGCCCAGGGAACTCGCTGCGGGCGCGCTCGGCTGCCTTCGCGACGTGTTCGAGCGCGTCGTGGATGGCGGGGTGGTCGCAGGTCGCGGTCAGGCGACGCGTGCCGTCGGCCTCGGCTTCCCAGGTGAGAAGCTCGACCGCGCGCTGGAGGGCGCCGAGTTGGAGTTCGTCGGTGATGCCCAGGTGGTCGACGACGACCGTCGGCATGCGGCGAGTGTCGGCTGCCATAACGCCGGCGACGGCGAGCAGGGCCGCCAGCGCGCGGGTGGTGTCGGTGAAGTCGGTGCCCTTGATTCGCTCGGTGAGCCGCTGGTCGTCGGCGTCGGCGCCCACGCTGTGCATTAGTGTCCTGGACACTTCGGCGAGTTCGTCGGTGGTGAGCCGTCCAGTACTTTCAGCGGCAGAAAGCGCTCTGGCCAGCCGCCGGGAGACCTCGCAAGCAGCGGCGCCCTCCCAGAGGCGGGGGCGGGCGACGAGCCAGCGGTGGACGAGCCACATGGCTAGGGCGTCTCTGGCTTCGAGGCGATGACGTCGCTCCAGCCCCTCAGCCCGGCGGCAGACGTGGTCGTACATCGCGAAGGTAAGTTCGAGGTCGTCACGCAGCCCCTTGGCGAACAACCGCTCGAAGTTGGTCGGTCGGAGGCGGGCCGCGTCGCGGATACCGTCCGCCATGGTCGCCTCGCGTAGGAACGGGGCGGCGATGAGCATGCCGAGTTCTTGGGCTGTCAGGCGCGCGTCCGAGCTGAGGCACATGTCGAGGGCGTCGAGCACCCTGGTCGGGTAGAAGTGCGACGACCATGGATCGGACAGACCGGCATGGTCCCGCAGGAAGGCTTCGGACGATAGCCAGTCCCGTGCGCACGTCTCAACGACCTTGACGACGGAACTACGGGTCTTCTCTACGAGGTCCTCGTCGCAACTCGCCCGGGACCAGAGCCGGGTACGTGTGACGGCCCGCTCCCAGGCGGCGCTGATCCGGTCGCCCTCGCAGATCAGCTCCGCGCCGGCGACGCGGTCGCTGGCCCAGGTGCGCTGCGGGGTCTGGTCCGGTGCGTCAGTGTGCGCCATGCGGCGGGCCATCCGCTCCCTGGCTGCTTCAAAGACTTCGTCCAGCGTGCGAGCGGGGTGACGACGGGCGAGGACCTCGCTCAGCATCTGAGTGAAGAAGCTCCCCGATTCGTCGTATCCGCTCGTCTGCCCCTGGTCACAGCTGGTGAGCAGGACGAAAGCGCCATTCGGTGGGTGGTATAGCCGCCCGCCGGACAAGCCGGGCGCGGACCGGCCGGACGGATCGTCGCGGCAGGCGTCCACGACCAGGACGATCAGTCTGGCGGGGCACTTCTCGACGGCCTTCGGCACCAGCGGAATAAGGCTGTCGGGGTCCGGCTGAGTGCTGTCCTCCAGGTCCGCGACCAAGTCCTTGGGAACCAGGTAGGACTGCCCACCAATCACTATCCCGTGGCCGGTGTAGTAGATCAGCAGGACGCCGCCAACGGGCGCCTCCACACAGGCGCGGCGCAGGGCTTGCTGGATCGCCCCACGGTTGGGCTGCACCCCATGGCTTGGGGCACAGCGTTCGATGAGGTACTCCGATTCCCCGAGCGCTTGCGCCATGCGACCGATGTCGGCATCAACAGTCCCGCCGAGTGGTTTGAAGAGGTCGCCGTCGTACTCCGAGACACCGATCAGGAGGGCACGGCGATCGCTCACAAGCAGCACCTAACGCGAGTGGCTGGGATCAGCAACCATTATCCCGATCGGAAGACGCCCTTCCACTAGATCGGCCGATCTGCCCCTACCGGCGCGACCGAAGATGACGGGTACTGTGCTTTCCGGAACCCGGCCCATGAACCTGGAGGACGCTGGCCGCCGGGCGCGGTTCCTGATCCGTGACCGGGACAGCAAGTTCCCTGACCTCTTCGACACCGTTCTGGCCGATGCCGGCATCCAGGCGGTGCTGACCTGGGTGCGGATGCCAAAACCTCATCCGTTCAGGTCAGAAAGGACCGCTGACGAGGAAGCCGCAAGACCTCCAACAGCCCATGTCGGCTCGTTGTCGGCTCGGCGGTTCCGAGACGGATCGGCATGCGGCGGCATCATGTGGCACGAGAATCGTGCTCGATACGGACAGATCAGCACAGACTGACGCTGGGAGGACCGCTCTGACACCGGGGACTCCGGACCTTTAAGCCGCAGGGGGTCGAGCTACTGGGATCCGCCCACCGGCATCCGTGTTCATCAGGTGAGAGGCGACATTGGCCAGCAGTCCACTCCATCGACACGGACCAAGGACGACTGACACTGCAGCGGCCTCCGCCGCCGATTATGGTCTTGTTCGTCGTTGAGCACCTCCAACCTTGGAGGGAGCCACAGGGGAGCCAATTGGGGAGCCAGCGTTGGTGGACTCCTCCGGACCTGCCGCGACTCCCCCAGGGTGTTCTTGCAGGTGAGGGGCTCCCCGATCGACTTCCATCGACCTTGATCGACTGGTTTGCTGTGCCTGGGGGCCAAGGGGTCGTGGGTTCTAATCCGTCGTCCCGACAAGAAGTACCAGCTCAGAGGCCGTTTCTCCACCACGGAGAACCGGCCTCTTGATCGTTGGTTAGCCGTTCGTTAGCGAACCCGGCCGTCTCTCCCGGCACCCGGACGGTTCACACAGGGCCAGAAGACGCGGGCACCGCCCCGCGCCCTCTCCTCCGTGTTCAAACCCAACCGCGCCGACCGTCAGGCCTTCAGCGCGCCACAGACGCAGCGACACTCAGGCCAGCGACCGCCCAACCGGAGGGCCGGATCCACAAACCCGGCTCCCTCCGGCCCACAGCTCACGCCATCCCGGCGGGCCGGACGGGCATCCCAGAGATGGTCAGCTCCGCACCCTCAGCGTTCGACCGACTTTCTTGCTCCCTCAAGCGAGCTGCCAGGAGCGGCGCGCTCCGGTTAGTCGGAGCCGAGCAGCGCTTGAAGGGCGGCTGTGGGGACGCGATAGCAGATGCCGATGCGGAGGATCTTGCAGGGGAACTGGTCCTGTTTGGCGAGTTGGTAGGCGTAAGAGCGGGTGAGACCGAGGGCTCGGGCGGCGGTGCTGATGTCGACCACGGTAGGAAGTTCGGCAAGTTCAGCGTTCGTCAGCGGTCGCATACGACTGCCTCCTGCTTCTGAGGTTTCTCGGTCTTGATGGTGAGCTGATTCGGGGAATCGCCAGCCGGCGCGAATCTCTTGCGGCGATTGCGTTCTGATGCCTGGAGGATGGCTTCTATGGAACCTGTCGCTGGGTGTCTCGCGTGCGATCTTCTTGTCGGGGTCCGCCCTCTTCCCGGAGGTCGTCTGGCGGAGTCGTCGGGTTGGGTCGTCGAGCACTCGGTGGGCCCGCTCGGCCTGGGGACGCTGGTGGTCAAGCCGGTGCGGCACGTCGTCCATGTCGCCGAGTTGAACGTGGTCGAGAGCGCGGCGTTGGGTCCGTTGCTGCAGCGAGTGGCCGCAGCGGTGACGAAGGTCGTCCAGCCGGAGCAGGTCTACGTATGCCTCTGGTCCCATGCGAATGCTGTGCCGGGCCACCTGCATTTCGTGGTCCAGCCCGCGGTGAAGGCTGACATGGCCCGGTTCGACGCGTTCGGCCCAGCACTGCAGATGGCGATGTTCCATGAAGGGGCCGTACCAGGCGAGACCGAGGTGGAAGCGTTGTGTGAGCAACTTCGAGCGGCCTTGTCCCTCTCGTCCTATGGATCGTGACCTGGACCCGCGGCCCAGTAGCGCGTTCCTGTACCGGCGGTATGCGGGGCCCCCAGACATGTCAGGAAGGCGGCTCGGCGGGTGCGGTGGCTTTTCGATGCATATGGGCTGGCAGGCCGTTGTGCATGATCTCGCGGTGACAGGCCCACTGCTGGCTTGGGCATCGCGGCCGCCATAACCCGTGACCGGCGATGGTGCGCATCGCGGGCCGGGATCCCAAGTGAGGCGCAGCCGCCATCACTGAGGTCAGCAGGACCGCATTGAGTTGGTTTCAGGGCTTGGTGCCGTGAGGACGGTCTTCGTCCAAGACTGACCTGGACGCGGCCATCCGCCGTGATGTGAAGGCGGGCCTGTCGGTCCGCGGAGCGATGCGCAAGCACGGGGTGTCCCACCCGACCGTCCGGAAGGCGCTGGAGTCGGCCATGGCCGCAGCCGCGCATGAAGATGGCCCCGCGGGCGTCGCGGCTGGATCACTACAAGCCGCTGATCGATACGATGCTGCGGGCCGATCTGACCGCGCCGGGGAAGCAGCGCCACACCGTCAGCGAATTTTCGATCGACTCGTCGGCGAGCATGGCGCGCAGGTGTCCGCACGGGATCGTGGGGCGTTACGTCGCCGAGCGCCGACCGCAGATCCGGGTGGAGGCCGGGTGGGCGCCGGTGGAGGCGTTCATCTCCCCAGCCGCACCAGCTCAGTGCCGAGGCCGAGGCGTGCTGCTCGCCCTCATGCTCGGCACCGCCTGGCCCCGGCCCCTCGCCCGCTCACCCCTGTGCACCTCCAGGAAACTGGGTGAACACCGCGACGTCGCCGCCGAAGCATACGACCATGCGCCCCTGAGGGCTGAGGGCGAGCGCCGTCACCGGGTGCGGGAAGACGAGCTCGTCACCGGCCGGGCTTCCACCGGTGAGGTCCCACACCCGGACGGTACGGTCGTCACCGCCTGAAATCGCGGTCGGCCTGCCGTTGACTATGGCCGCCGCCACCGCGTTGACGATGCCGGTGTGGCCGCTCAGCGGTGGCAGGACGGCATTGCCGTCGTCGACGCCCCACACGCGAACCGCCTTGTCGCGGCCCGCCGTGACCGCCACCTTCCGGCCGTTCAGGAGCAGCGTGGCGACGGCGTTCACGTCGTCGGTGTGGCCCGCGTCCGCCCAGCACACCTGGCGGCCGTTGCGCGCCTGCCACACGTTGGCCTCGGCCGACACCGAGCCGCCCACGGTGACCGCGAGCGGGCGGCCCTGGTCGTCCTCAGCGACGGCGACGGCGCGAACGGGGTCTCCGTGCAGGGTCGTCCTGCGCCGGCCGGCCCGTGCCCCGCTGCCCAGGACGTGGACGGAGACCGCGTTGTCGTAGGTCCCGGTGATGACCAGCTGACGGTCGCGGTCGTGCGCTACCGCGATCGCGAGCACCTCCGCGACGTGGTCGGTCGGGTAGCGCAGCAGCTCCTCGCCGGTGGCGAGGTCCCAGGCGCCGAAGTCGTTGTCCGGGCTGATGACGACAGTGGGGCGGCCATCGACCTTGGTGACCGCCATGTCGCTGAGATAGCCCACGTCGATCGGGGCGCCGACGCGTTCGCCCTTGTCGAGGTCCCAGGTCCGCACGGTGCCCGAGCGGTAGGCGCCGGTCACCACGACCGGGCGGCCACCGATCTCGGTCAGCCCGACGGCGACCAGTCCGCCGAGGTGGCCCGTGCGTGGACGGGCCGGGATCGGCGGATTCGGGGACAGGTCCCACACGCGCACGGAGCCGGCTCCCCCGGTGATCGCGAGCGGTCGGCCGCCGATCTCGGCGACGGCCACAGCCGTCGTGGAGTCGGTGGCCAGGGGGTCGCCGATCGGCTTGCCGGTGGCGAGGTCCCACAGGCGCACGGTGCCGCCCAGGACCTCGCCTGTGCCATCGCCGATGACGACCACGGCGCGCCCGTCCACCTTAGCGACGGCGACGGCCTGGGGGCGGTGGCGCGCGGTCGGCAGGCGGCAGAGTTCGGTGCGCGTGGCCAGGTCCCACACGACGGTGTCATCGTCGTGAGCCATGACGACGGCGACGGGGTGGCCATCGAGCACCGTTGTGGCGATCGCCGACACTTCGCGTGTGCCGGCGTCGAGGGGCGCGCCAAGCGGCTCGCGGTTGGCCAGGTCCCAGATCCGCACGGCGGTGTCCCTGCGGGGGAAGTCTCCGCCTGCGGTGAGGGCGACAGGGCGGCCGTCCAGTTCGGTGACGGCGATGGCGTTGACCGGGGAGGTGTGGCCGGTCATCGGCTCGCCGATCTGGGTGCGCTCGACGAGGTCCCACATCCGCACCGTCGTGTCGCGTCCGCCGGTGACGGCGATGGCGCGCCCGTCGACCTCGACGACGGCCACCGCCTCCACGGTGCGGGTGTGCCCCTTCATCGGCTCACCGATAAGGGCGCCTCCGGCGAGATCCCACAGCCGCACCGTGTTGTCGGCGGAGGCGCTGACCGCGACGGCCCGCCCGTCCAGCTCGGTGGCCGCCACTGCGGTCACCCGCTCGCCATGGCCGGTCATGGGCTTACCGAGCCGTTCCCCCGTGGCGGGGTCGAGCACCCGCAGTTCGCGGTCGCTGGCGGACACCACAATGGGATCGCCGTGGAGGGAACCGGCTGCCAGCGCGTGAGTCTCGCCGGGGATCGACATGAGCGCGCGCTCGCTGAGGTCGGAGCCTGTGGCCCAATCCAGGCGCCAGGCCGGGCGGTCCTCTCGCGCTTCCGGTCGCGGCCGGGCCGAGCCCCGCAGGGAGACGTCCCACAGCAGCATGGTGTCGTCGCGGCTCGCGGTGACGGCGACGGGGCGCCCGTCCAGGTTCGTGACGGCAACGCAAGTCACTGCGTCGGTGTGGTCGGTGAGGGCGTCCCCAAGCTGGAGGCCCTCGGCGAGGTCCCACAGCCGCACGGTGCGGTCGTAACCGGCACTGACGGCGACCGGTCGCCCGTCGGCCTCTGTGATGGCGATGTCGGCGGGGCGCAGTTGATGGCCGTGCAGGGGCGCGCCGATGGGAATGCGGTCGGCGAGGTCCCAGATGAGCAGCCCCTGGTCGGGCCCGCCGCCGGTAACCGCCACCGCGCGGCCATTCAGGACGGTCGTCGCCACGGCACTGCCGTAGCAGTCGAGAGACTCGCCGATCTGCGTGCCGCGGGCGAGGTCCCACAGCCGCACCGTGCGATCGATGCTGGAGGTGACCAGCACCGTGCGTCCGTCGACCTCGGCCAGGTCCGCACCTTCGATCAGCTCGGTGTGGCCGTCGAGCGGCTCGCCAATGCGCGTTCCCCGGGCGAGGTCCCACACCTGCACGGCGTCGGGCGCGTAGGCGCAACTCACCGCTACGGGGCACCCGTCGAGCCGCGTGATGACGATCGCGTGGGCGCAGTCGTGCGCGGGCATCGCGGTGCCGATCTCGGCACCGGTGGCCAGGTCGAATCTGCGGATGCCGCCCCGCAGCTCGCCGGTGACGACGACGGGACGACCGTCCAGCACCGTGGTGGCGAGGGCGGTGGGGTTGGCGGCCATGGGTTCGCTCGATTCGGTGCCGGTGGCGAGGTCCCACACGCGCACGTTGTCGTTGATGTAGCTGCCGGTGACGACGACGGGCCGGCCGTCGAGGACCGCGGTCGCCATCGCGGACACGCGGTCGGTGCGGCCGGAGAACCGCCGGATCAGGCGGTCGTTAGGCGGCATCCCGGTGTTCCAGTCGACGGTTGCGCCTTCGTGCCCGGAGGCTACCGGCACTGCGGCCAGGGCACGCGCGAGGTCGTCGGAGCCCCAGCGCGCAGCGTCGAGCGAGAGCGCCTGGGCGCGCCGCGCGGGGTCGACCCGGCGGTGGCGTTGCAGGGAAGTACGGTAAACCGCCGCAGCCAAGCGGGCGGGGCCGCTGCGTGCATGGGAGAGGAGCGAGAGGATCTCATCAGGGTCGTCGTGCACCAGCCGGGCGGGGTCGGTGAGGATGCGATCGGCCGGGTGTTCGGCATCCGAGAAGATCATCCGGGGATGCTAGCGGAGGGTGCCGACGAGGGCCGCGAGCTTGGCCGAGCCTCGTTCCACCAGTGTCAGACCCCCGGAGGCCACGCCCGCTCTCCATGTTCTTGGTGGGACGTGTCCGGGCCGCCGGGACCAACCCAGAAGAGGCCGCCCAGCCAAGGGTTACCAACGTTGCGGGCTGACCGCGACCGGTCGCGGCGGCGCGACCCGTGCCGCGGCCTGTCGACTGGGCGGTGCCCGGCCACGATGCCGACAGGTCGCAGGTCGGGGCTTGAGCAGCAACCGGCTGGCCAACGGCGATACACCGTCACCAGATCTCATCGGCATCTCTGCCCTGGTTCACTGGCGCCCGTCGCCCAAACCAGCGAACAAGCGTTGCTGCTTTTCGCGGCCACAATCAAGCCCGCATTGAGCGGTGATTCCTCAGGAGCCAGAAGCCGCGTGTTGAGATGCCCGCAGGCCTTCGTGCGAAGCGGACCGGTGCCTCAGGAGTCGGGTACTGCAGCCGGAAGGTCGTATCGCCGGAGCGCGCCGAACCAGCCGCAGCCGATGATGACGCCGATCAGCAGGCCGGCGCCCAGGAAGGCCGGGCGTGGGTCGTGGCCGGACGCTTTGGTCACCGCGCCGGCTACGGCGGCACCGACAGGGGTCGCCGCGACGAACAGCGCTCGTGCTGCTGTCGTGACTCGCCCGAGAAGCTCGCGGGGTATCCAGCGCTGCCGGGTGCTGCGGTTGATCACGCTGGCGATCGACACCGCCCACATCTGCACGGCGTTGGCGGCCAGCAGGGGCGCCCACCCGGTGCTGGCTCCCATGACCAGCAGGGAGCCTGCCGCCAGCAGGATGCCCAGGCTGATCGAGGGCATCGCCCCCAGCCGCGCCGCGATGAACGGAGCGGTGACCGCCCCGGCGATCCCGCCGGCCCCGCCCGCCGTGATCACGGCGGCGACCAGCGGCGTCGGAAGGCCCAGCTGCACGCGGGCGAAGTAGACGATCAGGGTGTCCACCGCCAGGCAGAGGTTGACCAGGGTCTGAACGATGGTGAGGGCCAGCAGCGGGCGAAAGCCGACGATGAACCGCAGGCCCTCCCAAAGATCCTCACAGAGCCTGCGGAGTATCAGGCGAACCGACCTCGGTGTCATCCGGGCTCGGCCGGCCCTGCCGGGCGCCGGAGGACCGGGCAACCGCGCATTCCAGGCGTCATCGCCCCGCGTCCGCACCGCCCTCACCTCGATCAGCAGCGGCACCAGGGTGGCCAGCGACACCGCGAAGGTCGCCGCGTTGACCAGTAACGCGGTTTCGGCACCGACCCAGGTGGCGAGCAGAGCGACGATGGCCGGGCCCACCATCTGCGATGTCCGGTCGGCGCTCTCCAGCACCGAGTTGGCCCTCAGCAACCCCTCGGCCGGGAACAGGTCCTTCACGGCGACGGTCAACGCGGCGTCGAAGAACACCGTGGCGGCCCCGCCCACGAACGCCAGGGCCAGCACGGCCCCCAGCGGGGCAGCCCCCAGCCACACCAACGCGGGAAGGATCACGAAGACCCCGGCGCGGAGCACATCCATGGCGACCAGCACCGCCCACGGATTCAGCCGGTCCACGATCGGCCCCGCGGGGAGTCCGACCAGCAGATAGCCGATCCCGCGCGGCGCGGCCGCCAGACCCGCCGCCAACGGGTCACGGGTCAACTGCAGGACCAGCAGCGGCACAGCGAGCACCGCGCAGCCGTCACCGAGCAGAGACATCGACTGCCCGCCCAGGAACAACCGACGAGCCCGCGATGAGGCTTCCGTCATGTCCTCCAGCCAGTCAGTGTTCAAGCCGTATCGAGCCGAGCGCTGAGTATCTGACCCGATGTGGCTGGCGCCTCGGCGGTGCCGTCTTTCACGTTCGCCAGAGACGGTAATCAGCACCAGCGCGCCGGAGAAGTCACCTGATGATGAAGAGGAGGCGTGCTCGGTCGACGGCAAGCGATTGTTAAAACCGCACGTCTGACGGTCCACCGGCCAAAGCTATCGAGCGATCTCCTGCAACGCCCGCTCACCGAGCTTGTCGTAGACGTCCTGAGCGATATGAACCTGTTCCACTCCCATATGCCCCACCTCGTCATGCTGGTGGGGAGTGCTGGCGCGGACGCCTACCGGCGGTTGGTACAAGGCTGAGTACCTTCCGGCAGATCGCCGCCTACGTGCATGCGATCTGGGGAGGCACTCGGTCGAGGAATGCTCCTTGAGGTCTCCTATATGTGGCTGGTTGTATCTGGCTGCGCCGGTTGGGTGTGAGCTGGTTCCAGACCTGGTTCCAGCGTTCACCCGGTGGGTTCGATACGCAGGACGGCGGCGGCGTCGAGGATCTCGGCGACTTCCAGGCTCATGGCGTTGTTGATGGTCGCGGTGGTTCCCTTCTCGCAGCTCAGCCGGACGTCGCCGCCCTGCGACGAAACGCCGCCGCCACCGGAACAGCCCGAAATGCTGTAGCCGGACCCCGTCAGCGGCGCGACCATCTCGACCGCGCGGCCGGTGATCGCCGTCACCTCGATCGGCCCGAGGCCGTACTTTCCCGGCACTGTCACAACGTCGCCCACGGCGACCTTGATCTCGCACGTCCCATCAGCGCACGGCCCGGTCGGCGTGGGATCGGGTGCCGGTGACCCGGAACCGGATCTGGCGGGCTGGCCCTTGGCGGGAGACCCGTTCGGGGAAGCAGAGGAACAGGACGAGAGAGCGGCGAACACGACAGCGACACCAACGGCGACGACGGCGGCCGATGACCTTCTTCGCATCATGGTCATTATGGAACCGCAGTGGTGCCGTGGGCGGTCGGCGAACGACGCACATCCTCGTCATCGGCACCCCGGTTCCGCAGGTTCCTCAACCCGCGGAAACGCGTGCGCCGACACCGCGCCCAGGACCATCAGCGGATGGCGCACCTGGGGCGGGCCCAAGCCTCTCCCATTCCCCGTCCCGCTGGGGAGCGCCCGCCCGGCCCTGAGGTGAGGTCAGAACTTCTCAGCCCCGAGACCGTGCGAAGCTCGAACACGAAGGCGGCCCTGGACCGCAGCGAACACCATCAAGTGTCAGGGACCGGGGTCCACTCGCCCCCCGCGCCGCCGGCAGCGCTCGCCCCCGGGGCAGCAGGCTCGGCCGCCGCGTTCGCGGCCAGGAGGTCGAGGCGTCGCTGCCGGACGGTTCAGCCGATCCTGTTGCCCGAGCCGCCGTGAGACCAGGTCTCTGTTGACCCGGGGAGGGTGTCGCGCGGGGACTCAGGGCCGCAACACCCCAGGGCGCAGGGCAGAGATGCGGCGGCTGTGACCGGCTCATAGGCTGCGGCCATGACCGAGATCACGCACCCGACGCCCCGCGAGGCCTTGGATTTGCTGCTGGCCGGCAACCGGCGTTTCGTCGCGGGTACCGTCGAGCACCCGAACCAGGACGCCGCCCGCCGCAGCCAGGTCGCCCCGGCCCAGCAGCCCTTCGCGGTGCTGTTCGGGTGTTCCGATTCCCGGTTGGCGGCCGAGATCATCTTCGACCGGGGTCTTGGCGACCTGTTCGTGGTGCGTACCGCTGGCCAGGTGATGGGGCCGGAGGTACTGGGCAGCATCGAGTACGGCGTGGAAGTTCTGGGCTGCCCGCTGGTGGTGGTGCTGGGTCACGACTCGTGCGGCGCGGTCGGCGCGGCGTGCGCCGCGCTGGAGCACGGCATGCCACCGGCCGGGTACGTCCGGGATGTTGTCGAGCGGGTGACGCCCAGCGTGCTGGCCGCCCGCGCTGCCGGACGAGCCGAGCCGGAACAGATCCTGGCCGAGCACGTACGGCACACCGTCGACCTGCTGCTGGACCGCTCCCGGGCACTCGCCGACAGGGTCACCGCCGGGCAGGCCGCAGTGGTGGGCCTTCGCTACCGCCTGGCCGACGGCAACGCCGAGATCGTCGTAGCCCGCGGCCTGGACACTGCGATCTCCGCCGTGCCCTGACCGGGTCCCGACCACCGGGGCCCGGCCACCCGCGGTCCCGACCACCAGGGGCGCGGCGCCGGTTCCCACATCTTGGGATCACGCGACGGCGGCGGGCCTGTGCTATGTGTTCGCGCGGCCGGTCGACTCTGGGGACTGGACGAGGATCCGGGCCTGCCGGAACTCCTCGGCCGCGCCCTGCGGCTTGCGTACCGCGTCGGCCAGCTGGCAGCGGACCGCCAACGCCCGCATATGCGCCGCCTCCGATTGCAAGGTGGCCAGATCGCCGAGCTGGCGCGTGGCATCCTGACCGACCGCCTCACACCACCCGGTGACCTGCGCCACCCGCCACTTTCTTACCCGGCGCTGTCCTCAGCCCGCTTTGCCCGGCTGCGGCAGGGGCGAGGTGTTCGGCCTGGCAACCAGCGCACCGCCCGGCCCAGCCGTAACCGGCGTGGGAGGCCAAGCTTGTCGGCCCTGCCGCAGGCGGTCAGGGCGTGAAGTCGGCGGAGCGCCACGGCATCTCCTGGAGCAGCCAGGTGTTGCCGTCGGGGTCCGCGAACGGCACGAACAGCATGGCGCCCTCGTGCTCGTCGACCTCACCCACGTCGACTCCCTTCGCGGCGAGTTCGGCGCGGGCGGCGCGCGCGTCGGCGACCACCAGATGCAGACTGCGCAATGAGCCCGGCGTCATCTCCGCGATGCCCGGGAGTCCGGTGCTCAACAAGATCGAGCATGCCGACCCCGGTGGGGTCAGCTGCACGATCCGCGTTCCCGCCACGGGTTCGACGTCCACGTCGACCGCGAACCCGAGCCTGTCGGTGTAGAAGGCCTTGGCGCGGTCCACATCGGCGACCGGCACCGGTACGAGTTCGAACTTCATCTGCGTCATCACGCACACTCCAGGTAGGAAACAGATCAGGTGGCGGGAACGGAACGCCGGTAGATCAGGTGTGTCACCCCGGCGCCGACGATCACCTCAGGGTCGCCGAAGTCGACCGGCGCCGCCCCGACGCCGTCCAGCATGCGTACACCGCCGCCGAGCACGACCGGCACCAGGTCCAGCCGCAACTCGTTCAGCAGCCCCAGGTCCAGGGCCTGGCCGACCAGGCTCCCCGGGCCGACGCCGACATCGCGCCCGGCGGCGGCCGCGACCGCCTGCCGGATCGCCGACTCGACGCCGTCGGTGACGAAGGTGAACGGGGTGACGGTATTCACCCAGCCCTCCGGTGGCCGGTGGGTCACCACGAACACGGGCACGTCCCCGATCGGATGCGACCCGCCCCATCCACCGGTCAGATCGAACTGGCCCCGGCCGACCACCAAGGCCCCGGTGCGCGCCATCGTGTCGCGCAGATAGCCCGCTGACCCGGCCGAGGTGCGGTACGTGAGCCGGTCGGGTTGCGCCGACGGCGTCGCCACCTCCCCAGCGGTGCACCACGCGAACAGGCGGTCGAATCCCGAACCGCCCGGCCCCGCGATGAACCCGTCCAGAGACACCGATGCCTGCGCAACAACCTTGCCCATTCGACTCCGCCTCGTCGATCATGCCGTTCTTCCAGGAGAGACCACGGGCGGGCGGAGAACTCATCGTCGCGGCCAACCGTGATTCGTCAGGGGTTCAAGGTCGACCGCTCCCTCCGGAGATCTACAGCGCGGACTGGAGCAGGTGCAGGCTGAGCATGGAGACTTCCTGGTGGTCCTTGTCGCTGCGCGGGATGGTGCCGGCGCTGACGGAGAACAGGTCGTTTTGGCAGAGTTCCAGTTCTCCACGACCTGCAGTCCCTCGTGGATCTCCCGGCGCAGCTCCGGGGAGGCGACGTACTCGGCGACGAACACCCTCCTGACCGCCTTGCCGAGTTCCTCGATGGCCTTGTAGGTGGGGTCCTGGGACCCTGGGTGAAGCGGCACAGCACCTACTCGGCCTCGGCCGTGCCCAGCCGCAGCGCGGTGGCGTACTTGACCATCTGGTCGTACTGCTAAGGGCTGTCCCGTAACTGTTGGTCGTCACCGGGTGGCGGCGTGCAGGTCCCGGATGTACCGGTCGAACCTTGTGCCGTCGCTGCTGTGTGTCGGCTTGCCGGGAGTGAACCCTGCCCGCTGCGCGACTGCGGCAGATGCGGGATTCCGCGGCTCCACTTGGATTACCGCCTCCGCAGCGCCCTCACTCGCCGCGTACTGGGAGGCCAACAGGACCGCGCGGGTAGCCAGGCCACGCCCCCGCCAGGACGGATAGAGGCCGTAGGCGACATTCACCTGGCCGGGCGCCAGACCCTCTCCTGCGAATCGCAAGTCAATCGTGCCCACGAGCACCTCGTCGGGACCCGTCCGGATGCCGAACGCGCGGAGTGGTCCGGCGGTGTCCCACTGCTCCCGGCAGTGCCGGAAGTACGCCTCGATGCCCTGTCGCGTGCCTGGGCCGCCGTTGAGCCAGCGAACGAGCAGCTCGTCCTCCCCTGCGAGGTGCGCCTCCGCATCGTCCAGGCGCAGGGGGGACAGAGCGATGATCCCGTCGGACAGCTTCACTTCATGCATCCGGTGATTCTTGACGCCAGAGCCGTGCCGCACCATCAATTTCTGTTCGGCATCACGCGGACCGTGTGGCTGGTGATCAAGGCGTCGGAGCCGTCCTGGACAGTCCCGTTCACCGGGCTGAGCCCGCGGCAGTTAGGCGAACTGGTGACGGTTCTGCGGCACGAGGGTTCGGACGCGCCGTCCGCAAGGGCCGGCCGTGGAGCCTTCCGCTGGAGGACCGGGCACGCTGGTCGCGGCGTACTGGCGCACTAATGGTCGTCATCGACGCCGAAACCCGCCCGGTCGTCGTGGTCGGCCGGCCGCCCGCCGGGAACCGCAACGACTGCAAGGCGTGGGAGAAGTCCGGAGCCAAGTCTGCCGTCGGCAGAAGCCTCAGCCGATGTCAGATGCGCCGTCGCCGCCGGGAAGGCCGCACCCTGTGCGTGGCGTCCCACGAGTGGAGCGTCGTAGCGATAAGGAACGTTCTGTTGCTAGGAAGCAGTAACGGAGACTGGTGCGGTGTCTGAGTTTTCGCTGCCGGGCGGGGCCGTGAGTGGGAGCGTTCGTGCGGGTGACACGGTGCGCCGACGGCCTCCTGCTCGTCAGGGCTTACTCGTCGTTGGGTGGCCGGTGGTCGGGGTCGCGCCGGTCGTGGCGGGTGACCTTGCCGAGGACGTCGCGTGGCTCCCAGGTCGTTCCCTCGGGCAGTGCCCAGCCCCGCCGGTAGGCGATCACCCGCAGGGCGGTGCCGGTCACGACCCCCGCGACCGTTCCGGCGACGGGGGCGCCGAGCCCGGAGCAGGCAACCTGGATCCCGGCGACCACGAGCGCGACAGAGGCGTAGAGGGCATTGCCGCCGAACACCGCCGGGACGCGCTGGAGAAGCAGGTCCCGGACAGCGCCGCCACCGACCGCCGTGATGGTCCCCAGCAGGAGCGCGGGGAGCCAGCCGAGCCGACGTCCAGGGTCTTCTGCGCCCCCGTGATGGCCCACACGCTGAGCGCGATGGCGTCCAGCAGGTAGAACACCCGGTTCCAGTCCTGCTCAGTGAACTGGAGCAGGAAGGCCAGCATTCCGCCGACGAGCGCGGTGGGAATGTAGAAGGCGTTGGTGAGGGCGTCCGGCGGCCCGTGCTGCAGAAGCGTGTCGCGGATCAGACCACCGCCCAGCCCGGACACCAGCCCGATCGAGAGGTACCCGAAGAGATCCAGGTCGCGCTTGCGCGCCACCGCGCCCCCGAGCAGCCCGTTGATGAACACCCCGGTCAGGTCGAGCACCGTCGTGATCGTCTCGATCCCCACACGGTGATCTTAAGGATCACCGGCCGGAGCCAGGGGCGGGCGACCGGCGGCCTTGTCGAACGTTTGCGGCTGTTTGGCGCGCTTAGGCCCCTATAACGATAAGCATGCAGAGCGTCACCTTTTCGGGTGAGAGGAAGGGCGATGGTCACTGCAACCGGGGGTGCCGGGCGGGTGCTGTCCGGGCTGGACGACATCAGGCCTGATCTGGAGTCTCTCTACCGCGATCTCCATGCCCACCCCGAACTCGGGCATCAGGAGACGCGGACGTCCGCCCTGGTAGCCGAACGCCTGAACTCCTGGGGATACCAGGTGCACGATCGAATCGGCGGCAACGGCGTGGTCGGCGTGCTGGACAACGGGGGTGGCCGGCATGTGCTCTTCCGCGCTGACATGGACGCCCTGCCGATCAAGGAGGAGACGGGCCTGCCGTACGCCAGCACGGTCACCGACGGGGACGGGCGGCCTGTCATGCACGCCTGCGGGCACGACACCCATGTGGCCGCCCTGCTCGGCGCGGCACAACTGATGGCCAAGGCCAAGGACGCCTGGAAAGGCACCTACACCGTGCTGTTCCAGCCCGCCGAGGAGCCCGGTGACGGCGCCGACGCCATGGTCGAGGACGGGCTCACCGACCAGGTCCCCCGGCCCGACGTGTGCCTGGCCCAGCATGTGCTGCCATATCCGGCGGGGCAGGTACTCACCCGGTCAGGGTCGGCATTGTCAGCGGCGGACAACTACCGAATCACCGTCCACGGCCGGTCCGCTCATGGTTCGGCCCCGAACATGGGCATCGACCCGGTGGTGATGGCCTCGATGCCCGTCGTCCGGCTGCAGACGGTCGTCTCCCGCGAACTGGGCCCGCTGATCCCGGCGGTGCTCACCGTGGGCAGCATCCACGCCGGCTCCAACCCCAACAACATCCCCGACTCGGCCGAGATTCAGCTGAACGTCCGCGCCTATGACGACGACACGCGCAACCAGATAAGGGACGCCATCGAACGGATCGCCACCGCCGAATGCTCGGCGTCCGGCGCGTCCAAGCCTCCCGACATCGAGCACTTCGGCAGCTTCCCGCCCACCGTCAATGACTCCGACACCACCCGCAAGGTCGCCGCCGCGTTCGACGACTTCTTCGGCGACCGGGCCCGGCCGCTCCCTCTGCAAACGGCCAGCGAGGATTTCAGTCAGATCCCCAAGGCGTTCGGAGTCCCGTTCACTTTCTGGGGGTTCGGTGGCGTGGATCCCGACCGGTACGCCTCGGCCGCCAGGAGGGGAACTGTGGCCACCGACATCCCGGCCAACCACAGCGCCGCGTTCGCCCCCGTCATCCAGCCCACGCTGGACACCGCTGTCCAAGCAGCCGTGGTCGCTCCCCTCGCCTATCTCGGCGCCGCGCGGTAGACCGGAAGGAGACGCAGATGAGAGCAGTGGTGTTCCAAGGCGACCGGGAGGTCGAGGTCAAGCAGGTACCTGACGCCCGGATCGAGGAGCCGACGGACGTGCTCGTGCGCATCACCTCCAGCGCGATCTGCGGCACCGACCTGCACATGTACGACGGCCGGACCGGCGCCGACCCGGGCATGGTTCTGGGGCACGAGGCGCTCGGGACGGTCGCGGAAACCGGGCCAGGGGTCCAGACGATCAACGCCGGGGACCGGGTCGTCCTGCCGACACATCTGTTCTGCGGCCTGTGCGCCAACTGCGCACGCGGCCTGTCGGCAGCCTGCCTGCGCGTACGCCCCGGAGGCTTCGGCGCGGCCTACGGGTACGCCGGAATGGGCCACTACACCGGCGCCCAAGCCGACCAGCTGCGCGTCCCGTACGCCGACGCCAACTGCGTGCCACTGCCCGGCGAGCCCGGCGACGAACGCGAGGACGACTTCGTCACCCTGGCCGACGCGTTCGTGACCGGCTGGCACGCCACCGAACTCGCCCAGGTCCGCCCCGGACGCACGGTGGCGGTGTTCGGCGCCGGCACCATCGGCCTGCTGGCCGCCTACAGCGC
The DNA here is from genome assembly GCF_040653135.1 of Actinomadura sp. NPDC048021. Lineage (NCBI taxonomy): Bacteria > Bacillati > Actinomycetota > Actinomycetes > Streptosporangiales > Thermomonosporaceae > Actinomadura > Actinomadura sp. NPDC048021. Next base: position 23,529 of record NZ_JBEZJQ010000009.1, read on the forward strand.
GCGGCTGCGCGGCGCCGCCGAGGTCTTCGTGGTGGATCGCATACCCGAGCGGCTGGACAAGGCGGCCGAAGCGGGCGCCGTACCGGTGAACGCCGCCGACGGCGACCCCGTCGAGCAGATCCGCGACCACCGGCGCAGCACCGGGCTGCCGCGCGGCGAGGAACCGCTGGACGGCGTCGACTGCGGCATCGACGCAGTGGGCTTCCAGGCCCGCGACCGAGCAGACTTCTCCAAGGAGAAGCCGACCCAGGTCCTCGCCGATCTGGCCCGCCTGATCAACCAGACCGGCCATCTGGGCATCATCGGCCTCTATGCCGGTAAGGACCTGCACCCCGCCCCGGAAGGCAGCGCCGACGGTGCACTGCGCCTGCCCTGGGGAACACTGTGGGGCAAAGGAGTGACGATAGGGACCGGCCGCACCCACGACCGCCGCTACACCGTACCGCTACGCGACCTGGTCACCTCCGGGATCGCCCGCCCCGGGTTCGTCGTCACCCACCACGCGGACCTGGAGCAGGCCCCGGCCCTGTACGCGGCCTTCGATCGCCGCGAGGCCGGTGTCATCAAAGCCGTCCTCCACCCGTAGCAGCCGCCGACCTTGGCTGACCATGAAAGATGGCCGGCCAGGACCTTGGCAGTTGGCGTGCTGCCTCCAGAACTCCATCGATACGCACGGACGAACACCCGCGTTCCATCCGGGACGAAGAGGCCTCGGACCGTCATCTTGCTCATAGTAGAAGCCTCTTAGGCGGGGTTTGGGGAGCCAACCAGGGAGCCCTCATGGTCTGCCCCATAGCATTTAGGCGGAAAGGCAGTAACCACCCTACCATTATTGGGGACTACCGTGATCCGCGTCAGATCGCCACCACCATTAGCAAGGCCCGCCCCCGGGCCGACAACGCGACCGGCATCCCATACATAAACGTATCCAGGTCTAGGCAGTCCGGTTCTCGGGTCGGCGGCGTCCGGAGCGGGGTGCCCCGATAAATCGTTTCCATTATGTCTTTTTTCAATGCTTCTAGGCCAATAAAGATGCCAGCATCGTCGGCGACAAGGACCCCGGGCCAGTTTCTGTCCAGAATGTGGATCGCCAGCGACCTAGAAAGGGTGGGGTTCGCTGGCGCCTTGGAGGTCGGTGCGGGTGGGCGCTATCCGGGCTGGGTATAGCGCCGGGTGGTGTCCAGGCGGGTGTGGCCGAGCAGTTCGGCGACGCTGACGATGTCTGCTCCGGCGTGCAGCAGGTTGGTGGCAAAGGTGTGCCGCAGGACGTGTGCTGAGACGGTCGGATTGCCGTCCTGGTCGGTCAGGCCGGCGTCAAGGGCGACCTCGTCGAGGATCTGATCGACGGCCCGCGCCGACAGGCGCCCGCCCCGGCGGTTGAGCAGCAGGGCGGGGGTGTCGGCGCCGGGCCAGGCGGCTCGTTCGCTCTTCCAGGATGCGACGGTGTCGCATGTTGCGGCGTCGGTTAGCGGGACCTCGCGGGAGATCTCATTCTCGGCGGAACGGACACCGACCCTGGCCTGGCGTGCCGACAGTGGCACGTCGCCGGTGTCCAGGGCGACCAGCTCGGAGACGCGCAGTCCGCAGTAGAGCAGCAGCCGTCCGATCACCCGATCGCGGGCCAGAGCGCGGCGCTGGACCGCGCCCAGGTACCGCTGCTGCTGGGGGGTCGTCAGAGCGCGGGGGGCTCGGCGAGGAGTGCGGGTGCGGCTCACGCCGGCCTTGCCTAGTCCGAGGTGTTCGTAGAAGCGGTCCAGCGCGGTGAGGTGGGCGTTGACGGTGTTGTCTGAGCGGCCTAGGACGGTTTTGAGGTAGGTCTTGTACTCGCGAGCGCTGAGGTCGCGCACCTGCGGGTCGGTCAGGGGGTCACCGTCGGCAAGGTTCGCAGCGTCCTGTAGCCAGGCCAGGAACACCCGGACGCGGGAGTCGTAGGCACGGCGGGTGGCAGCGTCCAGCGCCGTGTCGGCCAGGGCGGCGGCGTAGTCGGTGTGGACGCCGAGGTAGGCGTCGGATACCTGCTGACGGCGACCTGCCACCACTTCCCCCTCAAGCTCAGGAACTCCCGTCGGACTTCACTTCTGATATTAGCCAATATCAGAAGTCGCTGATAGAGTGAGCATATCCGGAAACGACGACATCTCCGCCCCTGGGGTTGACCCGTCGCGCGGCCCCAACTCCGCCAGAAAAGATGTGCTCCATTGTCAGGATCCTGCCCGTGACCCAGATCGCCCCGGCGAGGACCCCAGCGACACGCCCCGACCCCCAATGCGTGGACCGGTCGCCCATCGCACATCTGCGGCGGTGCCGCCGTCCCGTCCCTGCGGCCGGCCCGAGCCGGGCCGCTACCTGAACGCCGGACTCGCGCCCCTCGGCGTCAGGCCCCGTGCTGTGACAGCGGACTTGTGACCAGCAGGTCCGACGACTCCGCCGACGGCCCCCAACCGATGGTGCACGCTGGTCGATGGCACCTGCCCGGCACGCGCTGGGCGGCTGCCCGGACCCGTCGAGTGATCCGCACCGCGCTCAGGCAGTGGGATCTGGGCGCCGCCGCCGACAGCCTGGCCTGGCAGGCGGCGTCCTCGATCCGGAAACTGGCCGCCCGCCCGGTCGACTGCGTAGCCGGCCAGATCGAACTGTGTCTCGAACTACGCCCAACCGACCGCCTGCTCCTGATCCAGATACAACGCGGACCCGAGCGGCCTGAAGCCGATGACGGCACCCTCGCCGAAGAAGATTGCCGCCACATCATCGCCATCGTCTACGGGCACCGCCGCGCTCACAACGGCCCTGGCATCTGGTACACCCGCACCTTCGTCTGGCGCCGGCCGGACAGCCCCGCCATCGACCACTGACCTGCCCCGCCCCCTCAGCTCCACGATTCGCCCCCGATCCCTCACTGAAAGGAACCACCCCCATGGACACCGACCCCACCAAGAACACGCCGAGCACAGCCGCAACCAGCCCCAACGCCCCCATCCCCGCAGACACGGACAGCGACACCGCGGTCCCCACCGACCGGCCGGACGCTAAGCCCGCCGCCGACCGCGCATGGCAACCGGCCCAGGCACTCCGTGGCCGGATCGGCAAACTGGCCGAAGCCGTCGGCCCCTCTCGTCTACCCGGCCTTTCCGCCGACCAGAGCCCGACTCCGCTCAAGATCCGCCGCGGAGCGGCGGCGATGTTCGTCGCAGCAGCCGCCGCAGCGGTGGGGGTATGGCTGTGGCGCCGGCATACCGCCGACCGCCGACGAACGTGCCGCCATCGGGCCGCTCACCGGGTCCGCCAGACCGCTGCCCGCGGACGCGCCCGACTCCCGATCTGACCCGGACGGGTCCGGGCTGTCTCAGACGTCCGATCACCTCGCCAGAACCCGTCATCACCGTGCGGGGGCCGCCGCCACCTCGGTGGAATGCGGGAAATCGCTGGGGGTCTGTGGCTGTGGTGTAGTGTGGGCAGCAATGGTTGTAGTCGAGTTTTGCGAACGTGGAAACGCCCGCATAGTTCCGACAGCGGGCGTTTCGTCATTTTGGGTCACTCCAGACGGGCGTACGGCCAGCAGCCCGGATCAACGCGACCGCGTCGATCCGCACCCGTCCGAAGGAGACATCCAATGACTCAGGGAACCGTGAAGTGGTTCAACCCCGACAAGGGCTTCGGGTTCATCGCCCCCGATGACGGCAGCGCCGACATCTTCGTTCACCAGTCGGTGATCGAAAGCGACGGCTTCCGGACCCTCGAAGAGGACCAGAAGGTGGAGTTCACCTCCATCCGCGGCCCCAAGGGCATGCAGGCCGACCTGGTCCGCGCGCTCTAACAACGCGCACGGAGAACGATCGAGCCGAGGGGCGGGTCCGCTTTTGCGGACCTGCCCCTCGGCTCGATCCGGTGAAATACGCTAAATCGGCCTGATCGCCTGGGAAAGGTTGCCAGCGCATTTCCTTCTTCGCCTTTTTGGTGGTGAGGATTTGACGCCGGCGAATTAAGGCGATCCCTGGCCCACCCGCAGGTGCTGAACCCATGTCACTGGGGCGACCTGGGCACGTGAGTAGGCGGGCTCGTTGATCGTGGTCGTGCAGGCGTGACAGGCGCTTCGCCGTCCGCCGGATCCGCCCATGAAGGTCGTTGCGCGAACCTGATCTGTGGTGATCGGGTTTGGAGAGTGACAGGGAAACGTCCCCGTTTCCGCCGGGGTCAGCGTGAGGGCGGCCTGTCCAGGGGGTGCCCGGTGGCGTAGGCTCGGTGGCACCGAGGGCATTTCGTGCGCGGGCCGCCATGCCGGCGCCGTCTTCGGCGATCACGATCCGGTCTTCGACGGACCGAGAACGGGGCCTCGAAATGGCCCGCACAGTGCTCGACTCGCACAGGTTCCCAGACGGCGGCCCTGACCGGCGATGTGCTGCGGTGAGATCCTCGCTTCCCGTGACGTCTACGCCCGCCCCCGTGCCGCACGATCCGGTGTCACTCGTCGCCCACCTCCCGGGCCCGGTAGGGCGTTCCGTGATCGGAGATCACCAATGAGCACCCTGAGCGGCGCGTCCGCTGCCGGTGGCCCGGCCGCGACGGCCGTCGAGAGGCGGGTACCCCCCCGCCGGCGCCCCGGCCACACCATCGTCGCGCTGCACGGCCACCTGAGCTCCTCCGCGGCGCCGGCGCTGCGCGAGCACCTGATGGGATTGCTGCGTCCCAGCGGTCGGCTGCTGATACTCGACCTGGGCGAGGTGTCGTCCTGTGACGAGGCCGGGCTCGCCGTCCTGGTCGGCATCCAGCACCGCGCCGCAGGCCTCGGGATCACCGTCCGCCTCGGCGCCGCGAACCGGCAACTCACCGAACTCCTCCACCTCACGGGCCTGGACCGCGTACTCGTGGTCCAGGCGACCCCGGCGGTCCAGGCCGCGGCATGACCGCCGGGACTCTGGACGCCACGGGCATGGCGGCCAGAGCGCACCGTGTCCGGCCAGGCCGGTTGTACCGGACAGCGCGGGACGTTCACTGGTCGGGCGGAAACGTGATCTCTCGTCGAGCGCTCTCCCCCACCGGCGGCCAGCCGAGAGGTCCATCGAACTCCGAGGCGAGCCGATGACGATGAAAGACGACTACCTCGCGCTGGTGAAGGGCCTCGCCGCAGGCATGGCCATCGCGCTGGCCGCCGTCTGCACGGTCATCGCCGTCGTCTCTCTGATCGTCTCCTGAACCGGCCGAGCGGAGGCGACCGCGCGGTGCACCGGTACCGGGGACGCCTCCGAGGAGCGGGCCGCCGGCAGATCGGCCCATGCACCTGCGGGACCGAGGTGTTCCGGTGGCCACGAGGGGCAGGGATCCTGATGTCCGACCAGGAGGAGCAGATGAGCGGGCAGCCGCACGACCGGGGCGGGGCGGACCCCGCCGGCCTGGTCGAGGCGATGAACTCGGCGATCGTGGCCGTCAGCGCGTCCGGCAGGATCACGGCTTGGAATCCCTGGGCCCGGCATCTGCTGGGGCACTCCTCCGAAGAGGCGCTGGGAAGACCGGTGGAGCGGTTCCTGCACCGCGCCTCCGAGAGCGATCTCCCTCCGCGGCTGGACTGCCGCATTCTCCGGACGCTGCGGACCGGTGTCCCCGACCACGCCGACGGCGACTCCTTCACCCACCGCGACGGGCATTCGGTGACGCTCTCCTGGTCATCCGCGCCGGTCTACGCCGGCGAGCCGGGCGCGGAGGAACGCGAGGCCGGGACGGTGACCGGAGCGGTCATCGTGCTGCAGGACGCGGCCGAGCGGCTCCGGATCGAGCGGGAACAGCACGACCGGATGGTGCAGGCGCGGCGGGCCAACTCCCGGTTGGCTCTGGTCGCCGAGATCACCACGGTGCTGTCGTCCACCCTGGACGAGAACGAGGTGCTGCGGCGGCTGGTCCGGCTGGCGGTCCCCGCGCTCGGTGACTGGGCGGAGGTCGACCTGCTCGTCCCCGACGGACGCGTCGAGCGGATGGCCGCGACCCACCGCGACTTCTCCCCCGCCGACATCGCTCGCCTGGAGGGGCCGCTGCCGCCACTCCCCCGGTCCCCGCGCGGTCCCCTCGCGCGAGTGCTGCACGGCGCCCCGACCATGGTCATCAGTGGCGACGATGCCCGGCCGTACTCCGACGAGCCGCTCACCGCCGCGCAGCACGAGCTCTTCCAGACCATGGACGCCCACAACGTGATCATCACCCCGCTGGCGGCCCGGGGCGAGACCTACGGCGCGCTGACCCTGGGCTACTCCCGCCCCCGGCACGGCTACGGTCCTGACGACCGGCTCGTCGTGGAGGACATCGCGCGCCGCACCGGACTCGTCCTGGCCAACGCCCGGCTGTACACCGCCCAGCGGAACACCGCCGAGGCCATGCAGCGCAGCCTGCTCACCCCTCTGCCCCAGCCGGACGACCTGCGACTCCAGGCCCGGTACCTGCCCGCCGCCTTGGCGAGCTGGGTCGGCGGCGACTGGTACGACGCCTTCCCTCTCGCCGACGGCGCCACCGGGCTGGTCATCGGCGACATCATGGGCCACGACCTGCGCGCGGCGTCCCGCATGGCGCAGGTCCGCAACATGCTCAGGGCCCTGGCCTGGGATCTCGCCGCGCCCCCGAGCACCGTCCTGGAGCGCCTGGACGCGGTGATGGACGCCGTCAGCGACGCCGAACTCGCCACCGCCGTGTTCGCCCGCGTCGAAAGGACCACCGCCGGATCCTGGCACCTGCGCTGGTGCAACGCGGGCCACCCCCCGCCGCTCCTGATCACCCATGACGGCGCCACGACCTTCCTCGAAGAGCACGGAATGCTGCTCGGCAACCCCACCCTCACCGGTGGCCGCCCCGACGGCACTCGCGAACTGCCGCCGCTGTCCACCCTGCTGCTCTACACCGACGGCCTCATCGAGACCCGCGGCACCGACCTGACCGACAGCCTCACCGGCCTTCGCCGCCACAGCGCCCACCTGGCCCGGCTCCCCGTGTCCGGCCTGTGCGACCAACTCCTGGAGCGCATGGAGCTCAGCGGCGAGGACGACGTCGCTCTCCTCGCCCTCCGCGTCCCAGCATGAAGGCACGAAGGTGGCTCGGGCGTGCGCATGCGCTGACAGGAGCTCGCTGATCTGGCCGTGGTCACCCGCCTGTCTGTAGGGGTGTCGAACCGCCGGGATCCCCTTGCCGACGGCGTCTTCACGGTGGACATGACAGGAGGCGCGCCGCATCACAGACTCCATCGACACGCGCTGACAAGCACCTACACCATCGAAGCCAGAGGCTTCGAACCCGATCTTGCTCGCCGTAGGACCCTCCTGGACGGGAGGAGGCATGGGAGCCGATCGGGGAGCCACCGTGGTCGGCCCCCCGGACCCGGCACGACTCCCCTGACGTTTCCGCAGGTGAGTGGCTCCCCGATCGACTTCCCTCGGCCTTGATCGACTGGTCTTCTGTGATTACAAGGCGGTTTCGTTCAGCCGGACGTCCGGGTCGGCGGCCCGGTCGGCGGACAGGGGGACTCGGCTGGCGATGAGGCGCCGCGCGTCCCTCGCGGTGCGCGGGTCGTCGATGGAGAGCGCGGCACGCAGCCGCGGCCCCTGGAACCACAGGGCCGCCCAAGGGCCCCGACCGGCGGGGTTCCCACGCAGGACGAACGTGTCCGCCGGACGGTGATGGCCCACATACTGGATCCGGTGCCCAAGCTGCTCCGACCAGAAGTAGGGCACCGGGTCGTAGGGCTCACCGAGACCGAGGAGATTTCGGGCGGCGGTCCGGCCGGATGCTGCGGCGTGGTCCCAGTGCTCGACGCGGAGCCGGTCACCGAACAAGCTGGAGGGCCAGCGGACGGCGTCCCCCGCGGCGAAGACGGAGCCCGGGCCGGCACGCAGTGTCGCGTCGGCTTCGACGGCGCCGTCAGGAGCCAACGGAACGCCGCTGCCGTGGAGCCAGCCGGTGGCCGGGCGTGCGCCGATACCCATGACGACGAGATCGGCGTCGACGCGCCCGCCGTCCGCCAGACGCACGCCGCGTTCGTCCGCCCCGTCAACCGGGGTGTCCAAGCGCAGGTCGATCCCCCGGTTGGCGTACCAGGGGACGAAGTGTTCCGCGAGTGGGGCGGGCATCGCCCGCGCGAGCGGGGCGGACGCGGCGTCGATCACGGTGACCTTGAGGTTCAGCGCGGCGGCGCGGGTGGCGACCTCGTTGCCGATCCAGCCCGCGCCGACGACCGCGACCGAGGAGGCGGTGCGCAGAGCTTCGCGAAGACGCAGCGCGTCGAGGGCGGTGCGCAATTCGTGGACGTGGGGTGACGGATCGGCGAGCCTGATGGGGGAACTGCCCGTCGCGATGATGAGCCCGTCGTAGGGGTCGGTGCCGGTCGTGCTTTCGACGGCGTCAGGGTAGAGCCGAAGGGCACGGGAGCCGGTGCGCACCTCGATGTCGTGTGCTGTGGGCAGCGTGGTGTCGTCGACCGTCCCAGCGAGCAGTTCCTTCGACAGCGGTGGCCGGTCGTAGGGCGGGCACGGCTCGTCGGTGAGCAGGATCAGCTCACCGTCGTAGCCTTCGGCTCGAAGAGTGGTCGCGGCGGTGTGCCCGGCGAGGCCGCCGCCCACGATGACGATCCTGCAGGGGACGTGCCGGTTCACGGTCCGGTCCAGGCGGCCAGAGTGCGCAGGGTGTGCTCGCCTGCCGGGTCCTCTTCGGTGCAGCACGGCAGGACGGCGATCTCGTCGACGGCGTAGGACGCGAGCCGCGCCGCGACCTCCTCCGGCCCGCCGAGCGCCGCCACCGCGTGGACCAATTCGTCCGGGACGGCGGCGAGCAACTCGGACGGATGGGGGCGGCTGCGCGCCAAGGCGACCACGTCGCCGAAGCCGGCCTCCTCGAACATCTGCGCGTATCCGGGCGCGGCAAGATAGCCGACGACGGCCCGGCGGACCTGCTCACGTGCCTGCGCGCCCCCGTCCACGGCCACCGGCACCCACGCCGCGACCGGTGGTGCGCTGGTGCCGGCCGCATCGGACTCGGATCGGAGCCGTGCCGCGAGCCGTCCCGCCGAGTCCGCCGTGACCAGGCTGACCACCATGCGGTCGGCGTGCCGGGCGGCCGCGCGGACCGCCGCCGCCCCGAACGCCGCGATCGTGATGGGACTGCGGGGTGCCGGCAGCCGAAGCCGGTAGTCCTGGACGCGAACGGTTCTGCCTTCGAAGCCGGCCCGCTCTCCGGCGAGCAGGTGCCGCAGGACCTCGGCGGACTCGGCGAGCGCGGTGGGAGGATCCCGCCGTTCGCGGCCGTGCCAGCGCTCCACGACGTGCGGGCTGGAGGTGCCGATCGCGACGCCGGCGACGCGACCGGTCAGATCGGCGAGTGACGCCACCGCCATCGCGATCATCATCGGGTCGCGGACGGCGACCGGCAGCGGCCCGGGCGTCAGCATGATCGAGGACGTCCGGGCGGCCACCGCGACCGCGAGGGCGAACGCGTCGTACGTGGCCATCTCGCCGATCCACAGTTCCGGAAAGCGGAGCTCGTCGGCGAGGGCGGCCGTTTCCAGGGCTTCGCGTGCGGGCCTGTCCTGCCACAGCCCGAGCGATACCGTCAGCTTCGGGTTCATCGGGCGCCTTTCGGTCGACGTGCCGCACCGCGGACTTCGAGCCCGCCGTCGCTCGGCAGGATGGCTCCCGTCATGAAGCGGGAGTCACGTGGGTCGGCGAGCAGGACGTACAGGCCGGCGTGGTCGGCGGGGTCGCTGACGAAGCCGAGCGGGATGTGCCGGTCGAGCCCGTCCAGTTCCGCGTCCAGGCGCCGGTCGGCGCTGCCGAGGGCGGCCAGCCCGCCGAGTGCCGTCAGCGTCGCGCCTGGGGCGACGCCGTTCACCCGGACGTCCGGGGCCAGTTCGTGGGCGAGCTGCCGGACCAGCCCGACCACCGCGTGCTTGGACGCGACGTACAGTGCCCCACCGCCGCCCGCGTACAAGCCGCTGGAGGAGACCGTGAAGATGAGGCATCCGCCGCTGTCGCGCAGTGCCGGAAGTGCCGCACTTGCGCCGAGCATGTAGCCGAGAACGTTCGTCTCGAACAGCTCGGCGAAACCCGCCGCGACCCGGTCCTCGCCGAGGTCCTCGAAGCGGGTCGAGTAGTCGTACACGCCAGCGTTGGCGACGTAGGCGTCCAAGCGGCCGTGGACGTCGAGTGTTCGGGTCACCGACGCGGCGTGGGCTTCGGGCTCCCTGACGTCTCCGATCTCGACCGTGACCCGGTCACCGTGATCGCGGGCGAGCGCCGCGGCCCGCCCGGGGTCGCGTTCGAGAACGCCCACACGCGCTCCCTCGGCGACGTAGCGGTCGACGATGGCCCGGCCGATGCCGCTTCCGCCGCCGGTCACCAGCGCGACCAGGCCGTCGAGCCGTCCTGTACCTGTTGCCGTCATGTCGTGCCGGTTCCTAGAAGAAGGTGTTGATGTTCTTGGCGGGGAGAACCGCGTGCCGCAGGAGGACGAGCCGGCGGGCGATCCGCAGCTCGCCCGAGACCCGGCGCAGGACGTCCTCGCGCCGCCCGTACAGGGTCGCGGCGTCGATGTCGCCCTGGCCCCGGTAGTTGACGATCACCGAGCGGACGAGCAGCTCGCCGGGCGTCTCCGCCGGCTCCACCTCGATGTTGGACACGACGTGGAGGTGCCGGGTGGCCGGGTCCTCCGCCCACGCGGTGGGCGCGGTGAAGCGGACGACACGACGGCGCAGGTCCTCGAGGGTGTCGTCGAAGTAGGCCATACGGGACGGCGCGTAGGGACCGTCCGGATCGGACCGGCCGCGGTTCTCCACGCCGGGGACCCAGTAGTGCGCGTCCTCGGTGAAGAGCCCGAGCCATTCGGTGTACCGCTCTTCGTCGAGCAACCGCGCCTCGTAGGCGAGGAAGGTCTGGACCTCCCAGTACGTCTCCATCGCGGTCATGACGCCGCCTCGTCCCATGTGCGGGCGCGAAGGAGTTGCGACCAGCGCCGGTAGAACGCCCGCTGGTTGGCGTCGTTGATCTGTCCGCGGTGCACGTTGCCGGGCAGTTCGGGGTGCTCGATCGCCGATCCGGACCCGAGGCCGTAGTAGAGCCGCTGCTTCCGCGTCACCACGCCCGCGTTGGACCGGGTGGCCAGCTCCCAGTTCTCGCCGTCGTCCATCTCGAAGACGCCGGAGGGAGAGAAGGTCATCATCGCTCCCTTGCGCCAGGCGTCCTTCACATCCTGGGGGGCGTTCCGGTTCACCAGGACCCAGGTGTGCAGCTCGGTGCGGTGCGGCCCCTTCGGCTGCCATGTCCGGAAGGTGTTCTGGCCGGGCAGGAACGAGAAGTTCGGGAAGACGTTCACCGAGCTGATCGAGCCGACCATCCGCGCCCGCAGGTCGCCGAGCCGCTCGGCGACGCGCTTCTCATGGTCGCGCAGGTAGGCCACGACCCGTGGGTCACCGAGGGTGGCGGCGTTCCCGACGCCGTCCAGGTTGAACTCCCAGCAGTGGCCGTTCGCGTTGACGTGGTAGCTCTCGGCGTCCTCCGCGCCCAGGTCGGGGACGCCGCGGCCGAGCATGGCCTCCGCGCCGGACGCGTGCGTCCAGCCGGCGTGCAGCGCGTCACCGGCGAAGTTCTCCGCCGCGATCTTCCAGTTGCAGCCGAGGACGGACTTGATCGAGCCGCCCGCGAACTCCGTGCCGCCCTCGTCGTTGTCGAGGATCACGTCGAGATAGAAGGCGAAGTCGCCGAGGTAGTCCGACAGCGGCGGCGCGCCGGGGTCGAACGTGGCGAACACCAATCCCTTGTAGGTGTCGAGTTGAGCCACGGGGGTGAGCCCGAGCCGGGAGCGGTCGAAGCCCGGTTCCCGGCCGAAGGCCGCGGACTCGTGCACGCCGGTGAGCCCGCCGTCGAGGCCGAACGACCATCCGTGGTAGTTGCACACGAACCCGCGGGCCGTCCCCACTTCGGCGGTGCACACGCGATTGCCCCTGTGGGGACAGCTGTTGAGGTAGGCGCCGATGGAGCCGTCCCGCCGCCGGACGACGAGCACGTTGTCCTCGCCCATCCAGGTGGTGAGGAACGCGCCGGGCTTCGGCAGCTGGGACTCGTGGGCGACGAACAGCCAGCACCGGGCGAAGATCCGCTCCAGCTCCAGTTCGTAGACGTCCCGGTCCCAGAAGACGCGGCGATCGAGCCAGCCGTCGTCCAGCCCGGACAGTGCGAGCAGTTCGTCGTTCATGCCGCTCATGCCGACCTCCGCGCGAGGAACGCGACGACCATGCCGTCCTCGACGACCGCCCTGTACACGGTGAGGGGTCTGGACGCGGGGAAGCACAGGGCCTCGCCCGTCGCCAGGTCGAACTCCGCCCAGTGCACCGGGCAGACGACCCGGCCTCCCTCCAGATCGCCTTCGCTCAGCGACGCCTCGGCATGGGTGCAGGTGTCGTCGGTGACATGGATCGTCCCGTTCACATTCGAGACCAGCAGCGGCCCGGCGTCGCCGGTGACGACGCGCAGCATCCGCCCAGGAGGCACATCGTCTGCCGCGCACAAGACCGTACGGCCTCCGGTGCTCTTGAGGTCAGCGGACATCGGCGGCCTCCAGCGGGACCAGCTCGGCGAAGCCCAGGCCGGTGATCCACTCCGGGACGGCCTCGTAGGCGATGACGTCCCCCCGGCAGGGCCCCACGGCCGACATCGCCGCGACGAACGTGCGCACTTCGAGTGCGCCGTTGCCCGCTTCCGCAAGCATCTCGGCGTCATCCAGGCCGGCCAGTGCGGCGGTGTCGCCGGCGGCGACGCGGTCGAGCACCATCCGGTCGAAACCGGAGTCGATCCGGCCCATCTCGGCGGTTCCGACCCAGTGGCTGATACCGCCGCTGCCGATGACGGCGACGCGCTCGTCCTCTCCGGCGGCCTCGACGGCCTCCCGGATCGCCTCTCCGGCGCGGACGGCGCGGGCGAGCGGCAGCAGCGGCTCGACGCCGCAGGCGAGGTAGACGGGGATCACCGGCAGCCCGAGTGGCTCGGCGACCAGATGGTAGGGGATGACCACGGAGTGGTCCGCGGTGAACGTCGGTGCGACCGCCCAGTCGACGCCGTGCCGGTGCCCGTGCCCGGCGATGTGCCGGGCCAGCGGCGCGTTGTCCGGCAGCGGGCCGCGCGCCAGGCCGGGCAGCCGCTCGACCGGACCGTCCAGGTCTCCGGTCGCGATGAGCAACTGCGGCAGGCAGCCGGGGCCGAACAGGATGTAGTGGTCGGTGCCGATGATCACCACTGTGGTCGGGTCCAGCGCGGCGAGCCGCCGGGAGATCTCCCGGTACGCCTCGTGCACGCGCTCGCGCACCGGCGCGTCCGGCGCGTCCGGATGCGTGAACATCATCGGGTCGTGGGGCAGCAGGAAGCCGCCGACGATGCTGCCCATGGTCAGTCTCCCTCTGAATCGCCGGACGCGGGGACGGGTCGCCGAGCGGGTGTTTCGGCGCGCAGCCTGGCCAGATAGCCAGGTGCACCGCGCTCCCCCTCGGGCGCCAGCATCAGCCAGAACCCCCACACGAGCATCGGGTTGGCGGCCAGCGAGGCGAGGCCGCGAACGTCCCGATCGGTCAGCATCGCCGCCTCCTCCCCGGTCAGCCGGTAACGATCGGCGAAACGGGCGGGAGATTCCTTGAAGGTCTCCCGGGCGCGCCGGTCGACGTTGAGGTCGTAGAGCGCCTTCTCGACGCCGTGCAGGCTCATGCCCGCCTCCCGGCGAAGTCGCGGACGAGGGCGGTGAACGCGGCGGGCCGTTCGAGTTGCACCCAGTGGCCGCATTGCCCGAACACGTGAAGCTCGGAGTCCGGGATCGAGCGGGCCAGGCGCCAGCCGAGCTCCACGGGGATGACCTCGTCCTCGCGCCCGTGGACGATGAGCGCGGGCTTGGCGATCGCGCGGAGCCTGTCCTCGGGGACGCCTTTGACCGGCGTGTCCCCGGGGCCGGGTTCCGGAATCAGCTTCCGGAAGGCCGCCTGGGCGCCCGGGGCGGCGCTGGCCTCGTACCTCGCCCGCACCATCTCCTCGGTGACGAGGCTCTTGTCATACGGGAAGAGCCGCAGGATGCGCCGCATCTCGTCCGGATCGGGTTCGTAGTGCCAGCCCGCCCGGAGCCCCTCGGTCATCGTGAACGTCCCGGCGGGCGTGCCGAGCAGTACGAGGCCGTCCACGCGGGACGGGTCCCGCAGCGTTGCGGCCAGCGCCAGGCCGCCGCCGAAGCTGTTCCCCACCAGCACGGCGGACGGGATGTCCAGGGCGTCGAGGAACGCGAAGAGCTGCCGCGTCCAGAGCTTGATCCCGTACTCGGTCCCCTCCTGGAACAGGGTCCTGCCGAATCCGGCGATGTCGGGCGCGAGCACCCGGTGCCCGGCAGCGAGTGCGGGCAGCACTCCGGACCAGTTCGACCAGGCCGAGACGCCTGGGCCGGATCCGTGGAGCAGCACGATGGGCCGCCCGCTCCCGGCCTCGTGGTACGCGGTCTCGTGGCCGGCCGCGAGGACCCGGCGCACCTGGGCGCCCTGGTCGAAGAGTCGGTCTCCCACCACGACACCTCCCATTCATTCGATCGGTCAATCGATTTATTTTGGGGACTGTAGCAGCCGGACCGCCGGGCCGCAAAGCGATCGATCGGCCGATCGATCATTCGGCTAGCATCGGAGCGTGATTCCAGAGGACACCGCACGACGAGACGAGGCCACGACGCGCAGGCGTCCGGGGCGCAAGCCCGGCAGCCGGAACGACGACTGGGAGGACAAGCGGCGCCGGATCCTGGACGTCGCCGCCGACGTCTTCTTCGTCCGCGGCTACGACCGGGGCACCACGAAGGAGATCGCCGAGCGCGCGGGGATGAGCCAGCCGACGATCTACCACTACGTCGGCTCCAAGGAAGTCCTCATGTCGGAGATCGCCCGCCAGGTCGACCGCGACTTCACGAGAGCGCTGGACGACGCCCTCGCCGCTCCCGCCGACCCCGCGACGCAACTGCGTCGCGTCATCGACGCCTTCGTCCGCTCCCTCGCCCTCAACCAGCGAACGTTCGCCGTGTACTGGAAGGAGTTCCGCTCGCTGCCGGCGGACGTCGGCCGTGAGGTCAGCGGCCACGAGCGGGACTTCGTCGTCCGGGTCGAGGAGGTCGTCTCCCGCGCGCAGGAGCAGGGCGTCCTGCCGGCCGGGCACCCGACCCGCATCGTCAGCGAGGGGATCCTCGGAATGATGAGCTGGATGCACTGGTGGTACAAGCCGGACGAGTTCAACGCCGGACAGGTCTCCGCCGCGTTCTGCGACCTGATCGGCCTGCCGCCCGAGGACTGAGCGGCGGCTCCTCCTCTCATCCACGCCCGGCCCGTCCGAGCTGGGCTATTGACGTTCTATCGATAGACCGATAGAAAAAACGCACTCTGGTGAGAGGAGTGCAGCCATGCCTGCCTTGGATGGATCCGTCCCCTCGAGCACGTGCGGGCGCCGGCCGGCGACGATGGTCGCGGCGCTGCGCGAAGCGGTCGCCCTGGCCCCCGCCCGCGTGGCCGTGATGTGCGGCGCCGAGACGCTGACCTACGCCGAGTACGGCAGGGCGGTCGATGGTCTGGCCGCGCGTCTCGCCGAGGCGGGTGCGCGGGGTGCGACGATCGCGGTCGCCATGCCCAACAGCCCTCGCATGGCGGTGGCGATCTTCGCGGTGTGGACGGCGGGCGGGAGCATCGCCTGCCTCAACCCCGGCTACACCCCGGCGGAGCTGGTCCCGCTGCTGAAGGGGGCCTCACCCGCGTTCGTCCTCACCGACGCGGAGGCGGCCGCACCCGGTCCGCTCGCGTCCGCCGCCGAACTGGGCCTGGACGTCCTGCCGGTCGCCGACGCCGATCTCCGGCGGGCCGGACCCGCGGACTCGGCGGCCCCGGTGGAGGGCCCGGCCCCCGACGACCTGGCCGCTCTTCTGTTCACCGGCGGCACCACCGGTCTGCCGAAGGGCGTTGAGTACACCCACGAAACGCTGCTGACGACGGTCGAGGGCGCCGAGCTGTGCTGGCCGACGCGTCCGGACGAGGAGATCTGGCTCAACGTGGCGCCGATGTTCCACATCTGGGGCCTGGCGATCGGTTTCCTGCACGCCGTCTACCGCCGCGGCGGGCTCGTGATGGTGCCGCGCTTCGTCCCCGCGGCGGTCGTCGCGGAACTGGAGCGGCATCGCGCGACGGTCTTCAGCGGCGGACCGGCGGCCATCTACGGCGGCGTCCTCGCGGCCCCCGAACTCGCCCGCGCCGATCTGGCGGCGCTGCGCCTCTGCCAGGGCGGCGGCTCGGCCATCCCCGCCGACCTGCAGGAACGCTGGCAGGCGGTCACCGGGCTACCGATCTACGAGGCGTACGGGATGACGGAACTGGCACCGATCACCTACAACCCGGTCGGGCGACCACCGCGCCCAGGCTCGGTCGGGATTCCCTCCCCCCTCGTCGAGGTAGAGGTCGCCGACCTCCGAACCGGCACGCCCGTCGCCGCCGGGGAGGTGGGCGAGATCAGGGTCAGGGCGCCTCACATGCTGCGCCATTACCGCGGCCTGGACGGAGAGATCATCCCCGCGCACCGGGACGGCTGGTTCCACACCGGTGACGTCGGACGCTTCGACGATGACGGCTACCTGCGCATCGTCGACCGCGCGAAAGACATGATCATTGTGGGCGGTTTCAACGTCTACCCCCGCGAGATCGACGACACGCTGCTCGCCCATCCCGCGGTGGTCGAGTCCGCGACCATCGGCGTACCGGACGAGCGCAAGGGCGAGCGGCCCGTCACGTTCGTGTCCGCCGCACCGGACACGCCACCCGACCTCCAGGAACTCGAACGCCACTGCGCCGAGCGTCTCACCGCGTACAAGCGGCCGTCCCGGATCCTCATCCTGCCCGAACTGCCGCGGACGCCCGCCAACAAGATCGACCGGATCGCCCTGCGCAAACACCCCGTGCTCACGTCCTCCGAGCCGGAGAACACACCGGAAGGCGCCGCCAAGGTCACCGAACCCGGTTGAGAAATCTCCACGGACGAACAAGCCAGCGCACGCCTCGGCTGGTCCGCCAGCGAGATCCCGCAGCGCGTAGGAACGTTCGGCCGGCCGGACACACTGGCGGAACTGATCATCTATGGCGGGCGGCCCTCTTCGACGACACGTCGCGTGTCAGGTAGTGGATGGCGTCGGCGGGGTTGTAGCGGTCTTTGCGGCCGTCGTGGTCGCCGTCGACGCCGCAGGCGGGCCATCGCCGACCTGCAACATGTGCTCGACCTGATCAACCCCGACCATGGGACGGACCCCAGGAATACCATCCGACGGGGAGCTTCTCGCGCTCATGGAGCAAACTCGACCACTACATCATGGGCGGGCCCCTGCCTCATCGCCATGACCTTCTACTCAGAGGACGGCCACCGCCAACTCTCGATTTCGGCCGCCCTGAGCAATAAGGACAACTCCAGATCGGGCCAAGCCATGGGCAAGGCCATGGAGCACGTCTTCTGCCCATCCTCATAGCGGCGGCTTCGGCCCCCAGGACCCCACGGCGAGGGCATCCGGTTCCAGCGGATGCCCTCGCCGTCGCTTTGCGTAAGAACGCCTCGACCAGCGATCACACCGAACACCCTCTGCTCCTTGCGGCCTGCCACGTCCTGGACCGCCTCCCCCACGTCGCTCGCCAGAAGCTTTGTTCGCTGCGCATCGAGGCGCCGCACCGCCCTGGCACACCGGCCTGGCGGTGAACTGGTTCCAGCCCCCCGCCCCGCTCATCGCCCTATCGGCCATCAACGAGCCAGGCTTGCGCCCCCGCCGCAGAGCGATTCCATTGCCACTCTTCAGTATGCGTGCACGACTCTTACGGATGAGTGCACATTCTGCACTGATATGACCGAAGAAGCGCTTTCTCGTCGCCGACGACAGTCGCAGATGTGTACAGTTCGGATTGCTGGCGGTAAAAGCCGTCTGCGAATCATCAAAGGAGAGAAGCGATGCGCAAGATCGCGATGATCGTCCGCCGGGCGATGGGCGTCGACCAGTACCCGTGCCCCACCTGCGGCACTTACAACAGCGAGAACGCCAAGGTCTGCCAGAGCTGCGGCACCCGGATCGGCTGAGGTAGCGGCACACCGGGCCATCTCGTTTTACTTTTACCTTTAAGTCGGCTCCGGCGTTCGTTGCTTGCAACGAGCGTCGGAGCTCATTTCTTGGTGTGCGGCTCTGCCGGCAAGCCAATCAGGGACAAGCATCTGCACACCGAGACCTGCCGGAGTTCTGACCAGCGGAACCTGGCACCCTCATCGCGACGAGGGGCGCCTCCTGAGGGGCAGGTCGCGAGTCCGTACGCAAAGGACCGCTCCTGGACGTGAATCGTCCAAGATTGAAAGCATCCATGCACACCGTGAGCACGAACGGGTTGGCGGCCGGCGAGCGGTTCGCCTTCTGGCATGAGGTCAGTTCCCGGACCTGGGTTCCCTACGAGCTCAGCTGCGACCCGGACCTGGAGACGAGTTTCCAAGCCCGTATGGATATCTGGGACTTGGGCTCTCTCCAGGTCGCGCTGATGACGACGACGCCCTACGTGATACGCCGGACGGCGAAGCTCATCCGCCAGGACGACCCCGGGCTGTGCAAACTCGGGATCGCCGTGGACGGTGCGGGAAACGCCACGCAGAACGGCCGGGAGACGGCTTTCGGCGTCGGCGACCTGGTTCTCTACGACACCTCGCGGCCGTATTCGGCGACACTCTCCACGGACTCCCCCGTCGCTCGTCTGCTGGTGCTGCGATTCTCGCGCGACCTGCTGCCGCTGCCGGCCCGGGACCTCGACCGCCTGACCGCCGTGCGGATTCCCGGCTCCCAGGGGGTCGGGGCCCTCACCTCGACCTTCCTCCTTCAACTCGCCCGGCACATCGGCGAGTACAGCCCCACTGACCTGGCAAGGTTGTCCACCCCCGCACTGGAGGCTCTGACCGCCGCCCTCGCCCACGAGTTGGAGGCCGGCGACGCGGTGCCGCTGCACACCCGCCGGCGGGCGCTCCTGGCCCAGATTCACACCTTCATCCAGCAGAACCTCAGCGATCCGGACCTGTCGCCGGCCTCGATCGCCGCCGCCCACCACATCTCCCTGCGCCACCTCCACAACCTGTTCAACGAGCAGGGCCGCACGGTCGCCGGTTGGATCCGCGAACGCCGTCTGGAACACTGCCGCCGCGACCTGGCCGAACCGCTGCTCGCCACCCGTCGGATCAGCGAGATCGCGGCGCGATGGGGGTTCTCCAGGCCGCAACACTTCACCCAGGCGTTCCGCGACGCCTACGGCTTGTCTCCGCGCCAATACAGGGAGGAGCAGTATTGGCGCGCACGTAAGTAGGGCCACCAGCCTTTGCAGAGGCCAGACTCGGCCTCCGAAAAGACGGCTTTGGCGGTCCACGCCCGCCACCCACGGTCTTCCCGGCCTGCGCAAGCTTCGTCGGGAGATGGACGAGGTCGCTGCGCGGATACTCAGGGCCAACCTCTGATCACCGGAGTCCGGTGCCGCCCGTAACTCCGCTGGGCCGGGCCGGATGATGTTCACCAGGGAATTTGGCTCGCATACAGTGCCTCAGTTCTTGGTTTGTGAAATTTCATGCTGCTTTGAATGTATTGACACGTTCAAGTCCGGCAAGGTGCACTTCGGGGCAGCTCATCCCGGATGAGCGACTCGTCCCCAATCCCCCCAGCGGCAAGGGCGTCTCAGGCCGCTCCCACGTGAGGCTTCGGACGCCCTGTGCCGTCGGGTCCGTGGAAGGAGCACCCCTGTGAGACACCAGACCGCGATCGGGGCGGCGGCGCTGGCGGCCGGCCTCGCCGTGGCGATGTCCGTCCCCGCCACAGGAGCGACCGCCCGCACCACCCCGGCCAAGCCGAACCCTCGCACGCTCGCGGCGGTCTCGGCCGACACCTTCGTGGCCGCCAAGCCTGCGGAGGTCAAGAAGGCCCCGAAGGACAAGATCTTCCGTACGAACGTCACCTCGGGCCTGCGCGGCCTCCAGTACGTGGAGTACCAGCGCACCTACGACGGCCTGCCCGTCTACGGCGGCGACATCGTCGTCACGACGAACGCCGACGGCGGTGTGCTGAGCACCTCGGTCAACCAGACCGCGACGCTCAACGTCGGCGTCAAGGCGTCGATCAAGACGTCGCAGGCCGCCGCGGTGTCGCGTGCCAAGGTCGCGAAGGTCGACACGGTCTCCACCCCCCGCCTCACCGTGCTGGCGGAAGGCAAGGGACGCCTGGTCTACGAAACGGTCGTCACCGGTCACCAGAAGAAGGGCGAGACGAAACTGCACGTGTTCGTCGACGCCAAGACCGGCAAGGTCGTCGGGACGTTCGACGACGTCCGCGACGCCGCCGATGACAGAAGCTTCTACCACGGCACCGTGGACCTGAGCACCGCGGCGACGTCCATGACCGACCCCTCGCGTCCCGGCCACCAGTGCGGCGGCCAGGGCGGCTCGGCCTACACCGGCACCGACAGCGCCTGGGGCAACGGCAGCGGGACGAACCTGGAGACCGGCTGCGTGGACGTGTTGTACGCGGTCCAGAAGGAATGGGACATGCTCAAGGCATGGCTCGGCCGCAACGGGACCAACGGCAACGGCCGCGGCTTCCCCTCGCGCGTGGGTCTGAACGACGTCAACGCCTACTGGAACGGCAGCTACACCAACTTCGGACACAACCAGTCGAACACCAAGCTGGCCACCTCCGTCGACGTCGTCGGCCACGAGAACGGGCACGCGATCTTCCAGACCACGCCCGGCGGCGCCAGCGGCGGCAGCGGCAACGAGAAGGGCGGCATGAACGAGTCGGCCGGCGACATCTTCGGCGCGCTGACCGAGCACTACATGAACGAGCCCTCCACCTACGACCCGCCGGACTACCTGGTCGGCGAGGAGGTCGACCTGGTCGGCCAGGGCCCGATCCGCAACATGTACAACCCGTCCGCGCTGGGCGACCCGAACTGCTACTCGTCCTCGATCCCGAGCACCGAGGTGCACGCGGCGGCCGGCCCGCAGAACCACTGGTTCTACCTGCTCGCCGAGGGCTCGAACCCGACCAACGGCAACCCGACCAGCCCGACCTGCAACAACTCCCGTGTCACGGGCATCGGCATCCAGAAGGCCGGCCAGATCTTCATGGGCGGCCTGAACCGCAAGGTGACGAGCTGGAGCCACGCCCGCGCCCGCGTCGCGACCCTCCAGGCGGCCAAGGAGCTGTTCCCCGGCTCGACCACCGAGTGCAACGCGGTGAAGGCCGCGTGGAGCGCCATCAACGTTCCCGCGCAGAGCGGCGAGCCGACCTGCTGATCCGTCCGACACAGCACGTGGGACGTCACTGACGACCTCCCGGTACGCCCGGTGCGGGGGCCCGCACCGGGCGTACTCATCGTTCACCGTCATCGCGGTTGCCGCCCTTGAGCGCGTGACGTGCGAGCTGGCGATCACCGTAAGTGCGTCGGCCAAAAAGCGGTTCTGGATCAAATTTGTGAAGAGTCACTGTTCGTGAGGAATCAGTCGGTGTGGGCCGGTGAGGACGGTTGTGAAAGCCTCGCCGGTTTTGGTCACGGAGTTCGAGGATGGAGCTGTCCGCTGAAGACGGGCGTCTTGATCAAGTCTTCGTGCGGGAGTCCGATGCCGAGGTCTTCGGCGACCCGATAGAAGAGTCCGCGGAGCCCCAGGGGCCCGTAGTCGTTGCTATCCGGGTCGGCCTCCAGTGCGCGCAGTGTGGCATCGAAGCGGTGGGGTTCGCTCCCAGTGCGGTCTTCGGGACGGAGGCTGAGCAAGGTGTTGATGCCGGTGACCAGGCGCCCGTCTTCGGCGTAGCGGAACTCGACCATGGGCTTTTCGTTGGCGTGCAGCATCACGGCTGTCGTGTCGGCCGAGACCCTGCGCACCAGTTCGTCGTCTTCGACGCACAACCAACTGCCGTGCTCCCACGCCCATGCCCATGCCCATGCCCACGACGCATACCGTCCGGCGGACACCACGTAGGCGTCGTCGTCGTAGAGGACGTCACCGAACTCATCGAGGAAGACGTCCTGGCCGCGCAGGGCCAAAGTGGCCGATTCGGCACCCATCCGGTCCAAAAGCTGCCTCGCGGTGAGGCCGCGTCACGAAGACGGCTACCCCAAGGAGTGGGCGAGGGCGTTCTGCGCGCGGACGATTGGGCGCTTGGGTGAGGTCGGAGTCGCCCGACACATCCAGTGTCGCGATTCTCACCCTTCCCAGCCGACCTCTTGCTTTGCCGTGCGCTGACAGGACGGTCCCTGCGGTGGCGTGCAGAGGCGCCACGGCAAGACCACACAAACGAAAGGACCAACAATGTCCGACATCTCGGGTGCAGGTGGAGCCGACTCCGCCAGGGAGGGCTCGCCGAGCAGCGCTCCTCAAGCGGCTCAGCAGGACCTCAGGCTGTTCCGCTCGATGCGGAACCATCGCAACTACCGGCTGCTCATGCCGAGTCAGGGCATCTCCAGCATCGGCGGTTGGATGCAGATGACCGCACAGGACTGGTTGGTGCTAGAACTGACGCACGGCAGCGGCACCGCGGTCGGCATCACGGCCGGTCTGCAACTGCTGCCGGCGCTGCTGTTCGGCCTGTACGGCAGTGTCCTGGCCGACCGGTACCCCAAGCGGCGCATTCTCATGATCAGCCAGGCGGTGATGGGCACGCTCGCGCTCGTGCTCGGCCTGCTCACCGTCACCGGCTCCGTCAGCGTGTGGAATGTGTACGCCCTGGCGTTCGGCCTCGGCCTGGCCGTGACAGTGGACAGCCCGGCCCGGATGGCGTTCACCTTCGAGGTCGTGGGGCCACGCGACGTGTCCAACGCCATCGGCCTGAACAACGCGCTGTTCAACACAACGATGATCCTCGGCCCGGCCGTCGCCGGCGTGCTGATCGCCGCCGTCGGCACCGGTCCGGTCTTCCTCATCAACGCCGCGTCGTTCGCCGCCATGGAACTCGGGCTCTACCTCATGCGTGAGGACGAGCTGTACGTCAAGGCTCCGATGCCGCGGGCAAAAGGCCAGCTGCGCGAGGGCCTGCGCTACGTCCGGCAGCGCCGCGACCTGCTCATGCTGATGACCATCATGCTGCTGGTCTCCGCGTTCGGCATGAACTTCGCGGTGACCGATGCCCTGATGAGCCGAGAGGTCTTCCATACCGGAGCCTCGTCATTCGGCCTCGTCACGGCGATGGCGGCAGTCGGCGGGCTGGTCGGCTCACTGCTCACCGCCCGTCGGAAGCAGCCGAGTATGCGGGACATGCTGGCCGCGGCGGCGGTCTTCGGGATCCTGGTGACCGCGACCGGACTGATGCCGCACTACTGGGCCTTCGCTGCCATGCAGCTACCGACGGGCATGGCGTTGATGACCTTCACCACGACGGCCTACTCGCTCACGCATCTGGGCGCCCCGGAGGAGTTGCGCGGCAGGGTGATGGGCCTGTACCTGCTGGTGATCACCGGGAGCTCGCTTGTCGGCTATCCCCTGATCGGCTGGCTGGCCGAGACCTTCGGGCCACGTTCGACGCTGGTCGTCGCCGGCCTGGCTTCGCTGGCCTCAGTTGTGGGCACCGTCGCCTTCATGGCGCCGGTGGCCGCAAAACTGCTCGCACGCGGAACAGCACCGCGGACCTGAACACCCTTCGCCGGCACACAGCGCCGGCGCAACTAACACTCAACGAGTGCTCCATCGCAGGGCCCGGCACCAGCCGGGCCCTGCTTTGTATGGACAGCCTGCTCCCGACCGCAGCCCGCGCATGCGGGGATGATTCGTTCAGCGCCTCTGAGACATGAGCGCACCGCATCACAGACCCCATCGACACGCACCGACAAGCACCCGCACTCGATCAAGGTCGGAGGCTTGGACAACGTCCTTGTTCGCAGTAGGACACCCCTGGTTCGAAGCCAACCGGGGAGCCACCGCCATACGGCCTACGCCGACTTGCCCGAACGGAACACCGCGTCGGCCACCTCGGCGCCCCGAGTGATCACCGGCCTGAGCTGGTACCGGTAGGCCTCCCCGGTGACCGCCGGAGAGGAGTGCCCGCACAGATCGGCGATCGCCTCGATGGGCACTCCGGGGCAGGCGGCGCTCCTGGAGCAGGCGGGATGGTCAAAGGTGAACCTAGTGCCACCCCGAGTCGGATAGCCGCGTTACTGTTCTTCGCTCTCGAAACGACGACGCTGATCCCGTGCCCCATGAGCTGGGCACGGAAGGAGATCACCCCATGGCCACCAGCGCGGCGCCCGTCGAGCAGTGCCTGACCGGCACCCCGTGGGCGATTCGGCTCGTCCGGGCAGCTAAGGAGCGGCCCGCGCTGGAGATGTACGAGGCAGAGACCCTGGTCGACGTCCTCGTGCGGTCATCGGTGGCGCCGGAGATGCTGCGGGGCGCCCGGCGCGCCGTCTCCTGCGGACGCCCGTGCGCCATCGCCTGGGGCCGGCTGCCGGCCGATTCGACCCTCCCGGTAGTGCTGTTCACCGGCGGCCGATTGGCCGGCCGGAAGCAGCACGCCGAAGTGGTCGCGGTCGGCGGGTTCTGCTGGCTGGCCATCGTGTACGGGCGGTTCACCACCGTCGGCGTCGAGCACCGCGGCACCTTGTGCGGACGCCTGCGCATCCGGCGCGCCCGCCGGTCGTGACGGTCGCCGCCGACGCGGAACGCGCGGCGACGAGCGATCCCTTCCCTGACTCCCCCTCCGGCCGGCGACGGCCGAGTTCCGTCGCGTCGAGACAGAAGGCACCAGGTCGTGACCCCCTCCTTGATCCACCCCGGCACGAGACGGCACGTCACGATCGTGTCGGCGAGCGTCGGCGCCGGGCACGACGGTGCGGCGAGCGAGCTGGCCCGCCGGCTCGGCGAAGCCGGATTCACCGTCGACCGCCACGACTTGCTCGACCTCCTCCCAGCCTCCCTCGGCCGCCTCCTTCGGCAGACGTACGCGCTGCAACTGCGAGCCGCCCCGGAAAGCTGGGAACGGTTGTTCACCGCGCTGGACCGGCGCAGGAAACTCGCGGCGGCGGCACGTGCCCTGAGCGGGCTGGCCGCCCGTCGCCTCGCCCATACGGCGGCGGGCTCCGACGTCGTCGTGTCGACCTACCCCCTCGCGAGCCAGGCGTTGGGCCGGCTGCGGCGGCGCGGCGCGCTCCGAGTCCCGGTCGTCACCTACCTCACCGACATGTCCGTGCACCCTCTATGGATCGCCGAAAGGGCCGACGCCCACCTGGCGCTGCACCCGACGGCGGCGGCGCAGGCGCGACGGCTCGGCGCGGCCAACGTCCAGGTGTGCGCGCCCGCCGTACGACCCGGTTTTCGGCCCGCCTCGTCCGTCCTCGAACGGCAGCTGGCACGGCTGCACTTCGGCCTGCCGGACGACGACCGCCTGGCCCTGGTGGTCGCAGGCGCCTGGGGATCCGGGGACGTGGCGGCCACCGCACGGGACGTGGCCGCGTCCCGGCTGGTCACGCCGGTCGTCGTGTGCGGGCGCAACACCGCGCTGCGGGAGGCGCTCGCCCGCTCCGGCGTCGGCGTCACGCTCGGCTGGGTCGAGGACATGCCCACGTTGATGCGCGCCTGTGACCTCGTGGTTCAGAACGCCGGCGGCCTCAGCTCCCTCGAGGCGCTGGCGTCCGGCCTGCCCGTCATCAGCTACCGCTGCCTTCCGGGACACGGCAGGACCAACGCCGCCGCTTTGGAGGAGTCCGGATGGGCGCCGTGGGCACGCAGACCCGACGAGCTGCCCGAGGCGTTGTTCGCCACGCTGACGGCACCCCGCGCCATCGAGTCCACCGGAGCCGCCGACCCGGCGGCGATCGTCGCCGCCCTGGCGACCGGACGAGTCCCCGCGGCCACCGGCCGGCCCGCGTCCATGGAGGTTTCCGAGATGGTGGAGGCGTCCCGATGAGCGCCACGCGTCTCGCCGTGACGGCGGCAGGTGTCCTCGCCACCGCACATGCCTCGCCGGCCGTCACGTCGATCGGGCCGCTGCGCCGGCAGCTGTTCCCCGGGCTGGCCGGCGTCGGCGAACCCGGCCATGTGGCGCTCACGTTCGACGACGGTCCGGACCCGCGCTCGACGCCGGCGTTCCTGACCGTCTTGCGGGAGCACGGGGTGAAGGCCACTTACTTCCTGCTCGGCCGGATGCTCAACGCCGCCCCGGACCTGGGCCGGAGCCTCGCCGAGTCAGGACACGAGATCGCCGTCCACGGATGGGAGCACCGCTGCATGCTGCTGCGTGGGCCCGCCGCGACCTACGACGACCTGGCCCGGGCGATGGAGTCGATCGTCAACGTCACCGGGACGGTGCCGCGATGGTACCGGCCCCCCTACGGTGTGCTGAGCCTCTCGGCCTTGCGGGCGGCCCGCCGCCTAAGCCTCACACCGGTTCTCTGGACGAACTGGGGAAGGGACTGGACGCGCGCGGCGACCCCCGCCTCCATCCTCGCGACCCTCACGCGCGACCTCGACGGTGGAGGAACCGTGCTCCTCCACGACTCCGACTGCACATCGGCACCCGACTCGTGGAGGAACACGCTCGACGCGCTGCCGCCGCTCTTGGAGTGGATACGCGACCGCGGCCTGTCGATCGGTCCCCTACGCGACCACGGGCTGGACGCGCCGCGACAAGGCCCTCGGCCTACCGCCCCGCCCGGCGCAGGCCCAGGACGGGGTGGTCATTGAGCTCCTCTCACGGAGCGGCTTCCAGCGCTGCCCTGAGGAGCCCCGCGACGGCACGGGCGGTCTCGTCTCCCCGTGCCCGGCCAGCAGACCGTCAACGGCCCATATCGGCTCGTTGTCGGCTCGGCGATTCTGAACGGATCGGCACCCGACGGGGGGTGATACAGCCTCGAAATGGGGTCGTCTCACGCGGATAGAAAAACATGGAATAACAATTCATCATCGCGACACTGACCCAGATATAGCGGACAAGGGCGTGCGGCCATGGAACACTGGAGAACTTCCGAGGGAGGTGTGGATACGGCATCGGAGAGAGGAGCTGATGAAGTACTTCAATCGATGTCGCGGAAGCGCGCGTTCCTGGACGCGCTGGGCCGCAGCACGGACGCAGGGCGGGAGCGTGCGTTGCAGCTGCGGACCCGATCGGGGCCTCGTCTCTGCTGCGGCGGGCCGACCAAGGCTTATGGTCGGTTCGCGCCCGGCTGCCGACAGCAGCGCTTGTATTTGCGGCCGGAATCGCAGGGGCATGGATCGTTTCGGCCGTGACGGTCGATGCGCTCCACTCCGGTGCCCGACTGCAGCGCCGCCACGTTCCGCGGTAGGAATTGCGCTCGGAACCGCATGTAGAGATTGAGGTTCTCCCGAGTTTGGCTGGTTCCGAGTCCGTCGGCCTGCTGGTCGCGCAGCAACTGGATGGCCTCTTGTACCGGGGGAAGCCACTCCAACTGTCCGAGACCCTTGAGGCAGACACCGTGCCGGAATAGCGCCCGCGCCAGGTCCTCACGGCTGGCGAGGTTGCGGACCGCAACGCTGCGAAGCATTTCGACCGTGCGGCGGGCGACCCATTCGGCGTCGGGTGTGCGCTTCGCGGTGAGAAGGGGCTTCATCAGGTCGCCGAGCAGTCCTGCCACATTCAGCACGTCGACGTCCTCGGCGGGATCGGCGTTCTCGGCATCCTCGATCGCACGGAAGGCCGCCGCACAGGCATCGTCGAGCTCGCCGTTCTCGGCCCTGGCGACGGCCAGGGCGGCGTAGGCGCGGGCGATGACGAGGCGCGGCGCCTCCGTTCGGCCGAGCACCGCCACCGCTTCGCCGCCGCAGGCGGCGGCGTCCTCGCTCCGGCCGCAATGTCTGAGCAGGTGGCAGCGTTCGGTGAGGACGCGGCCCAGCAGCAGACCGGACGCACTTCCCTCATGGCGGCGGCACCAGTCCTCCCCATCGACCACTGGCGAGGCGGAATCGACGACGTCCGCGTCTTCGACCGCGCTCTCGTCCGCTCGCAGGTCCGGAGCGTCCTCCTCACCCGTACCTGAAAGCAGCGCTTCCGCCCTTTCCTCGTCGTCCGTCAGAGGCGTACAGCGATTCTCGCCAGCAGAATCCACGCCTTTCTCCGCACATGACGGCGAAGGAGGCAAGGAGGGAGAGGGCTCTCGCGAACCGGCCTCTTGATCGTTTGTTAGCCACGTCCGCCACCAGCCTCAGCGGCGTATCTGGTGCTGTGACCGGGATGGTCCACCGTGATCGGAAGGCGGCTCGCGGGACGAGCGCACGCGCAACGCCTGGTATTACTGGGGCATGCAGGAAGAGACGGCGCGCTCCGCGATCGACACGTTCATCGCCGCGTTCAACGCCTCGGCCGACAGCTATGTGACTGCTCTGCTCTCCCAGGCCCTGACCACGGACGTGGTCTTCTGGGGGCCGTTGGGCCGCAGCGAAGGAATCGCGGCGGTCGAGCGGTTCGTGCTGGACATCCGGCGCCACCCGGCGGGGACCGGTACGATGGCGCGCTGCTCAGCGGTGGACATGCCTGACGAGTGGGCCCGGTACCAGTGGGTCTTCACCACGCCGGACGGAGGCCCCCGCCTGGCGGGAACCGATGTCGTCCATCTGCGGCGGAGCCTCATCGACCAGGTCATCGTCTTTGCGGGGGAGATCGAGCCGTCCGCCTCCTGAGTCGTCCTTCAGTCGCTGTCCTCTTCGTGAACTTGTCCCTTTCGGCGCTCCGGGGCTGCGGTTCGCGGTCGCTCAGGCTGCGACGTTGGGTGAGCGTCTGCCCCAGCGGACGACCTTCTCGCTGCGGATGCGGGCGCGTTCCTTTCGTTGGGCGGCAAGTACGTCGGGGTAGCGAGCGTTGGCGCTGCGCCAGCGCAGGTAGCGGTGCAGTGCCTGGGTTTGTGTGGGGTGGCTGCGGTGGTGGGCAACATTGACAGGCCACGCGTTCGGGAAGGCGGCCATGGCCAGGCGCGCTTGCGCGTTCGGGTCGGCCAGCGAAGGTGAGGGTGCGCCGCCCGCTGGTCGTGCTTCTCGCGTATGGACGGCGGCTCTTCGAGCAGCGTCGGCCTGGACGTGACGCTCCTGGAGGCTGCGCAGCTGAGCAAGGGTGTCGAGCAGGCATCGGCGGCGCGGTGGTGGTGACGGTGGCCGGTGACTCGGGCTGCGACGTGGAGGGCATCGGAGGCCGCCCAGCAGGCGTCCTGCGCGGAATGCAGGTTGGTGACAAGGTGCCGCCGGATCTGGGCGGTGGCGAAGGCCGCGGCACGGGCCGCGTCGTCGTAGACGCCGTTCTCATCTGCCTGATCCAGGCCCAGACGGCGCCGAGGCATTGGGGTCCTCAGTGGACTGAACGACGTTCCGGGTTGAAGGCGCTCGGGCCTGTCGACGGGGAGGCGGTCAGGAGCGTGTTCGGCGTAGGTCTGTTCGCCGCCGGATCGGGCTGAGTGTGGCGGGCGGCGAAGGCTTGGGGATGCCGAGTCGGCGGTTTGGGCGTCCTTTGGTCAGCATCCGCCGCTCGGACTTCAGTTCGTTTCTCAAGCGGTCGAGATGAACGAGGACCTCACCATGGAGCGGCCAATCGGGGCTGTCGGCCCACAACAACTCGCCCAGTCTCACGCGCTCTTCGTGCGCGGCGGTCAGATGATAGGCGAGAGGGTCCTCGAGGTCGGTCGTTCCTGTGGTGAACTGCTGGCGGCGCATTCGCCCGTAGGTGCTCAGCGCCGAGGCCAGATGTCCCAGCGCCGTGGCCAGGCGGCTGCGAGCGTCGCTCTGGGACAGAGGGTCCTCTCGCTCTGACTCGGAGTCGCTGGCGTGGTCGGCGAGACAGCGGGCCAGGCCGCGGATGGTGATCCCGCAGTGTTCCAACGCGGCCAGGGTCTCCCGTAGCGCCACCATTGCCCGCAACATTCCGACCCCCTGCGGATTGAGTCGGATGCTCTCCTCGGCTTGTGCGAGTTCGCCGTCCACGCGTTGGACGTCCCGGCTGAGGGAGCGGGCCTGGGCGAGCAATTCGCCGTACGTGCGCGGCTCGGTACCCTTTTCAACTGCGTCGGCGATGTCATGGAGGTGGTGGGCCATGATGTCGCTCAGACCCTCCAAAGCCTCCTCTGCTGCCTGGATCCTGACGGGTGAGGTCAGGAGTCCGGCGATCAGGCCGGTGAGAGCGCCGGCGAGGGTCTCCACGATCCGTCCCGTGGCCGCGGCGCCGGTTCCGAGAGACAGGATGAGCATCGCGCTGATCGGCACCTCGAGGACATAGTTGCCGAGCCGCATCAAGACTCCGCAGATCAGCGCGGCGGTGATGGTCAGGCCCAGGCTCCACCAACTGAATCCCACCAGGCTCGACAGCAGTGCCGCGACTATCACACCGACCACGACGCTGACGACGCGCTGCCAGACATGGCGAATGGTCTGGAACAGCGTGATCTGGAGGACGAGGATCGCGGTCAGAGGGGCGAGTACGGGCCTTGGACTGGTGTCGGGCAACCACGACGCGAACGCGAACGCGAGAACCGCTGTCACGGCTAGGCGAGCGATCTCGAAGGCCGTGGGCTGCGTCCGCAGCCGCCTCAGGCCCACGCGCGCCGGCGTGACGGCTGCGCGTATTCGCTGGTCACTGCTCATCTCACGCCCCACAGCCGTTTATCGGTTCAGGCGCACGAATGCCATGCGGACGGCCATCGCCCCCTCCCCCACCGCCGAAGCGACACGCTTGATCGAACCGCTTCGCACGTCACCGACGGCCAACACGCCGGGCAGGCTGGTCTCCAACGGCAGGGCTTGAGGTCCGCCGGTGCGCACGTATCCCTTGTCGTCGAGTTCGACCGTGTCCGCCAACCAGTCGACACAGGGCGCGGCTCCGATGAAGACGAACAACGCGCGAATCTCGAATCGGCGGGCTTCACTGGTCCGGTTGTTCACCGCGACTGCCTCCTCCAGAAAATCGTGTCCGTGCACTTCACGGATCTCTGTGTGGAGGAACACCTCTATTTCGGGACAGTGCTCGATCCGATCGACGAGGTAGCGCGACATGTTCTCGCCGAGCTCCGCACCCCGGACGAAGAGCAGGACACGGGTGGCGTGCCGAGCCAGGAACACGGCCGCCTGGCCGGCCGAGTTGCCGCCGCCGACGATGGCCACCGGCATGTGCCGACATTGCAGCGCCTCAACCTGGGTCGCCGCGTAGTACACCCCGGCGCCGTCGAAGTCTTCCAGGTGCGGGACGTCCAGCCGGCGATAGCGGGCGCCGGTCGCGATGACGACCGTCCGGCCGGAGAGTTCGCCGCCCCCGCCGAGGTCGACGGTGTACCGGTCGCTGCGTACCCGTAGCCCCGTGGCCTCGCCGGGCACCTGGAGCTTCGCCCCGAATCTCCCGGCCTGGATGACCGCCCGATCGGCCAGATCCGCGCCCGAGATGCCGGCGGGGAAACCGAGGTAATTCTCGATCTTGGACGACGTCCCGGCCTGCCCTCCGGTGGCGATGGCATCGACGACCATCGTGTCCAGCCCCTCTGAGGAGCCGTACACGGCCGCGGCCAACCCGGCCGGACCCGCGCCGATGATGAGGAGATCGTGTGCCGAGGAGGCCGGTGCCGGTGGCGGCAGCCCGAGAAGCCGGGGGAGTTCGTCGTCCCCCGGATTGCGCAGCACCCGCTTCCCGTCCAGGATCACGACGGGTGTCTCCGACACCGGGATGCTGAGCCCCCTGAGCAGCGTCTCCGCGTCCTCGTCGTCCTCGAGGTCGATCCATCGATGGGGCAGTCGGTTGCGCACGACGAAGTCGCGCAGTCGACGGCAGCGAGCGGAGAACCGCGAGCCGATGATCCGCAGCCCGGCGCCCTGCGCGATGAGCAGCGACCGGCGGATGAGGAACGCCCGCAGGACGAGATCGCCGAACCAGGGTTCCTGGGCGGCCAGCTCGCGCAGCCGCCCGGGCGGCATCGCGATCACCTCGCCCGGCTCGGCGACGCGGGCCGTGAGGAACGTGGGCTGACCCGTCAGCAGGCCCAGTTCGCCGAGGAAGCGTCCCGGACCGTGCACGCGAATGACTTCGCCCTTGTCCAATATCTCCACCGTCCCGGCCAGGACCAGGAAGAAGGCGTAGTCCCGGTCCCCTTCCGAGAAGAGGACATCGCCGCGGTGGGTCGGGCGTTGTTCGCCGTATGCCGCGACCAGCCCGATCTGCTCGCGGTCGAGCCGGGGGTAGGCGCCGTTCAGATCAGGTGTCTCTTCCAAGGGTTCCCTCCACCCACGTCCGGAGCGGCCCAGCGGGCACGGCGCCCGCTCGCTGGTCGATCACCTTCCCGTCACGCATCAGCAGCAGCGTGGGAACGGCACGAACGGCGAAGCGCTCCTGTATCTTCGGCGCCCGGTCGATGTCGATCTTCACGAGCTTCAGCCGCCCGGCCAGTTCGCGGGCGAGGTGCTCCAGTACCGGGCTGACCGTCCGGCATGGCGCGCACCAGGTCGCCCACAGGTCGACGATGACCGGCACCGAGGAGCGCTCGGCGACCTCGGCGAAGTCTTCGTCTCCGGCTTCTGCGATCCATGGGAGCGGCCGGTGGCAGTTCCCGCAGACCGGACCGCCGTCAGCGGCCGCCGGCACACGATTCTTCTTTCCGCAGTGCTCACAACGGACGATCACCGGCTCCTCCAGCGGATGTGGTCGAAGCGCCCTGGAAGGGTCAGTCCTTGACCTCGACGTGGCGGTCCTTCTCGGTCGTGGACTTGGGAACCGTCACGGTCAGCACGCCGTCGGCGAGGTTCGCGTCGCCCCGGTCGGCGTCGATGTCGCCGAGCGGGAACATCCGGTACTCAACCGGCCGGTGCGCCGCTGCTTGCGATGCCGCAGTCCGCGGCTCTCCCGCTCCTTGACCTCCCCCGTGATGGTCGGTTCCCGGTCGTGCACGTTCTCTATAGAGAGCGTTGCCCGTCCGTCCGGTCCGGCACATCCTCAGAGTTGACAGGTGTGGGCAGCGCCCCCGGTCAGCCGACTTCCCGGATGTCGGGGTCCTCTAGATCGAGCCATCGGTCCACGGCCCGCAGGCCCTCGACGCTGATCTTGCCCTTGGAGTAGAGCCGGCGCAGCTTCTCTCGCTGTGTCCGCACCAACTCGCGGCGGAGGCTCAGGGAGTCGGTCACCTCCTCGTCGAGGTCCTCGCCGAACTCAGTGCCGATCTGTTCCAGGAGGTCCTCGTACAGCTGGCGGAAGGTCCTGCCGGTGCGACCATCGACCTCGCCGTTCTCGATGAGTTCGTCGAGCCGGGCCAGGGCGGCTTCCACCACGGCCATCTTCGCCTCCCGGTACTCGATCCGGACGCGGTCGGACTCGGCCAGGCCCAGCCGTCTCAGCAGGCCGGGCATCGTGGTCGCACATCCGATCAGGGTGATGAACACGACGGCGCCGGTCACGAAGAGCCGCTCGCCGCGCCGTTCCGGCGGCAGGCCCGGCGCGGAGGCCGGCAGGGACAGCACGATCGCCAGTGAGATCGCGCCTCGCATGCCGCTCCAGCCGATGGCGAGCCTGCCGCGCCAGGGCAGATGATCGAAGGCGATGTGCCGGCCGGGCAGGTACCGGGAGAGCGGGAAGACGAACTGCGTCCAGGCCAGCCGCAGGGCCAGGATGACAGCCGCGACCGCTGCCGCGCCGAGAATCGCCGACGGCCATGCCGCGCCGGTCAACTGGCGCACGATGACGCGTATCTCAAGGCCGAGCAAGACGAACAGTGCCGACTCCAGGAGGAAGACCAGCACCTGCCAGAACAGGTGACCGGGCAGCCGAGACGCCGGTTGGAGCACGCCCTCTCCGCGCGTGCCGAGGTAGAAGCCCGCGCAGACGGTGGCGAGCACCCCGGAGAAGCCGCGCTCGTCGGCCGGGACGAACGCGAGGTACGGCGTCAGGAGGGACACGACGATCTGGCTGCCGGGATCGCGGATCCGGCGGCGCAGGCGGGACGCGACGAACCCCACTGCCAGGCCGTACGCCACGCCGCCGGCGACTACTCCGGCCAGCCGCGCTATGCCGTGGCCGACGCTGAAGGGCGTTGTCAGCGCCTCGACGGCCAGCACGAAGGCGGTGAGCGCGACGGCGTCGTTGATGAGGTTCTCCCCTTCGATGATGGTCACGATCCGAACCGGCGCGTTCAGCCGCTTCATGATCGAGATTGCGGCGACGGGGTCGGTGGGGGCGACGGCGGCACCGAGGGCCAGGGCCGCCGCCCAGCCCAGGTCGGGCAGAACCCACCGCAGGACGGCGGCGACGGCGAAGGTGGTCACCGTTGTCAGGCCGATCGCGAGTGTCGTGATCGGCACGGCCTCCGCCTTCGCCTCGCGCGGGGCGCTGAAGAACGCCGCGTAGTAGACCAGCGGGGGCAGGAAGCCGAGCAGCACCACTTCCGGCGGCAGTTCGATCTCGGGCATGCCGGGCAGGAACGCGATCGCCGCGCCGAGCACGACGAGCAGGATCGCTTCGGGCATCCCTATGCGCGCCGACAGGGCCCGGGAGAGCAGGACGACGGCCGCGGTGGCCAGGACGACGATGAACACGGATTCCGGGCCCATGATCGCGGCCTTCCCTGTCAGGGCACGGCCAGCCGAAGACGCAGGTAGGGAAATGTCCAAGAGGCACTGATCTGCGGACGATCACTGCCGTCGACGCTCCGGCAAGCTGCTACCCGGCTGCCCTTGCCGGTCCGTTGCGTTTCCGGTCCAGGGCGTCTGTGGGCGGCGGGCTACTCGGCCTCCGGGCCGTCGGAGCTCTTCTTGGTATGCGCGTCGGGAGGGTCGTCGGAGTGTTCGAGGACCTGCCGCGCCAGTTCGACGCGCGAGCGAATGTCGAGTTTGCGGAAGACCTGCCGCAGGTGGAACGCGACGGTGTGGACGCTGACGAACAACTGATCGGCGATGCGCTGGTTGGTGAGCCCTTGGGAGACGAGCCCGGAGATCCGCTGCTCGGTCCCGGTGAGGCTGGCCCAGCCGGTCACGGGCCGATCGCGGCGTTCCCAGTGCCTGCGGCGTTCCCCCATCCGCCGCAGGCGCCCGCGGATGCGGGCCGCGTCCCGCTCGGCGCCGGCCGCCGCGTAGCGTGAGAGAGCCTCGTCGAACCACTGGATCGTACGACCGCGTGCGCCGCCCAGTCCGCTCAGCAGCATGCCGAGGTCCTCGTAGGCGGACGCGGATGACCAGTGGTCGGCGTGCTCCGCCCCGGCGTGTCGCAGGAGGTCCGGATCGCCGTGGAGCAGCCCGCGGGCGTGCTCGGCGGCGGCGGACAGACTGGGCAGCCCCGGGTTCATGTCGGCGAGCCGGTCGGCCGCGGCAACGGCCTTCTCGGCATGCCCGGGCTCACCCACCGCGACCGCCGTCCGGACCAGCCAGGCCGCCGCGGTCGGATCGCAGATCAGCACCCTGTTGTGCGTCGCCAGGCCGTCGAGGAGTCGGCTCACTCCGGGCAGGGCGGCTCGCGGCCCGTCACGCGCCTCGGTCACCTGCGCCCGGATCAACTCGCTTCGGGTCAGGTCGAAGGGAGGGGACGCCGGGCCGCCCGCGTCCTTGCCTCCGAGGCTGTGCTCGGCGGCCGTCTCGAGATCGCCGGAGCGCAGCGCCGCGATGGACAGCGTGGACCTGGCGCAGGCGCCCAGCAGGCGCGCCCCGACCGCGTCGGCGGCTTCCAGAGCCGCCCTCGCCCCGCGGATCGCCTCCTCTGGACGCCCCTCAGCGAGGTCGATGCGAGATCGCACGATCGCCGATCCGGCCGCCCAGCCGTCGCGTCCGATCCCCTCGGCTCCGCCGGTCTCCAGCACCATCGTCCGCCGCGCCTCGTCCATGAGCCTGACGTCCACCAGGAACGAGGCCAATATCAGACCTGGGTGAAGCCGGCATTCATGGACGCCGTCGTTGGACACCTGCCGCACACCGGTTCGCGTGAGGTCGAGTGCGCCGATCAGATCGCCCTTGTCCCAGTCGTTCACGGCCAGGACGATGAGCGCCCCGGTCATCAGGCCACGGCCAGGCACGTCGACCGCCTTGAGGATCTCTCTGGCCCGTTCCAGCGCGCTTCCGCTCTCCTGGAGCCCGACTTCGGCCTGCAGGAGAGCGAGTTCGGCGCGGTCGCGCACCTCGTCGGTCAGATCAGGCATGTCCAGCACGGCCTTGGCCGTGTCCGACGCCTTGGCGGCCTGCCCCATCGGCACCAGGACGAAGGACAGCGCGGTCAGCAGTTCGGCGGTCGACGGGCCGGAGGCGCATCGATCGAGCGCGGCCTCCGCGAAATCCGCGGCCCCCATCAGGTCACCGGCGGTGACCAGCGTCCGCATCGCCGTCATCGTGCGCGCGAACCACAGCGGATCGGCGGGCTCGGTGAGCTCGAGCGCCCGTTGGGTCAGCTCGGCGGCGACCGCCGGGTCGGTGTCGACCATCTGCGCGCTCGCCCGGTCCAGGCTCTGGAGGACCTCCGGGACGCCTGAGACCGCCCCCGCCATGAGGTGGGCCGCCGCGGCCTTCACCCTCCCGCCGTGCTCCAGCAGGGTCCTGCCGATCTGCACATGCAGAGCCTGCCGGACGGGACCGGGGATATCCGTGATCAGCGATTCGCGCACCAGGTCGTGCCGGAACACCAGAGCGTCCTCATGCGCTGCCAGCAACTCGGTCGCCAGTATCGCCTCCAGTGACGGCAGTAGTTCGGAGGGGGTGATGCCAAGCAGGTCTGCGGCGACCAGGGGGTGGAACGCGGGCCCCAGCAGCGCAGCCACCTCGAGAAGCCGCCGTGCCTCCGGATCCAGATCTTCCAGGCGGCCCTGGACGACGAGACGGGCCCGCTCCGGCAACCGCGAGGCGCTGAGGCGAGCGTGGCCCCGGGCGGTCACCACACAGCCCTCCTCGAGCAGTCCGTTCATCAGCTCGAGAAGCAGCAGCGGATTGCCGCCGGCCTTGTCTGCGAGCACGCGCAGGTCGGCATCAGGGCACGCGCCCAGAGTGGCGGTGACCAGCTCGAAGACGGCCTCATCCGGCAGAGGACGGAGCTGGAACAGGACGGCGCCGCGCGCCTTCAACCGGGAGAACAGCCGATCGGGCTCGGCGCCGCCGGAACCGGTCCGGCGTGCGAGAATCCACCACACGGGAGACGATGCGAGCCGGCTCGGCAGCGTCCGCAGCGCGAGGAGCGTCTCGGGATCGGCCCAGTCCAGATCGTCCAGCACGACCAGCAGCGAGGTGGAACGGGCCCGCCGTTCCAGTGCGACCCGCAGCCGCTCGGCCGAACGGTCCTGTCCGCCTGCCGACGGCGAAGGCGGACCAGGCTCGTCGAGTACCGACAGCAAAGACTCCAGGTCCGCGGGCCGGCGCAGTTCGGGGGCCGTATCCGGGTCCACCACCGAGAAACCCTCGTCGGCGGCGATCCGCGCGGCCTCCTCGAGCAGGTGGGTCCGCCCGATACCCGGCTCACCCTCCACGAGCATGACCCTCGGGCCGTCGACGCGCGTCAGCAACTCGTCGATGCTCGCTTGTTCCCGCTGGCGACCGAACGTCGCGCCCCGCGTCGGCGGTCTGCCCTCCATGCGGGCAACGTGCCCGTGATTGCGGCGATTACGCGACCGCCGACGCACGACTGTCTCATTTGCGGGCAAATTAAATAAAACTGACGTTAAGGCATAACCCTGCGCAGTTCACATCTATCACAAACCGGTCAACGCGGCGGTCCCGTTTACAAGAGCAGGTCAAACAGGCGCTGGACACGCTCCCACTGCGTGGTCTGCGGGTTGCGCCGGTCCGGGAACACGATCCGGAAGGCCTGCGACAGCGCGTAGGAAAGGCCGCCCGCGATTTCGGGAAGCTTCTCATCGGTGACATCGCGGACCGCGATGTCCAGCGGCGGCCGCCTCGCCAGCAGCTCCAGGATCGGCTCGACCTCGATCTCCTCGTCCAGCCGGCGGAACCGGTGGATGCACTCCTGCAGGCCCTTCGTGATCGGGAGGTCGAACGGCTCGATGATGTCGCGCCCGTTCGCCTTCGCCTTGGCCTGCCCGATGAGGAGCAGGTCGTACAGCTTGGCGTCAAGGAACTCGTGGTAGCGCCGCAGATCGTTCTTGTCGACGTCCACCCCGGAGGCAGACCTGAAGAAGCGCTCGAACCTGCTGATTCCCATCACGGCCATGATCCCGCCTCCCTGTCATCTCCTGACGGAGGAGAAGAAGAACTGCTTGCAGCATCCCCGCCCCGGGGGGCCGTCACATCGTCAGATCTTGTAGGCGTGGCTCGCCCGCGAACAGGCTGCCCGACCACGCCGGGCCGATGTTCCGATCTGCGCGCCGCCTTGCCCTGCCGCCATCCCCCCGCGACGAGTTCACCAACGCCCTTTGGTAGTGGGCGCCGAGCTCAGACCTACACGGTCAGTGGATGTGCCGGGCCCCCTGATGCCGCAACGTGGGGATGAAGGCATCGCCGTCTCCGGCAACGACGTACGCCATCTCGCCGGAGAGCGCGGTGAGGACCATCGGAGGGAACCTGATGGGTAGAGCAGTCGGCATAGACCTCGGCACCACCAACTCGGTCATCGCGGCGACGGAAGGCGGTGAGCCCAGGGTCCTCCCCAACGCGGAAGGGGCGCGGACGACCCCGTCCGTGGTGGCCTTCACCGAACAGGGAGAGAGGCTGGTCGGGCAGTTGGCCCGGCGTCAAGCGATCATGAACCCGAAGGGCACGATCACCTCGGCGAAGCGCTTCATCGGACGGCGCTACGACGAGATCGAGACCGAGAAGGACGCGGTCTCGTTCGACGTGGTCGAAGGGTCCGACGGGACGGCACGCTTCGAAGTGCGCGGCAAGCAGTACGCGCCGGAGGAGATCTCGGCGCTGGTGCTGCGCAAGCTGGCGGACGACGCCGGCAAGTCGCTCGGTGAGAAGGTCACCGAGGCGGTCATCACCGTGCCCGCCTACTTCAACGACGCCCAGCGGCAGGCGACGAGCGACGCGGGGAAGATCGCCGGACTGGAAGTCCTGCGCATCATCAACGAGCCCACGGCGGCGGCACTGGCCTACGGCCTCGACAAGAAGGCCAACGAGACCGTGCTGGTGTTCGACCTGGGCGGCGGTACGTTCGACGTCAGCCTGCTGAACATCGGCGACGACGTGGTGGAGGTCCGCGCCACCTCCGGTGACGGTCACCTCGGCGGCGACGACTTCGACCGCCGGATCGTCGACCACCTCGCCGACGAGTTCCAGCGCGAGAACGGGATCGACCTCCGAGCGGACCCCCAGGCCCTGCAGCGGCTGTTCGAGGCCGCCGAGAAGGCCAAGGTCGAACTGTCCACGGTGACCCAGACGCAGATCAGCCTTCCGTTCATCACGGCCGACGCCAGCGGCCCTAAACACCTCAACACCTCGCTGATGCGCTCCGCGTTCGAGCAGATCACAGCGGACCTGATCGAGCGCTGCGTCGGCCCGGTGGAACGGGCGATGAGCGATGCCAAGGTCACCGCCGACGACATCGACGAGGTCATCATGGTCGGCGGGTCCACCCGGATCCCCGCCGTGCAGAGCCTCGTCCGCAGGCTGACCGGCGGCCAGGACCCCAACATGTCGGTCAACCCCGACGAGGTCGTGGCACTGGGCGCCGCGATCCAGGCCGGCGTCCTCAAGGGCGAGGTCAAGGACGTCCTGCTGCTCGACGTCACGCCCCTGTCGCTCGGCGTGGAGACCATGGGCGGGGTGATGACCAAGATCATCGAGCGCAACACGACCATCCCCGCCCGCCGCACCGAGACGTTCAGCACCGCCGAGGACAACCAGAACGCGGTCGACATCGTGGTCCTGCAGGGTGAACGGGAACGGGCCGCCGACAACCGGGTGCTCGGTCGCTTCCGGCTGGAGAACATCCGTCCCGCGCCGCGCGGCGAACCGCAGATCGAAGTGACGTTCGACATCGACGCCAACGGCATCCTCAACGTCTCCGCGCGCGACCAGGACACCGGCGCCGAGCAGCACATCACCATCAGCCAGAGCTCGAACCTCGACGAGAGCGAGGTCGAGCGCATGATCGCCGATGCGGAGCAGAACCGGCAGGAGGACGCCCGGCTGCGCGCGCAGGTCGACGCGCGCAACGAGCTGGACTCGGCCGTCTACCAGGTCGAACACCGGCTCGGTGAACTCGGCGACACGGTGCCCGTGCATGAGAAGTCGCGGGCCGAGGCGCTGATCGAGGACGCCCGGCAGGCCATCAAGGAGGAGGCGCCGCTGGACCGGCTGCGCACGCTCACCTCCGAACTCCAGCAGATCCTGCACGGTTTGGGAACGACCACCGGAGCGGGCGCGGGCGAGCGTCCCGCCGGGGCGACGACGGAAGGCTCGGATGACGATGTCATCGACGCCGAATTCACGACGGACTGAGCAGACCGGACAGCCGGCCGACCGCGACCGGTCAGTCGAGCGGCCAGAGAGCGCCGGGCAGGGGCCCGAGCAGGAGAAGGCCGCCGAGCCGACGGGCCGGGATCTCGGCGAGGTCGAACGGCTCAGGGCACGGGTCGAGGAACTCGAGGACCTGTGGCGGCGCGCGCTCGCCGACCTCGACAACCTCCGCAAGCGCATGGCACGCGAACTGGAGACGCAGCGCCGTGCCCAGCGGGCGGAGGCCACCGCGGCGTGGCTGCCGGTTCTCGACGACCTCGAACGCGCACTCCAGCACGCCGAGTCCGACCCGGCGAGCGTCGTCGAGGGCATTCGCAGCGTCCGGGACCGGGCCGTGGCGACCTTGCGCGACCTCGGTTATCCGCGTCGCGATGACCTGGGGGTCCCGTTCGATCCGGCCCGGCACTCGGCGGTCGCCGTGCGCACAGACCCCGATGTTCCGCCGGGCACGGTGGTCGAGGTGCACCAGCCGGGGTACGGCGACGACGAGAACCAGCTGCGTCCGGCGCTGGTGTCGGTGTCGGCCAAGGCCGGTGACTGATGGCCGTCCAAGATCCGTACGAGGTGCTCGGGATCTCCCGGGACGCCGACCAGGACGAGATCCAGCGGGTCTACCGCAAGCTCGCCCGGGCCCACCACCCCGACATCAACAAGGACCCCGGAGCCGAGGAGAGGTTCAAGGACGTCTCCGAGGCCTACGCCATCCTGTCCGACCCCGAGCAGCGCCGCCGCTATGACGCCTTCGGGCCCGACTTCCGGCGGGTTCCCGAAGACGTCGACCCGGACATGTGGGCACGCTCTCGTGCGGGCGCCGCCGCCGGCGCCGGACGCGCCGGACGCGCCGGGCCCTACGCCACCACGGGGGGCGGCCGCACCGGCGGGTTCGGCGAGGACATCGACCTGGAGGATCTGTTCGGTGGGATCTTCGGTGGCCGCGGGCGTGGCGGCGGCGGCTGGTCGGCCTGGTCCCCGTCGCAGGGCGCAGACCAGGAGGCCGAGATCGAGGTCAGCGTCGAGGAGGCATACCGAGGGACCAGACGCACCATCACCCTCGAACGTCCAGGAGGCCGGCAGACCCTCGACGTCACCGTTCCCGCCGGTGTGACCGACGGCCAGCGCATCCGGCTGGCCGGGCAGGGCGGGAGCGGCGACACCGCCGGCGACCTTTTCCTGGTGGTGCGGATCGCCCCGCATCCCCGCTACCGCGTCGAAGGTCGCGACATATACACCGACCTGCCGCTCGCTCCGTGGGAGGCCGCCCTCGGCACGACCGTGGCACTGCAGACGCCCGGCGGCGAGGCCAAGGTGAAGGTGCCCCCCGGCACGTCCAGTGGACGGCGGCTCCGGCTGCGCGGCCGCGGGCTGCCCAACCCCCGCGGCACCCCGGGCGACCTGTTCGCCGAAGTCCGGATCGTGGTGCCGCCCGAGCCATCCGAAACGGAACGCAGGCTGCTCGAAGAGCTCGCCTCGGCGTCACCGTTCGACCCGAGGAGATCGTGATGGTCCAGCTGCTGCCCGGCACGGTCTACGCCATCGTCCCGACCCGTTCCCGGCGGATGGACCTCGACGCCTTCGCCGAGGCCGCTGGAATCCATCCCGAGCTGGCACGCCGGCTGGTGCGTCTCGGGCTGCTCGATCCCGAACGCGACCGCTCCGGCCGGCTCTGGTTCCCGCCCGGGCAAGTCGCCGCATACGCACGCCTCGAACGCCTGCGGACGGGGCTCTGCCTCAACTAC
This sequence comes from Actinomadura sp. NPDC048021, assembly GCF_040653135.1. Lineage (NCBI taxonomy): Bacteria > Bacillati > Actinomycetota > Actinomycetes > Streptosporangiales > Thermomonosporaceae > Actinomadura > Actinomadura sp. NPDC048021. The sequence continues at coordinate 65,650 of NZ_JBEZJQ010000009.1, forward strand.
GCCGCGCTGGGACTCGTGGTCGAACTGCTCGACCGCGTCGCCGAGCTCGAGCGGGAACTGCGCATCCACCACCACACCGGAGGCCGACCGTGGACCCCAACCGCCTGACCCAGAAATCCCAGGAGGCCTTGCACGACGCCCAGACCAAGGCCTTGCGCTTCGGCCATGTCGAAGTGGACGGCGAGCACCTCCTGCTCGCCCTGCTCGACCAGCCCGACGGACTGGTCCCGCGACTGCTCACCGAGGCGAAGGCCGATCCGGCGCGGTTGCGCGAGGCGCTGGAGGCCGAGCTGGGACACCGCCCCAGCGTGAGCGGTCCCGGCACCGAGCCCGGCAAGGTCCTGGTGACCCAGAGGCTCTCCCGCCTCCTCGACACCGCCCAGCAGGAGGCCGAACGGCTGAAGGACGACTACGTCTCCGTGGAACACCTGGTCATGGCACTGCTGGAGGAGGGCTCGGCGACCGCGGCGGGACGGTTGCTGGGCCGTCAGGGCATCACCAGGGACTCCTTCCTGGAGGCCCTCACCCGGATCCGCGGGAACCAGAGGGTGACGTCCGCGATGCCCGAGGTCGCCTACGAGGCGCTGGAGAAGTACGGCCGTGACCTGGTGGCCGATGCCGCGGCGGGCAAACTCGACCCCGTCATCGGCCGGGACACCGAGATCCGCCGTGTCGTCCAGATCCTGTCCCGCAAGTCCAAGAACAACCCCGTGCTGATCGGCGACCCCGGCGTCGGCAAGACCGCCATCGTCGAAGGGCTCGCCCTGCGCATCACCAACGGCGACGTCCCCGAGGGCCTCCGCGACAAGACGATCTTCAATCTGGACATGGGCTCGCTCGTCGCCGGCGCCAAGTACCGGGGCGAGTTCGAGGAACGCCTCACCGCCGTGCTCAACGAGGTCAAGGCCGCCGAGGGCCAGATCCTGCTGTTCGTCGACGAGCTGCACAACGTCGTCGGCGCGGGCGCCACCGAAGGGGCCATGGACGCCGGCAACATGCTCAAGCCCATGCTCGCCCGCGGCGAACTTCACATGATCGGCGCCACGACCGTGGAGGAGTACCGCAAGCACATCGAGAAGGACGCGGCCCTGGAGCGGCGCTTCCAGCCCGTCCTGGTCGACGAGCCCACCGTGGAGGACACCGTCTCCATCCTACGCGGCCTGCGCGAACGCCTTGAGGTCTTCCACGGTGTGAAGATCCAGGACGCCGCCCTCGTCGCCGCCGTGACGCTCAGCCACCGCTACATCTCCGACCGGTTCCTGCCGGACAAGGCCATCGACCTGGTCGACGAGGCATGCGCCATGCTGCGCACCGAGATCGACTCCCTGCCGGCGCCGCTGGACGAGCTCACCCGCCGCGTCATGCGGCTGGAGATCGAGGAGGCCGCACTGTCCAAGGAGGAGGACGCGGCGAGCAAGGACCGCCTGGAGAAACTACGGAAGGAACTGACCGGGCTGCGCGCCGAGGCCGACTCCATGCGTGCCCAGTGGGAGGCCGAGCGCCAGGCGCTCCGCAAGGTGCAGGCGCTGCGCCAGGAGATCGAACAGCTTCGGCAGGAGGCCGCTCGCGCCGAGCGCGACTACGACCTGAACCGTGCAGCCGAGCTGCGGCACGGCAAGCTGCCCGACCTGGAGCGGCGGCTGCGCGCTGAGGAAGAGCGATTGGCCGGCAAGCAGGGCGGCGGACGGCTGCTGCGCGAGGTCGTGACCGAGGAGGAGATCGCGGCGATCGTGTCGCGCTGGACGGGCATCCCGGTGAGCCGCCTGCAGGAGGGCGAGCGGGACAAGCTGCTGAAGCTCGACAAGGTTCTGCACGAGCGCGTGGTCGGACAGGAAGAGGCCGTCCAGCTGGTGTCCGACGCCATCATCCGCGCCCGCTCCGGCATCAAGGACCCGCGCCGCCCCATCGGCTCGTTCGTCTTCCTCGGCCCCACCGGCGTCGGCAAGACCGAACTGGCCCGCACCCTCGCCGCGGCCCTGTTCGACACCGAGGAGAACATGGTCCGCATCGACATGAGCGAATACCAGGAGCGCCACACCGTCAGCCGGCTGGTCGGCGCACCTCCCGGCTACGTGGGATTCGAGGAGGGCGGCCAGCTCACCGAGGCCGTCCGGCGCAAGCCCTACTCCGTCGTGCTGTTCGACGAGATCGAGAAGGCGCACGGCGACGTCTTCAACACGCTGCTCCAGGTGCTCGACGACGGCCGCCTCACCGACGCGCAGGGCCGCACCGTCGACTTCCGCAACACCGTCATCATCATGACGTCCAACATCGGGTCGGAGCATCTGCTGCAGGGCGTCACCTCAGAGGGTGACATCGAGCCGGGCGCCCGCGACCGGGTGATGGGCGAGTTGCGCCGCCACTTCCGTCCGGAGTTCCTCAACCGGGTCGACGACATCGTCCTGTTCAAGCCGCTCACGCTGCCGCAGATCGAGCAGGTCGTCGACCTGATGTTCAACGACCTCCGCGCCCGGCTGGCCGACCGGCAGATGCGCCTGGCGATCGACGAGGACGCCCGGCGGCTGATCGCCGAGCAGGGCTTCGACCCGGTGTACGGCGCCCGCCCGCTCCGCCGCTTCATCGCCCGCGAGGTCGAGACCCGGCTCGGCCGCGCGCTCATCGCAGGGGATGTCCGGGACGGCGCGACCATCCACATCACCGTCGCGAACGGCGAACTGAACGTCCGCTACGAGAATCCGGTGTGACGGACCGGGCGAGTGAGGCATCTGCGACAAGGGGGTAATCATGAAGGCAGTGGTGTACGAGGGACCGCGGCAGGTCAGCGTCAAGAATGTGCCGGACGCGCGGATCGAGCGGCCCACCGACGTACTGGTGCGGATCACGTCGGCGAATATCTGCGGCTCGGACCTGCACATGTACGAGGGCCGGACGGACTTCGAAACCGGCCGCTCGTTCGGACACGAGAACCTGGGCCGGGTGGTGGAGGTAGGTGCCGGGGTCGACAAGGTCCGGGTGGACGACTGGGTCGTCCTGCCTTTCAACATCGCGTGCGGACATTGCAAGAACTGCGAGCGGCAGCTCACGAACTACTGCCTGACCGCCCAGCCTGAGCCGAAAATGGCCGGCGCCGCGTACGGCTTCGCCGACATGGGCCCCTACAGCGGCGGACAGGCCGAGCTGTTGCGCGTGCCCTGGGGTGACTTCAACTGCCTGCGGCTGGGCGAGGACGCCGAGCAGCGCCAGACCGACTACGTGATGCTCGCCGACATCTTCCCCACCGGCTACCACGCCACCGAGATGGCCGGCGTGCGGCCCGGCGACCAGACGGTCATCTACGGCGCGGGTCCGGTCGGGCTGATGGCCGCCTTCTCGGCGACCATCCGAGGGGCGAGCAAGGTGATGGTCGTCGACCGGCACCCCGACCGGCTGCGACTGGCCGAGTCGATCGGCGCGATCGCCATCGACGACTCGAAGGTCGACCCGGTGCAGGCCGTTCTGGACGAGACGATGGGCCTGGGCGCGGACAACGGCTGCGAGTGCGTCGGCTACCAGGCGCACGAGCCCGACGGGCAGGAGCAGGCCAACCTGACGATGAACCGGCTGGTCGCCTCGGTGCGCTTCACCGGGAACATCGGCAATGTCGGCGTCTTCGTGCCCCAGGACCCCGGGGCCGCCGACGAGCTGGCCAGACAGGGCAAACTCGCCTTCGACTACGGCATGTTCTGGTTCAAGGGCCAGCACATCGGCACCGGCCAGGCCCCGGTCAAGAGGTACAACCGGCAACTGCGCGACCTGATCGCCGCGGGCAAGGCCGAACCGTCCTTCATCGTCAGCCACGAGCTGCCCCTCGACCGCGCGCCGGAGGCCTACGAGCACTTCGACAAGCGAGACGACGGCTGGACGAAGGTCGTCCTGCACCCGGAGATGGCGGGGGCGGGTGCCTGACATGGCCGGAGAGCTGAACGGGCGCCGGATCGCCATCCTCGCGGCCGACGGGGTGGAGCGAGTCGAACTGGAGCGGCCGCGGCAAGCGCTGGACGACGCCGGCGCCCGCACCGTCGTGGTCTCCATCACCAGCGGCGAAATCCAGGCGCGCGACCACGACCTCGAAGACGCCGGAACCTTCCCGGTAGACCAGCTGGTCGGCGATGTGTCGGTCGACGACTACGAGGCGCTGCTCCTGCCGGGCGGAACGGTGAACCCGGACAAACTGCGGATGGAACCCGCCGCGGTGCGGTTCGTCCGGGACTTCGTCCAGTCGGGCAAGCCGGTCGCTTCGATCTGCCACGGCCCGTGGAACTTCGTCGAGGCCGACGTCGCGCGGGATCGTCGGCTGACCTCGTGGCCGAGCGTGCGCACCGACCTGCGCAACGCCGGGGCCGAGGTGGTCGACGAGCCGGTCGTCACCGACGGCAACATCACCACGAGCCGGTCGCCCGACGACTTGCCGGACTTCTGCGAGCGCATCGTGCAGGAGTTCGCCAAAGCCCCGTAGGCCACCGCCGCTACACGTCGGACGCACGTTCGTCGACCACGAACGTGCGTCCGTCCCAGCGTTTGCCTTCGGCCCTGGATAGCCGATCAGCAGATTGCTTCCCCTCAGAGCGGATCCGGTCCCCGGCACATGTGTCGCGCGACCGCGGGTAGCCAGACGTGGAATTTCATACGGCTACCGGTGGGGAGCGTCCATGGCCGCCAGTGATCAGCAACGGCCGGAGATCGTCGTCGGGCTCGTGGCGACCCCGCCGGACTATCCGGCCAAGGTGGTGGCGCGACTCACCGCCGAGCTGGCCGGCCTGCTCGGCGAACGGGTGGACGCGGACGTGCGGTGGATCGTCCGGGAAGGCTGGGGTGAGGTGGCTCCCCGCCGCGACGGCGGCGTTGAGGCGCTACTGGACGATCTCGCCCGCCGGCGCGCCGACGCCCGGTGGGACGTCGCGATCTGCCTGACCGACCTGCCGCTGCACACCGACGGGGTGCCGCTGGTCGCGCGGACGTCCGCCCGGCGCGGAGTCGCGCTGGTGTCCTTGCCCGCGCTGGGGCTGCGCCATCTGCGAGCGGTCCGCGCCGCCGTTCCGGAGCTCGTGGACCGGCTGCTCACTGACGCTCGCCAGGACCGGGTACCGTCGGCCGGCGAGGCACCGGGCGAGCTGGCCAGCCAGGTCGGCGCCATTCACCGGGTGGTCGGCGAGACCGATGCCGGGGAACTGGGTTACGTCGCCTCACAGTTGATCGGCCGGGTGCGGCTGGTGACCGGGATGGTCCGGGCGAACCGCCCGGGGCGCGCCCTGCTGGGCCTGTCCAAGCTGCTGGTCGGTGTCTTCGGCACGGCCGCGTTCGCGCTCACCACCAGCACCATCTGGGAGATGGGCGATGCGCTCGGCCCGCTCCGCCTCACCGCGATCATGATCCTCGGGCTGACCGCACTGGTGGCCTGGCTGATCATCGCGCACGACCTGTGGGAGAAACCGGACCGGGAGACACCGGCCGAGCTGGCCCGGCTGTTCAACGTGGGCACGATCCTCACCCTCACCCTGGCCACCGCGGTGTCCTATCTGGTGTTGTTCGCCGGAACGATCCTCGCCGCGGCGCTGTTGATCGACGCACCGGTGCTGGAGCAGACCCTGCAGCGGCCGGTCGATTCCACCGACTACCTGATGCTGGCCTGGATCATCAGCTCGATGGCCACCGTCGGCGGCGCGATCGGCTCCGGGCTGGAGGACGAGGACACGGTGCGGGCCGCCGCCTACGGCTACCATCCCGACCCCGGCGGCTGGCGGGACGAGAAGGACGGGTAGCTCCCGCCTTCACACCAGGACCCGTCCGCACTGCCGGGCGGCACCGCAAACCGGCATCGCCGGACAGACCCGCAGCCGGCCACCGCGCTCGCCGCGGCGGCCGGCCGGGGAGGGCCGTCAGGGTTTGAGGACGACCTTCTCGCAGTCGTCCTGCTTGTTCTTGAAGAGCTCGAAGCCGCGTTCCGCCTCGTCGAGCGGCAGCGTGTGGGTGATGATCCGGGTCGGATCGAACTCTCCGCGCTCGATGCGCCGCAGCAGCGGCTTCATGTAGCGCTGTACGTGGCACTGACCGGTACGCAGGGTCAGCGACCGGTTCATCCACGCGCCGGCGGGAAACTTGTCCAGCAGGCCCCCGTAGACGCCGATCACCGAGACCACGCCGCCGCTGCGGCACGACAGGATCGCTTGGCGCAGCGCGTGCGGGCGCTCGGTCTCCGACCGTACGGCCTGCTTGACCCGGTCGTAGGCGGCGATGTGCGCGCTGCCGTGGGAGGCCTCCAGGCCGACCGCGTCGATGCACTTGTCCGGTCCCCGGCCACCGGTCAGTTCGAGCAGCCGGGACCGTACGTCGACCTCCTCGAAGTTCACCGGCGTATGGCCCGCCCGTTCGGCCATCCGCAGCCGGTAGGGCTCCTTGTCGATGGCGATGACCTTCGCGGCTCCGAGCGCCCGGGCGCTGTCCATGGCGAACTGGCCGACCGGGCCGGCGCCCCACACCGCCACCACGTCACTGGGCTGGATGTCGCACATCTCGGCGCCCATGTAGCCGGTGGGGAGGATGTCGGAGAGGAACAGCACCTGCTCGTCGGTCAGGTCGGACTCGATCTTCAGCGGACCGACATCGGCGAACGGCACCCGCGCGTACTGCGCCTGTCCGCCCGCGAAGCCGCCGGTCAGATGCGAATAGCCGAAGATTCCGGCGACCGGGTGACCGAACATCTTCTCCGCGACCCCGGCGTTGGGGTTGGAGTTCTCGCAGCAGGAGTACAGCTCGGCGGCGCAGGCGGCGCAAGCGCCGCAGGCGATCGGGAACGGCACCACGACCCGGTCTCCGACGCGCAGCCGGTCCGGATCGACGCCCGCGCCGACCTCGACCACCTCGCCCATGAACTCGTGGCCCATGACGTCGCCGTCCTGCATCGTGGGCACGTACCCGTCGACCAGGTGCAGGTCAGAGCCGCAGATCGCGGTAGAGGTGATCCGCACGATGGCATCGCGCCTGTTCAGGATCATCGGGTCCGGCACGTCGCGGACCTCGACCTTGTTGCGGCCCGCCCAGGTGTTCGCTCTCACTCGTCCGCTCCCTTCGCGAGCTCGGATTCCGAGAGCGGTTGCGCTGGACGCTGCGGGAACTCCTTGCGGGCCCGCTTGCCCCACGGGGCGCCGTCGGACCGGACCACCTCGCCGGTCTCCAGCACCTGCTTGAGCCGGCGCAGGTCGTCGTCGAGCTGCTGGTGCGGTTCCTCGCCGAAGTACTTGGCGACCGTCTTGCCGACCGTGCCGCCCGAAATGTCGTACACCAAGCCGACATGCACCTCGGTGCTCGCACCGTCCGGGGCCGGCATGAACCGGACCGTGCCGGAGTTCGGCACGTCGGCGTCGCCCGTCGACCGCCACCCGATCTTTTCGCCGGGAGCCTCGTCGGTGATCTCCGCGTCCCACTCGACGTCCTCGCCGAACGGGGCGCTGGCGACCCGATTCACAGGCCAGCCCGGCTGACGCAGCCCACCCGAGCGCAGACCATCTGCGCCACCGCAACCCGACACATCCGAGGGATGACACAGCACGACCAGCAAGGCTGACTTCCTTCGCCACGCCTTTATCGTGCGCCCGAACCGTGGAGCGCCCGGCGTAAGGCCATGTGTGGCCTGAACGCCATTACGCGCTTTGCGCGTCTTGACTCCAGGATCGCCACTCCGGAGTCTGGCCTGTACGAGTTGGGTTTCCCGCCACGCGCAGTATGTCGCCCGCGGTACGCCGTCCATGTGGCTGAGTGGCCAGCTCCTCAGGAGGTGGCCCATGGAGTTGTCCACCGAGATGCTGCGCGCGCTTGCCGACGTCGATGCCGACCGGTGTCTTGGCCGTACGAATCCTGGTGTCGCATCCCGAGGAGCCGCCCGCAGGGCCGCCGGATTCGCATCCGCCCGGCTCCCTGAGCGGGTGCATGTGGCTTCCCGGCGGTGGCGGCCGCGCTCGGAGTCACCTTGGGAGATGAGGGTGATGTGACGGGGACGAGGCGATGATCAGGGCGTTGGTGGCGCGACCGGCGGACCACCTGCTGCTGGGGGTGGAGTGGTCCCGCATGACCGTCACCGGCGGAGGGGCGGCGCTGGTGGCCGACCCGGGCGGCGGGGTTCTCACGCTCTGGTTTCCGCCACAGCACCTGGCCGAGGAGACGATCGCCGAGACCGCCGGGGCCGCCGGGCGGCGGCGGGCGCGGCTGTCCGGGTCGAGCGCGCTGCGGTTCGTCGTGCCGGCCGGGAACAGGGTCGAACTCACCGTGGAAGGCCTGGTCCGGGCCGCCGGCGAGCTCGCCGTCGACGCCGGTAGCGTGGTTGAGCTGCCGTGGCGGCTGAAGGTCCGCCCCCAGGGCCAGGGCGGACGCCCGCTGCGGGCCGGCCACCCTGTCGGCACGGTCCCGGATGAGACCAACCCGCTGTGGCGTACCCGGTTGCACGCTTCCGAGCCCGGCTCGGGGGTGGAGCTCGTGGTGGTGGACGGGACGGCGGCAGGCATCGGCGACCCTCCGGACTTCGTGCCGGCGCTCGACCGGTTCGCCCGGCAGTCCCTTGCCGAGCTGACGGGCAATGCGCCGGCGCGGTCACGCCTGTTCGAGCTGAGCGCGCTCGGGGGCTCCCTCGTGGCCTCCGGACGCTGGCCGGAGGCGGAATGGGACCACAGCGCCGTACTCGGCCGGGACATGTCCGTCCGCTTCCTCGCCCTGGGCTACCTCTACCCGTTCGGGCACCGGGCCGTCTACGAGAAGTCGGTGGTGCGCGCCTTCGATGCGGCCGAGCAGGTCGCGGTGCTTCGCCACGCGTACCAGCTCACGGTCGTCGAGCCGGTACGCGGCCGGTCTCGGGACCCGGCCATCAGCCGCCGGTTCCCCTTCGACGAGGTGGAGGTCTCCCGAACCGTCTTCACCGAGCTCGAGCACCCCGACTGGCAGAGCTTCGATGCCGGGGACGGACAGCGCAGGGACACGTACTTCCGGCCCATGGCCTCGGCCGGGCAGCCCCTCCTCTTCCCGGTGGAGTGCCACGCGCCGAACGGACCCGTCCGGCTTGAAGTCCCGCTCGTGTTCGTCGCGGACCGGTCGCTGGACACCTCGGCGGCCTCGCGGCTCGCCGAGGAACTCGGGAGGTTCTACGGCCGGGTCACGGTCACGATCCCGCCAACCCCGCTCGACCTCGTCCGGGCGCCCGAGGCCGCACCGGCGGACGTCCACCTGGTCCGCGGCTTCACGCTCGGCGGCCGGTTCGACCACGCCGATCCGGGGGCCGTCCTCGAGGAGCTGGAGATGACGCTGCCGGCGCTGGGACGGCTGCTGGACCAGGCCGACGCCTACCACCCGTTCCGGTACACCGACGCCTTCGCCGAGCAGGGCGAGTCGGCGTTCGCGATGCTCGAGCTCGCCGCAGGCGAGGCGATACCGATCGACTTCGCGGGGCGGGCGGAGCGTTCCGGCGGGCTGGCGGCGCTGGCGTACCGGGTCAACGCGATCTCCCGGGACTACGGCCCCGTCAAGGCCGCCGCGGGCGCCCTGGTGTCCTCCCCGGCCGGCCTGTTCGACGCCGGGGCCGGCCTGCTCGGCTACCCGCTGCGCGAGATCGTCGAACGGATCGACGTGCCTCCGATGATCACCTCGGAGATGCGGCCGGGCCGCGGTCCGGTCGTCACGATGAGCTGGTCGCAGCCGGGCGCCGTCACGTTCCGGAAGAACCTTCCGGGATTCGTCGCCAAGGACACCACCCGTCTCGAACTGAACGTGGTCGCGTCCGACACCGGCACGAGCGTGACCTGCACACTGCATGACTTCGGGCTGCGGCTGCCCACGTCCAACCCGCTGCTCGAGCTGTCGTTCGCGAAGATGACGTACGTCCGGCGGACCGGGCCCGAGCCGCCGGACCAGGGCGCGCCTCCCAACGGGCTCACCGTCGAGGGCCTCGGGGCGAAGCTGCTGGGCGGCCTGAAGCTGCTCCAGGAGCTGGGCGACAACGTCGCGATCGGCGCCGCCGGGCCGAAGATCACACCGTCCACCGACGGGGTCGCGGTCGATTACACGCTGCCGCTGCCCGCCGTGACATGCGGCGTCTTCGTGATGCGCAACATGCTGTTCCGGGCCGGCGTCGACGTGTCCTTCACCGGCGCGTCACCCGTGGTCGTGCTCGGTTTCTCCGGCCGGACGAACCCGTTCGTGCTGACCGTGATGGCGTTCGGCGGTGGCGGCTACCTGGAGCTCGCCGCGGACCAGAACGGGCTGCGGCGGCTGGAGGCGGCGCTGGAGTTCGGGGCGCTGGTGGCCGTCGAGTTCTACGTCGCGCGCGGCGAGGCCCACATCCTCGGCGGGGTGCGGTTCGTCTGGGACTCCGGCGAGCTGGAGGTCAGCGGCTACCTGCGGATCGGCGGCGCCCTGGACGTGCTGGGGCTGGTCTCGGTCTCGGTGGAGTTGAGGCTGGAGCTGACGTACCGGTCGGCGACGAACGACTTGGTGGGCCGCGCCACCGTGATCCTCGAGATCGAGGTCCTGTTCTGGTCGGAGCGTGTGGAGCTGGACAGTGGCGAATGGCGCCTGGTCGGCGGGGGCGCGCCGGCACTGACCCGGCCCGCGGCCTTCGCGGCCCTCACCGCCGACGGCGACCACGACCCGGGGCTGGAGAACTGGCGGCGGTACCGCAGCCGCTTCGCGCCCGCGCCTTCGAAGGAGGAGCCGTGAGCAGCGTCCCCCCGGTCGCCGAGTTCGACCTGCCGTTCGCCCCGGACCGGCTGTTCTGGACGGACGGCGATCATCTGCTGGCCGCCCGTACGGGGACCACGGATCCCCCGCTGAAGCTGTCGGTGCCCGGCGGGCAAGCTCAGCCCGCGTGGGGAGAGGATCCGAGCGGCCTGCCCCGCGGCACCCTCACCGCGATCACGGTCCAGGCCGCGTACGGGGTCTGCGCGTACGCCGAACGGATGCAGGTTCCGCACGACACCGAGCCGTTCCAGCGGCTGGTGGGGCTCAACGTGCACACCGGCGAACGGTTCTGGCAGCGGCAGTACCAAGGCGCGAGGGACCTCGCCTTCGGCGACGTCGGAGATCCGTTCCTCCTGGCGTGGACCGATGACGGGTTCCTCGCCTACGCGATGGAGCCGGGCGATCCTGCCGGGTGGACCAGGTCCGTGTCGCTGCTGCTGAGCCAGCCGTGGTGCCTGGGACCCGACGGCTCGCCCTCGTTGCTCGCGTACGGCTCGCCACCCTCGATCGTCGACTGCGCTACCGGCGAGCCGCGACCTTCGAAGCAGACGCGGCCCCTCCTCGGCGAGTGCCGGCAGCTGAAGTGGGCCACCGGCGAGATCCTCCTCGCGGTGGGCGAGTCCTTCTGGGTGGACGAAGCGGGTGGCGAGCCCGGCACCTCCGGCTGGATCATGGAGTTCGAGGGCGACGGGTACGTCGAGTACCGGCTCCCGGCCGGAGATTCGGTCGGCTACCACGGCATCGCCACCAGTCCGTCCGGGAAGTTCGTGGCCTACGCCTCGGGCTCCGAGCTCACGGTCCGGACGCTGCCCGGGCTGGCCCCGGCGAAGGATTTCCGTACGCTGCGGCTGGACCCGGCCGCGGGCAGGCCACGCTGCGTCCGATTCAGCCCCGACGGCGGGCTGCTGGCCGTGAACGCCACCCCGTCCGGCCCAGGGGTGACGCTGCTCGAGGCCGGCACCGGCGCCTGCCTTTGGCGGCATGACGGCGAGGCCGACCGGATCGAGTTCAACCCCTCCGGCACCCGGATCGCCCTGTGCGGCGGCAACCGGGTCACCTGCTACGACATCGGCGACGTCGCGGCGGCCGCGTGGACCCACCGGCAGCAGTGGGAGCGGCGCGGCACCCCGTACCGGATGGTGCTCGCCACGATCCCGGACTCCCAGGCGCCGGAGCGGGAACGGACCTGGATCGGCGTGGTCGGTGCGGGCGATGGGCCCGGCGGCTTCGAGTACTTCCGCAGGCTCGGCGACGCCGTGCCCCTCTACGAGAGCGAGCCGGACGCGCGGGTGCTCGGCCTGGCCGTGAGCCCGAGCGGTGACCACTGCGCGGTGTGGCTGGCCGACACAAGACTCGTGGCCCGTACGCTGCTCGGCACGCCGTTGCAGTCCTGGCCGCGGCGCCCCTCCGCCGCCACCCGGGCCCCGCGCGAGGCGGCGTTCGTCGACGACCGGCGGCTCGTCGACGTACGCGGCGACACGTGGTTGCGGTTCTACGACGTCAACGAGCAGGACCCGACGAGCGTGCAGTTCGACGAACCGCTCGAGCGGGTCGCGGCGCTTCCGGCCGAATCACCCGACGACGCGGTGATCGCGGTGGCGAGCCGGAACCACTGCCGCCTGCTGCGCCACGACGGCGAGCAGATCCTCGAGAAGCCGATCGACGTCGACGGCAAGATCACCTCTCTGGCGTTCGCCGTGCCCGGCGAAGGGAGCGCCAAGCTGGTGATCACCAGCGGCAACGCCGACGCCGCGCTGGTGCTCGTGGACATCCGTACCGGCCTCACCGAGACGATCCCCCACCACACGGGGATCGACCAGGTCGCGGTGAGCCCGGATGGCCGGCTGCTCGCGACCGCGGCGGGCAACGACGTGCGGGTGACCTCGGTCTCCTCCCCCGGTGACGCGCACACCGCGTGGCGGCTGCCGTACCCGGTCACCCGGCCGGTGTTCTATCCGAAGGGACGCGCCCTGCTCGTGGCGACCGAGCAGCCGTACCTGTACATGTTCGACCTTGACGGCGAGGCGGTCGGACGCGGGGTTCGCGACGACGCGGACGCCTTCTGGTGGGGTCCGGTGGCCGGCGTTTCCCACGACCTGGGATTCACCGCCGACGGCAGGGTGCTCACCGTCGCCTGCGAAGACGGAGTCCATTTCTACCGAGGCCGGGGCGATGAGTGACCTGGTGCTGATCGCGGTCCCGAACCGCCTGCTCACCCCGGCCGACGTGCCCGGCCACGAGATCGGCCGGCCCGCCGTGCTGCGGGTCGTCGTGGTTCCGAGGCTCGACGGCGACTCCCTGACGGCCGAAGGCCTGGACACGTGGCCGAGGATGCTGCTCGACGACCTGGACTTCCGGCTGTACGTCAAGAATCCCTCAGGCGTCCAGGCGACACGGTTCCGCCCGGTGCTGTACGACTCCGTGGCCCGCCAGGACGTCTGGGACGCCGTGTTCCGGGGCGACGCGGCCAGGCTGTTCGCGGGCCTGCGTGAGCCGGACAGCGCCCTGGTGACGCCCCGGTACGGCGACGCCCAGCGGATCGGCCTGACGTACCGCGAGGTGAGCGAGGCGCTGGCCGAACCCGACGGCGCCCCCGACCTGGCGCGGTATCTGCGGCCGTGGGCCGCCGTCCCTCCGCCGGAACCGCCGCGGGACTCGCCGCTGCTGGACTCGGCCATGGACTTCCGGCGCACGTTCGGGCTGATCCGCGAGCATCCGGAGGTGCTGCGTGACCTCGGGCTGGTATTCGAGCTGCTGATCGACGCCGGCGAGCTGGACGACGGCGATCGGCTGTCGGTGCGCGCGTACGGCACCGACCTCGTGCTCACCTCGCCGTGGACGTGGTACGAGCTCGACACGGAGGGATTCTGGCCGGGTGCCGGCCCGGAACGGGCCGGTGACGTACGGCGGGGGGTCGTCGACCTGTCGGACGCACCGCGGATCGACCTGGTGGACGAGACGCGCGACACGCCGCCCTGGGCGATCGCGACCTTCGACGTGGACGGCGGGGTGATCGGACTGCGGGCGGCCGCACGGCTGCTCGCCTCCGGCACTGATCCGGCCGGGCCCTCCGCGCCGAGCGGGCCGGGCGCACAACTGCCCGCGTTACGGTCGGCCGGGCTGATGCTGATCCGCCCTGGCCGGCAACGCGAGTTCGAAGACCGACTCGACCGGGCCGCCCTGCGCGCCCACAACCGCGTCCACGCCACCGACGGCAACGCGGAGGACGAACTGGACGCCACCGATCTGGTGCTCGGCTATCGAGTGGACGTGTTCGACGCCGACGACCCCCGGTGGCGGTCGCTGTGCGCACGCGAGGCCGCCTACTCGGTGCTCGACGCGGCGGGCGACCGTATCGAGATCGGGACCGGGCGGGGCCGCCGGGAGGAGGGCCACGTCAAGCACCTGGCCGCCGTACGCGGCGAGGACGGCGTGATACGCGCGGACGAGATCGTGGTGCGGTGGGACGGCTGGAGCCTCGCGGTGCCGCCTCCCGAACTCGCCCACCGTCCCGACCGGACCTGGCAGGCCGCCGCCCCGCGCATGGCCGCCCCGTACAACCTGGACTGGAGCTTCGACGTGCCGGAGGGGGCGCTCCCCCGGCTCCGTTTCGGCCGGCGCTACCGCCTACGCGTGCGCGTGGCGGACATCGCCGGCGGCGGCCCTGATCTGGACGCCGTCACCGACGACTGCGCCAGCGACGAGATCGCCTACCGCCGGGCCGAGCCGGTGGCGCCGCCCCGCCTGCACGTGGACTCCGCACCGCTGCCGGGCGCGGCCGTCGACCACCTGGTGATCCGCAGCGACCAGGGCATGACCGCCGAGGAGTTCGCCGCCGCCGAACCCCGCTACGCCGCCCGGGACGCCTGCACGCTGCATCCCCCGGCGGCCGTGTTCGCGCTGATCGAGCAGCACGGCGTATTCGACTCGATGACCGATGCCGAGAGTTGGCGGCTCGCCGCGCAGGCGTTGCGGGTCGCGCCCGGCGACCAGCCCGCGCTCTCTCTGCCGGACCCGGCGGCCGCCGGGGTGGCCGCGTACGCCGGCGGGCCGTGGTCGGCGGCGGACTGGCGCCCCTGGCCGGGCACCGACTCCAAGACCGTCGTGGTCGGGGACCACGTGCCCGAGGGCACCGGGGTCGCGCTCAGCTGGGAGAACGACGATCGGCTCCGGATCGACCTGGCTCCCGGGGAGAGCGCCGACGTCGAGCTCTCCTCCACGGTCACGCCGGGCTTCCTCCCGCACTTCGCCGTCCACGAGTGGCTCGGGCCGCGCGCCGCCCCCGGCGGAGTCACCAGCGGGAACGCGCTCCGGGGGCGGCACCCGCTGCTCTCGCCGCCGGTGACCGTGCACGCCGTGCACGCCGTACGCCGGCCCAGGATCGCCCCGGTATGGCGGGATTTGCAGGCGACTCGCGGCGAGGGCGACACGGCGGCCATCGTCACGGCGGAATTCGCCGAGGACGGGCTGCACACCGCCAGCACGGGCAGGGTGGAGGTCGCCGCCGCCTGGGAGGAATGGTCGGACGACTCCGTACAGCCGATGACGGCAGGCCACGTGCACGACCGGGACGTCGACCGTGACCAGGCGCCGCGACTGCGCTTCGCGCACCAGCTCGGTGACACCCGGCATCGCGACGTCACCTACACCGCCAAGGCGGTGAGCCGCTACCGGCCGTACTTCGCCCCGGAGGACCCGCCGGGGGCGTTCGAGCTCCTGGGCGAGCCGCGCACCGTGGTGGTGCCGTCGTCCGCCCGGCCGCCGAAACTCGAGGTGCTTGCGGTGCTGCCCGGTTTCCGTTGGTCGGAGGAGACCGGGCCAGACCGGATCGTACGCCGCCGCTCCGGCAACCGGTTGGTGGTCGAGCTGGCCCGCCCCTGGTACGCGACCGGTGCGGGCGAGTGCCTGGGCGTGGTCGCGTCCGAGAGCCCCGGCGATGCCGCGCACCTGGTCACCGAGCTGGCCGGAGACCCCGTCTACGCATCGCCGCGCGTCGGCCGGTACCCGGGAGCCGAGTGGTTCGGCGGTGAGGCGCGTTCCGTGCGGCTGCCCGGCGGTGAGCTGACCGCATCGGTGATCGCGTGCCCGGTCACCTTCCAGGGCGACGCGTGGCGCGCCGAGGTGGCGCTGACCCCGCCCGCCGACATGCGCGCGTACCGGCCCTTCGTACGGCTGGCCGTGGCCCGCTACCAGCCGTACAGCCTGCCGGCGCTGGAACTGTCGCCGGTGGCCACGACGGAGCGGGTGCCGCTCCTGCCCGACCGGGAGATCGTCGTCGAGCGCGCCGGGGGACGGCTGCTCGTCCGGGTGCACGGCGTCGGGCCGCGGCCGCCGAACCGAGTCGAGGTCGGCATCGACGAGGCCCCGGACGGCGGCCCGGCGCCGGAGCTGATCGCGGTCGACCCCGCCACCGACCCCGGCCTGCCCGCGTGGCGCCCGCTGCCGACGTTCACGCGGACCGGCGACGCGTCCGGCGCGCCGATCGAGCTGCCGCTGCCGCCCGGAGGCCGGCCGCTGCGGCTGCGCGTGCGGGAGGTCGAAGACCTGACTCCGCTCGGCGATCTCGCGGCCCCGGAGGAGGGCCTCGGCGCGCAGCCGCCGGAGCTGACCGAACGCACGGTGTTGATCGACCACATCCCGATCCCGGGCGGATGGCCGCCGGAAGGGGACGACCATGGGTGAGCTGGAGATCTGGGTGGACACAGGCGGACTGACCCAGACCCCGCCGATCGATGTGAACGTCGCCGACGACGGGTCGGGGATGCTGCGCGGCACGATCAACTTCGTCATCCACAACGCGGGCACGGACCCCGTCACCGCGACATTCGACATCCTGCCGGACGAGGGGACCCCGGCTTCGTGGTTCCGGGTCGAGACCGACCAGTTCACGGTGGCCGCGGACGCCTACGTCCAAGCCGGCGTGCAGATCATCATGCCGGCCGAGGGCGGGTACGAGCGCCACCACCTACGGGGACGCGTGCGATCACCTGGTCTCACACCGGCCGTCAGCGAACAGGGTCGCTTCTCCCGGCCACTCCCGTCGGGATGGGGAGGGACCTCGTATCCGGATACCTACCTCGACCTCTCCGACGGCGGCCGCGAAATCTTGTTCAAGTTCCGCGGTCCTGGCATGGATGCGTCTCTACGCTTCAACATCGGAGCACCGGACCCGGAATCGGCCGGCTGGTTCAGCGTGCAGCCGGCGACAGACAGTCCTGGGCCTTTCGGGCTACCGCCCACTTGGGACGGGAGTTTCGCCTGGCGTGTGGTCGTGGACGCCGACGCGCTCATCGCCTCGGGGCGGCCTGGGGTGTGGCTCCAACCATGGGTAGATATCGAGTACTTCCCTCCCATCTCGGAAGGGGACACCTCCATCCCGGCCCCTGAATGGAGGCCGTGCGGGTACTGGTTCGGCTATGGCGTAGAGGTCGGCGGCTGATGAGCACGTCGTGGGCAGGATGCTCACGGGATGACCGGAGGCACCGCACGGAACTCGGTGCGAGCCGTGTCGTGTTGACTTTGGGTCAGAACTTGGGCGGGAGTACGACGACCAGGATCTGGTAGCCGAGTCCGTCCGGGACCGAGGTGTCCGGCAGTGAGATGCGCTCGATGACGGTCCCGCCGAGCCGTTGGACGATCTGCTCCATCTTCGGCAGCGTGTACGCGTTCGTGGCGATCGTGAGGCGCGCGCCGGACGCCGCGATCCGGCGTATCTCGCTCTCTCCGCGAGGCGTGATGGGCGCGGACCGCAGTGCGATGTCGGTGACCGTGTCGCGGGGAATGGCGTCGGTCAGCGGGCGAGGTGGTCCGCCGATGACTCCGGAGTCGGTGACGAAATCCTCGAAGCCCTGGTACCGGGTCTCCCCTTCGCCGCCGATGTTCACCTTCCGCCCGAGGCCCGGGTTGATCGGCGTGGCGATGTGGTCGACCAGGCGCCCGCCGGCGTCCCTCGGGCACGTGCTGTGGTCGTGGGGAGATCCTTCATGGGTCAGAGAGACGAACAGGCTGAACACGGCGGGCGGCGGTCTGTTCTCGAACGCCACGAGCTCGTTGTCCAGCGCGGCGATGGTCTTCTTGCCGACGATGTTGTCCGGCGTCGTCTGGCCGGGGCCCAGAATGTTGCGCGGTGGTCCTTTGAAGGCCAGTACGGTCCGCGCCGTCGTCTGGCCGTAGAGCATCCCCTCGATCTCGTCAGGAGCGATCACGCCGGCGCCCAACGTGACGAGCGCGGCCTGGATCTTGGAGACGTGGTCGCCCCGGGCGCCGGGTGTGACGTGGCCGGCGTCCGACACCAGGCATTTCTGCAGCGCCACGTCGTCGCGGAAGAGTTTCGACGTAAGAGGCATTGTCCCTCCTTGCCGCACGCCCCGCCGCGCGGCACGTGCGCATCCCCCTGGGTCGACCGCAATGCCGTAACGGTCGAATGCGATTAGCAAAGCACGGGCAAAGGCCTCCTGCTAGAGGTACGGCCGGGTATGGACACCAGCCGCCGACACGATCTTTAAAGCGGCCTGCACCACCGGGCCCGAACAGCCGGGACCGACAACGGCCGCCCTTCGTCTTCAGCCCCTGCTTTGGGATTCAGAACCCGACGAGCGGGCAACGAACGATAGCGGCCTTCCCGAGTTCAGCAGCAAATTCATTCTGGAGCCGGGTAATCCCAGTGGACCTTGTCCATCAACGCGTGGAGCCTGCGTCCGGGAGGAGCGCACCAAAAAAGGCTCACTGAACACCCATGCAACCAGGATCAGCCATCTGGCCTCAGGAGATGCGATGGCGCTAGATTACTGCCATGCACCATATGCGGACTGCACTGTATTTGGACTTTGACAATGTCTTCAGCGGCCTGTGCGAGTTGGATCCACTGGCGGCCGAGCGATTCGCGACGGACCCCGGAGCGTGGCTGCGGCGGCTATCGGAGATCTCGGAGACCGGCGCGCGGCGGCGATGGCTCGTGCTGCGGTGCTACCTGAATCCCAGCGGTTACGTCCCGATGGGTACGGAGCGCAAGTACTTCTCCCGCTACCGGGGCGCGTTCGTGCGGGCCGGGTTCGAGATTGTCGACTGCCCGCGATACAACGCGACGAAGAACGGAGCGGACATCAGGGTGGTCGTCGACGCGATCGACGCGCTGTCAACGGAGCCGGTGTGCGAGGAGTTCATCATCGCCTCGGGCGACTCCGACATGACGCCGCTGCTCCAACGGCTGCGCCGCGCGGACCGGCGTACGCTCATCATGTCGCCGCTGGACGCGGCCGAGGCGTACACCTCGATCGCCGACCAGGTACTCAACGGTCATCAGATGCTCGCGCTCGTCCAAGGCGAATCCATCGACCTCGACGACGACCCGAGCGGAGAGATCACGCCGGAAGGCGACGGCACCGGACATCCAGGAACCGTCGCCGCCCATAGATCCGGTGCCTACGAGGCTTTCAGATCGATCGTGTCGCGTGAGTACAACGGCGCCGCCGAACCGCTCAACCTCGCGGCGCTGGCGCAGCAAGTGCGCGATGAACTGGGCGCCGCCGCGATCGGTCCGAACTGGTTCGGTCTCGGCGGCTTCTCCAGGGCGTTGTGGAGCCTGAACCTGCCGGGCCTGACCATGTCCCAGCACCTGCTGTGGGACGGAAACCGGCACCAGCCGCCCGAGGGCGGCACGCAGAAAGTGCCGGTGCCGGAGCCGATCGAGCGTCTCGGCGACCTGATGAACCTGCCCCAGCTCCCCCAGGACTGGTGGCCCGCCGTCTACGGCGCGCTCTCCGACTACGCGTCCGAGCACACGTTCAACATGACCAAGTGCACTGCCTGGTCGCGGGACAGGCTCGCGGACGGGGGCCTGCGGGTGAGCCGCCAGCACATCGGGTTCGTCATGAACGGCGCCTCTAGAGGCGGTTCCCCGCTCTACCGCGACCCCCCGCCGACCGCGGAGGAGATCGGCGAGGCGTTCGTACGCAGCGTCCTGAAGCGGATCGACTCCAGCGAGACGGTGTTCTCCGAGGAAGACCTCACCGTCGTACGGGGGTGGCTGGACGCGCCGGTGGACCACGCGGCAAGCAGCCCAGGGCAGGAGTAGTGACTGCGGATCGGGCCGGCCATGCCGCAGGGCGTTGTGGAGAACGGTGATCGGACTGTGAGGGTGCCCATTGAGGAGCCGGCGAGGGCGGCGCTGCTTTGTCCGCATGCGACCGGGTCGACCGTTCCAGTAGACATTGGTGTTTTTTTGGAATTCGTTGGATAGTGCTCGCATGAAACGTGCCATCGCGGCCGGCATCGCCGTCGCCATCGCGTCTCTTCCCGCACCCGCCGTCGCGGCCGCCCCCGAGCTGCGTCCGGTCTCCCTGCCTTTCCTGTGGCCGACGGCGCGGCTCCACGACGTCACCGCCGACGGCGCGGGCGGAGTCTGGGTCGGCGGTGTGCAGGGCAAGTACTGCCTGCACTGGGGCGATCTGTGCCCCGTGTACAACGACGGGAACCCGGTCGTGCGGCGCTGGGCGGGCTCGTCGTGGAAGGAGTATCCGATCAACGGCTGGACGGGCCAGGGCGAGATCGCGCAAGTCGCCTCGGGCGCGGGCGAGACCTGGATCGCCGGCGGACTCGGCGCCAGCGGGAGGTGGAGCACCTACGTGGCACGCTTCGACGGCTCGGCGTTCCAGAAGGTCGCGGTTCCGGCCAAGTACGTCACCATGCTCGCCACCGGCCCGGCGGGCACCTTCGCCGGCACCTGGGACCTGGAGTCCGGGAACGGGCTGTTCAAGCGCACCGGCGACACCTGGACCGCTGTCGACGTGCCCGGGCTCGACTACGTCGCCGACCTCCAGGGGCTCAACTCGTCCGACGCATGGGCGGTCGGTTACAAGGACGGCGTGCAGCAGGTGCCCGCCGCCGCGCACTTCGACGGCGCGGTCTGGAAGAACGTCCCGCCGCCCGCGGTCAACGACTGGTTCCGCAAGGTCGTCCCGGTCGCCGCGAACGACGTCTGGGGCATCACGGCCAAGCGTTTGGCGCACTGGAACGGCACCGCATGGACCTACATCGCGCCCCCGGCCGGGTACCCCGATCTCGGCGACCTGACCGTGGACGCGTCCGGGACCCCCTGGGTCGCGCCGGAGGCGTCCGCGCCGCCGGAGAAGCCCCCGTACCGCTACAGCGGCGGCCAATGGGAGCCCGTGACGATTCCGGCCGGGACCGCGGTGTACGACCTGGCCGCCGTGCCCGGCGGCATCTGGGGAGTCGGAAGGCAAGGAGAGGATGACCCGGCGGCCCTCAACGGCTCCTAGCACTCGGATTAGTGACGGCCGCTGAGGGGCCCATCACCGAGGACACATCGCGCTGGGGTTGCGTCTACGGAGGCCGTGTACGAGTTCAACGCGATGGAAGCCGACGACGCCGACGGGAGCCGCCCGTGGTGGGCGACCCCCGCCGGCGGTCGCGATCCGATCAACGGATCAGATCGTGCGCGCCCCTAGGACGTGCTCAGCACTTGGGGATCCCCGAGGGGACGCCGGTGACGTTCCCGGAGAAGATCCAGCCCGGGTCCCAGTACTCCCCCGCCGGCGGCTCCGGACGGACGTAGTATCAGGTGTTCCCCGCGTCGTTGACGAACTTGCACCGGGCCCACAGCTTCTGGTTCGTGGGCATGGAGGTCCACCCGATGGTGTCGCAGGTGGCCGACGGGCCCTCCCGCAGTTTCATCGGCTTGTCGGTGCGCATGGACCCGCTGCCGTTGGTGGCGGGAGTCCAGCCGCAGTTGGGCCCCGCGACGGCGGGTCGCGCGGGAGCGGTCTGCGCCGCCTGCACCGGCGAGGCGGCCGCGCCCACGCCGAGGCCGATGGCGGCGACGGTCGTCAGACCGAGCCGGGTGATCTTCTTCGTGCGGAAAGCTGCCATCTTCGTCTCCTTTTCGACTGTGCGGCGAATCTTCTGAAGGCCGGCCGGTCGCACCGCCTCCGAGTAAAGGGTTGAGATCCGTTACTCGAAGCATTTGTCGGCGTACGCAGGCCAGCCGAAGAGACCTCCTTTCCTCACCGTGGACGAGCCTGGACGCGCCCTTCCGCGTCCATCAGCAACGTGCTTCGGAGGCGGCTGCACCACAAGGGGATTTTCGTCCGGGACACCAGGTGTGGCCTGCACAAAGGGATAAGAGCGGTGTCCCGGACAGCGCCGGACGGCCGGTCGGACGGCACCGGTTCCCGGACATCGACAATGATCACTTGTGGACACGATCCGGCGACGTAGCGTTACCCGACGAAATCGCCCTTGTCAGAGATCTTTGACTGCGGCCATCATTCTTTGCATAGGCGGCGGGTGCCATTCGGGCGGCAGGGGGAACATGGCGCAGGAGATTTTTCTTCCGGAGGACATGCGGTCCGGCGGAGAGTTCGTTTCGTCCCTGCGTCGCCTAAAGCAGTGGTCGGGATTCTCCTACCGGCAGCTGGAGCGGCGGGCGGAGGCGGCGGGCGACACCCTGCCGCGCAGCACCATCGCCCAAGCCCTCACCGGCGACACCCTGCCACGACGAGAAACCGTCGAAGCATTCGTCCGCGCCTGCCTCGGCCCCGAACAAGCCATGATGGGAACCCCGCAGTGGCTGGCCGCGTACGACAGGCTCGCCGAGGGCAACGACTTGGGGGCATCGCCCCGGTCCACCCTCGGAACCGGCACTGGCGATCACCGCTCACATCCGGACCGGCCCAAGGCACAGCGTCGCTCTCGGTCACACGGCAGACCCCCGACCGGCCCCCGACCACCTCGGATTCGCGACGCCGAAGAGTTGATGGACGCCCTGCGCCATCTGAAGCGGCGCTCGGGGTTCTCCTACCGGCAGTTGGAGCGGCGGGCGGAGGCGGCAGGCGACAGCCTGCCCCGCAGCACCATCGCCCAAGCCCTCACCGGCGACACCCTGCCACGACGAGAAACCGTCGAAGCATTCGTCCGCGCCTGCCTCGGCCCCGAACAAGCCGTGACGGAGGCAGCGCAATGGCTGGCAGCCTACGACCGCCTGGCCGGTGACGGGTCGCCAGCCCACGCGATGCCCCCCGCGCAGACCTTCCTCCTGGTCGACACCAGGCCGGTTCGACCACAACCGAGAGCGGCCGCGAACAGGCCGCGCAACCGGATCCGGCGATACGCGGTCGCGCTGTCGGCCGCCATGCTGCTCCTTCTGAGCGGCTCCGCGGCGCCGCCGCTCGCGGCCCCGGCGGCCCCGGCGGCCGAGCCGGTGGCCTGGTGGCGGTTCGACGATCCCGAAAACGACCTCGCCGCGGACTCCGAAGGCCGCCATCCGCTGAGAACGGCCGGCCGAGCGAGTCGGATCGCCGCGCCCAGCGGGCAGGCGCTGCTGCTCGACGGCACCGCCCACACCACAGCCCAGAACGCGGTGTTCCGCACGGATCTGGACTTCACCGTCACCGCCTGGGTTCGGCTCGACGCCGGCGACGGTTGGGGCACCGTGCTCAGCGTGCACCACGGCGACTTCGACGTCTTCCTGCTCAGCTACGACTCCGACAAGGGAAGGTGGGCGATCCTGGTCCCGAACCAGGCCACCGGGTGGGCCGACGGCGACCAGACCGTCTTCAGCCGGGAGCGGCCGAAGGCCGGCACATGGACGCACCTCGCCGCGGTGTACGACTTGAAGACGCGGCAGTTGCGGCTCTACGTGAACGGGGAACTGTCGGCCACCCGGTCGTGCCGCAGGCTGGTGCGCGCGACGGGTCCGCTGGAAATCGGCCGGGCCCTCGAACAAGGCCGCCCCCTCGACCACTGGCGAGGCGGAATCGACGACGTCCGCGTCTTCGACCGCGCTCTCGTCCGCTCCCAGGTCCGGAGCGTCCTCCTCACCCGTACCTGAAAGCAGCGCTTCCGCCCTTCCGCGTCGGCACTCTTCCAGACACTTCGCCAACGGGCTTGACGTAGTAAGGGCGGTGCTGAGGTTGTAGGCGTCCGCCCAGGCTGGCCTGTGCCGCTCCAGGAGGAGCGGGGTGCCCAGCCGGCGCGGGGTCGGTGGTGACCAGGGTGGGGGCCGCATCGGGGTCGGTGGGTTGGGGAAGGAAGGGCCAGAGGACGGGGTCCGTTCTGCCTGATGAGGGGAGGCTGTGATGGGGGTCGTTTCGCCTGGGTTCCATGGGCGGCGGCGCGAGGCTGCGGTCCAGTTGCCGCCCGGGCAGTACCTGACCGAGGATTTCCCCGTGCTGTCGGCCGGTCCGACCCCGCGGGTCCCTCCGGAGGAGTGGGAGCTCACGGTGACCGCGGAGACCGGGCGGCAATACCGGTGGACGTGGCGGGAGCTGCTGGATCTGCCGTTCGAGAAGCCGCGGGTGGACATTCACTGCGTCACCAAGTGGTCCAAGCTCGGCACGGACTGGCAGGGGGTGTCGCTGGACGTCCTGCTGGCCGACGTGGAGACCGCGGCCGATTTCGCGCTCGTGTCCTCGTACGGCGGGTACACCACCAACCTGCCGCTTGAGGATCTGCTCGACGGGAAGGCCTGGATCGCCTACCGCTACGACGGAGAGGACCTGGCGCCGGAGCATGGGGGGCCAGTGCGGCTTCTGGTTCCGCACCTGTACTTCTGGAAGTCGGCGAAATGGTTGCGGGGCATCGACCTGCTGAACGAGAACGAGCCGGGCTTCTGGGAGACCGCCGGCTACCACGACTACGGGGACCCATGGCGCGAGCAGCGGTACCAGGGCGACTAGCGTGGCGCGTGGCGCGGCTGGCCGGGACGCGCCGGGAGACGGAAACGGCCCGCACGCTCGTCTTCGAGGTGCCGGGCTGGCCGGGGCATCTGGCCGGTCAGCATGTCGACGTGCGGCTGACCGCGGAGGACGGGTACGCCGCGCAGCGCAGTTACTCGCTCTCCGCGCCCGATCGGGTGGAGCTCACCGTGCAGCGGGTCCCGGACGGTGAGGTCTCCCCGTATCTCACCGATGTGCTCGGCCAGGGTGATCCGGTCGAGATCCGGGGTCCGGTGGGCGGCTGGTTCGTGTGGCGGCCCGAGGCGGGGCGGGACGTCCTGCTGGTCGCGGGCGGTTCCGGGATCGCGCCGTTGATGGCCATGGTCCGTGCCCGCCGTCTGGCCGGGGCGGGAACGCGGTTCCGGCTGGTGTACTCCACGCGCACGCCCGAGGACGTGTTCTATGCCGACGAGCTGCGGCGTCCGGAGCCCGGGCTGGAGGTCGCGTACGTCTACACCCGGGCGGCCCCCGGCGGCTGGCCCCGCCCGCCCGGCCGGCTGACGGCGGCCGATCTCGGGGACGGCCCGCCCGACCGTGACTGCTTCGTCTGCGGGCCGACGGGGTTCGTGGAGTCGGCGGCCGACATGCTGCTCGCCCGCGGTCACGACCCGCGGCGGATCAAGACCGAACGGTTCGGCTGAACGGAGGCTGAGCGAGATGAACGTGCCCCGCCGGGAGGACGCCCCCGGTCCCATGGATCATGTGGACGGCAACGCCCTGGCCGGCCCGCTGAGCGAGCTGTTCGCCGTGGACGTCACGGCGGCCACCGGCCGCTGCGTCAACTGCGGGCTCACCGGCCCGATCGCCGAGCTGCGGGTGTACGACCGGGCGCCCGGTCTGGTCGCCCGCTGCCCTGGATGCGGCCATGTCCTCCTGCGCTACGTCCGGACGCCGGACTCGGCCTGGATCGACCTGACCGGGACGGTCGCCCTGCGCGTCCGGCTGCCGGGCGAGGAGGGGCCCGGGTGAGCGTCCAGCGATGACGGAGCGCCGAGCGGGCCCGCCCTCCGGATCGTTCGCCGACCGGACCGCGTGGGCGCGCAACCTGCGGACCCCGCTGCGGGAGTTCCTGCGCACCGAGACGGGCGGCGCCGTGGTCCTGCTGGCCGCGACGGTCGCCGCACTGGTCTGGGCGAACGCGGACGCGTCCTCCTACGAGCGGGTGTGGGAGACGCAGGTGTCCGTCCGGTTCGGGGGCGCCGGGCTCTCGCAGGATCTGCGGCAGTGGGTCAACAGCGGCCTGATGACGGTGTTCTTCTTCGTGGTGGGGCTCGAAGCGCGCCGCGAGTTCGACATGGGAGAGCTCCGCGACCGGCGGCGGTTCGCGCTGCCGCTGGCCGCCGGTGTCGGCGGGATGGTCGTGCCGGTGGCCGTCTACCTGGCCTTCAACGCCGGGGGGCCGGCCGCCCACGGGTGGGGCATCGCGATGTCGACCGACACCGCGTTCGCGCTGGGCGTGCTCGCGCTGGTCGGACGGGCCTTTCCCGCACGGCTGCGCACGTACCTGCTCACGGCCACCGTCGTGGACGACGTCATCGCGCTCGCGGTGATCGCGGTCGTCTACAGCGGCGACATCGCGCTGCCGCCGCTGCTGCTGGCGGTCGGCATCCTCGCGGTGACCGTGCTGGTGCGCGCCCTCGGGGTGCGGCAGATCCCGGTGTACGTCGTGCTGGGCGTCGCCGCGTGGGCGGCGGTCCAGTCCGCCGGGGTGGAGAGCTACGCGGTCGTGCCGCTGTTCGCGCTGGCCAACGCGGGCGTCACGATCACCGCCGGGTTCCTCGGCCGCGCCTTCACCTCGGCGGTGACGCTCGGCATCGTGATCGGCTACGTGGCCGGGAAGCCGGTCGGGATCCTCGGGGCCTCATGGCTGGTGTCCCGGGTGAGCCGGGGCCGGCTGCGTCCGCCGGTCGGATGGGCAGCGGTCGGCGGCGGCGGCGCGATCGCCGGCATCGGCTTCACCGTGGCCCTGCTGATCGCGACGCTCTCCTTCACCGGTGAGCGGCTGGAGGAGGCCAAGATCGGCGTGCTGTCCGCGGCCCTGTGCGCCACGCTCGTGACCTGGGTCGTCGTCCGCGTGACCGCGCTGCTGCCTCCGCGCAGGCGGTTGCGGGCGCTGCTCGGGACGGCGGAGAGCATCATCGACCTGGCCGCACCGGTCGAGCCCGAGCGCGACCACGTCCGCGGTCCCGCGAACGCGCCGGTGACCGTGGTGGAGTACGGCGACTTCGAATGCCCGTACTGCGGACGGGCGGAGTCCGTCGTCCGGGAACTGCTCGCCGACTATGGGGACGTCCGGTACGTGTGGCGCCACCTGCCGCTCAACGACATCCATCCCCAGGCGCAGCTCGCGGCCGAGGCCGCCGAGGCGGCCGCCGCGCAGGGCCGGTTCTGGGAGATGCACGACCTGCTGCTCGACCGCCAGGACGCGCTGCGCCCCCGGGACCTGGTCCGCTACGCCGGCGAGATCGGCCTCGACGTCGACCGGTTCCGCGCCGACCTGCGCCGGCACACCGGTGCCGGGCGGATCGCCGAGGACGTCGACTCGGCCGACGTGAGCGGCGTCTCCGGAACCCCGACCTTCTTCGTCAACGGACGGCGCCACGTCGGCGCCTACGACATCGCCACGCTCTCCGCGGCGGTCCGGGGCGCCCGCAAACGCGCGGCGGTCGGCTCCTGACACGAGCGGCCCAGAGAGCCGCCCGGTTTCATCGCCGGTTCCCAACCTCGCGCGCCATTGTTGGCCGACAGGACAGGTCCGCCCGCGGCGCGACTCGCGAAGCTTGAGCGATGCGTCGACCGGAGGTGTCCACCGTGACAGAAGGCCGTGCCGTGGCGAACCGCGACCCGCGACGGGTCCGTGCGGGCGAGGCCACGATGATCGCCGACATCGAACGGCTCGTGTGCTGCGAGTCCCCGTCCGACGATCTGGCCGCGGTCGCCCGCAGCGCGGAGGTGGTCGCCGAGGTCGGCGCCCGGCTCCTGGGGGCGGAGGCGGAGCGCGTCGTCATCGACGGGCGCACCCATGTCCGGTGGCGCTTCGGCGCCGAACCGCGCGTGCTGCTGGTCGGGCACCACGACACGGTGTGGCCGATCGGCTCGCTGGAGACGCACCCGTTCCAGGTCCGCGACGGGGTGCTGCGCGGGCCGGGGTGCTTCGACATGAAGGCGGGGCTGGTGATGGCGTTCCACGCGCTGGCGGCGCTGGACGACCTGGACGGCGTGACCCTCCTCGTCACCGGCGACGAGGAGCCCGGGTCGCCCTCGTCGCGGGAGCTCATCGAGAGGGAGGCGCGGCGGTGCGCGGCCGCGCTGGTGCTGGAAGCCGCCGGGCCCGGCGGGGCCTTGAAGACCGAGCGCAAGGGCGTGTCGCGCTACGAGGTGCTGGTGCGGGGAAAGGCCGCGCACGCGGGCCTGGAGCCGGAGCGCGGGGTGAACGCGACCGTCGAGGCGGCGCACCAGATCATGGCCGTGGTCGAGCTGGGCGATCCCGCGCTGGGCACGACCGTCACGCCGACCCGCCTGGAGGCGGGCACGACGGCGAACACCGTTCCCGCAGCGGCGCGCTTCGAGGTCGACGTCCGGGTGCGGGAAGCCGCCGAGCAGCACCGCGTCCATGCGGCGATGGAGGCCCTGCGGCCGGTGCTGCCCGGCGGCGGCGTGGAGGTCCGGGGCGGCCCCAACCGGCCGCCGCTCCCGGCCGCCGCGTCGAGGGACCTGTTCGAGCGGGCGCGCCGGCTCGCGGACGGCCTCGGGGTCGGTCCGCTCGCTTCGGTGGCCGTCGGCGGCGCCTCCGACGGGAACTTCACCGCGGGTGTCGGCACTCCCACCCTCGACGGGCTGGGGGCGGTCGGCGGGGGTGCGCACGCCGATGACGAGCACCTGTTCGTGGCGGAGCTGCCGAAGCGGACGCGGTTGCTCACCGCGCTCGTCGCCGAGCTGCTGGCGGCGGAGGGTTGTCCGTCCGGACGAACCGGGCCCCGTCGTCCGGTGCTTTCGGACCATCTGCGGGACGGGACCGGCTGGAACCATGGCCGGCGTGACTGATCTCATCCGCGACCGTCGCGAGTCCCAGCCCGTCGACGCGGCGTGCGCCGCGGCCGAGGCCGCCGCGCACGCCGCGGGCGTCGACATCCGCCCCCTGGACAGGGTCGGCGAGCTCGAGGCCGTCCGCCGTCTGTACGAGCGCATCTGGCGCACGGGCGAGAACAATCCTCCGGTGACGGCCGACCTGCTGCGCGCGATGGCGAAGGCGGGCAGCTACGTGAGCGGCGCCTTCGACGGCGGGGAGCTGGTGGGGGCCTGCTTCGGTTTCTTCTCCCCACCGGCGCGCGAGGCTCTGCACAGTCACATCGCCGGGGTGCTGACGCACGTGCAGGGGCGCAACGTCGGTTTCGCGCTGAAGCTGCATCAACGTGCCTGGGCGATGCTGCGCGGTGTCGGCGAGATCTGCTGGACCTACGATCCCCTGGTGCGCCGCAACGCGTACTTCAACATCGCCAAGCTGGCCGCGGAGCCGACCGAGTACCTGTCGAACTTCTACGGTCCGATGGACGACGACATCAACCGCAGCGACGACACCGACCGGGTCCTGGTCCGGTGGCGGCTGGAGGCGCCCGAGGTCGGGGCGGCATGCGACGGCGGCCCCAGACTGACCGATGCGGGGGCCGCCCGCGCGGCGGGTGCGTCCGTGGCGCTGGGCGTCTCCGCCGCAGGCGGGCCGGTCGCCGGGCGCGCCGACGCGCGCACCGTGCTCGTCGGCGTCCCCGGCGACGTCGAGGCCCTCCGGCTGAGCGACCCGGACCGCGCCGCGGAGTGGCGCACGGCGGTACGGGAGGTTCTCGGCGAGCTGCTCACCGAAGGCGCGCGGGTGCGCGGCTTCGACCGCACGGGCTGGTACGTCCTGGACAGGCAGGAGACGGAGTGAAGCTCACCGGGGTCGAGATCCGCACCATCGAGGTGCCGCTCGTGTCGCCCTTCCGGACGTCGTTCGGCACGGAGACCGTGCGGGAGGCGCTGCTGCTGCGCGCCGTCACCGACGAGGCCGAGGGATGGGGCGAGTGCGGCGCGGGGACGGCGCCCCTGTACTCCTCGGAGTACACGCACGCCGCCGCCGACGTCCTGAGCCGTTTCCTGGTGCCGGCGCTGGCCGGCGTGACGGACCTGGACGCGCACAAGGTCGCCCCGGCCCTCGCGCCGTTCAAGGGCCACCGCATGGCCAAGGCGGCGCTGGAGACGGCGATCCTGGACGCGGATCTTCGCGCCCGCGGCGTAGCCCTCGGCCAGGCCCTCGGCGCCGTTCGGGACACCGTGCCGTGCGGGGTGTCGGTAGGGATCGCGGAGTCGATCCCCGCCCTGCTCGACACGGTCGCCGGATACCTGGAGGCGGGCTACCTGCGGATCAAGCTGAAGATCGAGCCCGGCTGGGACGTCGAGCCGGTCCGGGCCGTGCGCGAACGGTTCGGCGCCATCCCGCTGCAGGTCGACGCCAACACCGCCTACCGGCGCGGCGACGCCCGGCACCTGGCCCGGCTCGACCCGTTCGACCTCCTGCTGCTGGAGCAGCCGCTGGCGGAGGACGACCTCGTCGGGCACGCGGAGCTCGCCGCGCGGATCACCACGCCGGTCTGCCTCGACGAGTCGATCGTCTCCGCCCGCGCCGCCGCCGACGCGATCGCGCTCGGAGCCTGCCGGGTCGTGAACATCAAGCCGGGCCGCGTGGGCGGTTACCTCGAGGCCCGCCGGATCCACGACGTCTGCGCGGCGCACGACGTTCCGGTCTGGTGCGGCGGCATGCTCGAGACGGGAGTGGGGCGCGCCGCCAACGTGGCGCTCGCGGCCCTGCCCGGATTCCTCCTGCCCGGCGACACCTCCGCGTCCGACCGCTACTACCGGACCGACATCACGCCGCCGTTCCGCCTTGAGGACGGGCACCTCGCCGTGCCGACCGGACCGGGACTCGGCGTCACTCCGATCCCCGACGTCCTGGACGCCGTCACGGTCACCAAGACATGGGCACCCGTTCCGACCTGATGATCCTTTCCTGTCCTTTTGGACAGATCGGATAGCGTGATTTCGTCATGCCGTACGAACGACGACCCGCACGCGCCGCGCTAGCTTCGGGCGCATGCTCCTCCCCGTGACCAGCCTCCCGCGGGCCAGCCTCGGGCGCGTCCTGGAAGAACTCGGCACCACGCTGCTCGACGTGGTCTGCGGTGACGTCGAGCTCGCCGGCGACATCGGCGGCGTCGTGATCTACGACCCGCTCGACGAGCCCGAGCTGCCGAGCAACGCGCTGGTGATGGGCGTCGGCCTGCACGATCCCGCCGACATCGCGCGGGTCGTGACCCAGCTCGGGCGGCGCGGCGCCGCCGGGCTGGTGGTCCGCGCGCCCGTGGAGGCCGACGAGCGGCTCGTCGCGGCGGCGCGCGGAGCGGGGGTCGCGGTCCTCGCGTTCGCCCGCGGCGCGTCGTGGACCCACCTGACGGGGATGCTCCGGACCCTGACCGCCGACAGCGGCCTGTACGACGCCGGTTCCGACGCGTTCGGCCGGATCCCGTCCGGTGATCTCTTCGCGGTCGCCAACGCCATCGCCGCGCTGCTCAACGCACCCGTCACCATCGAGGACCGCAACTCGCGCCTGCTGGCCTTCTCGAGCCGGCAGGAGGAGGCGGACCTGTCCCGGGTCCAGACGATCCTGGGCCGGCAGGTCCCGGAGCAGTACACCCGCATCCTGGAGGAGCGCGGGGTGTTCCAGGCGATCTACCGCAGCGACGGCCCCGTCTTCGTGGCGCCCCTGCCCAGGACGGACGACGCGACGCAGCCGCCCGCCCTCCCCCGCGCGGCGATCGCGGTGCGCGCCGGGGACGAGATCCTCGGCACGATCTGGGTGGTCGTTCCCGAGCCCCTGAGCGAGGAGCGCGGGCAGGCGCTCTACGAGGCGTCCAAGCTCGTCGCGATGCACATGGTGTGGCAGCGCGCCGACGCGGACATGGAGCGGCGGGTGCGGGCGGAGCTGCTGAGCACCGCCCTCGAAAGCGGACCGCGGTCGCTGGAGGCGGTGCGCCGCCTCGGCCTGAAGGACGAGCGGGCGGTCGTCCTCGCGCTCACCGTCGTCGGCTCGGCCGCCGAGAGCCCCCTGCCCGCGCAGCTCGCCACCGAACGGAAGCGGCTCGCCGACGCGTTCGCCATGCACCTGTCCGCCATGCACCCGCGCGCCGCCGCCGCGCTGATCGGCGACGTCTCCTACGGCATCCTCCCCTTCCCGCAGAACCGGCAGGACGCCGAGGAGCGCGCGGTCCTGGTCGCCACCGAGTTCCTGGCCCGCGTCGGGTCCCGGCTGCGCCCGCTGATCGGGGTGGGACGGCTCGCCCCGGACAGCTCGGCGCTCGCCCGGTCGCGCTCGGGCGCCGAACGGGCCCTGCGCGTCCTGCGATCAGGAGTCGCCGGGCGGCAGGTGGCCCGCCTGGACGACGTGCACGTCGAGGCGCTGCTGCTCGAACTCGCCGACCTCGTTCCCCGCGGAGACATCCCCAGCGGCCCCGTCGCGCGCATCGTCGCCTACGACAAGGAGCACCAGACCAGTCTCGTCGAGACGCTGCGCGCCTGGCTCGACGCCTTCGGCGACGTCGCGGTGGCCTCCGCCGCGATGTTCGTGCACCCCAACACGTTCCGCTACCGGCTTCGGCGGGCGGCCGAGGTCGGCGGCGTCGACCTCGGCGACCCGAACACGCGCCTCTCGGCCATGCTGCAACTGCGCCTGATGTCCATCAGGTCGGTTCCGGACGACTGACGGGGCCCCGCAGGTCGAGCGTCCTGACCAGGAACGCCAACCATTCGGCGTCCTGCGCGACCGCGACGTCATGGGGCGTCGCCGCGCCGTGGCCGGCGTTGTCGAAGACGTGCAGCAGGATCGGCGCCTCCCCTTCCTGGGCGGCCTGCATCCGTGCGGCGAACTTGCGCGCGTGCCAGGGCCGGCACCGCGGATCGGTCGCCCCGGCCTGGACGTAGACCGCCGGGAAGACGCCGGGGCCGACCAGCTCGTACGGCGACAGCCGGAGGAGGCGGCGGACCTCCGCCGGATCGTCCGGGTCGGCCCAGGCCTTGCGGATGACGAAGTCGAGGTAGGGGTCGCGGGTGCCGCCGATGAGGTCCAGGAGAGGCTCCCGCGGCAGGACGGCGCGCCACAGGTCGGGCCGCGTGGTGACGGCGACTCCGCACATGAGTCCGCCGTCGGATCCACCGGTCAGCGCGAGCCGGTCGGCGCTCGTGAGGCCCTCGGCGATGAGGTGCTCGGCGACCGCGACGAGGTCGGCGTCGCGGACGTGCCGCTTCTCCCGGTGCGCCGCCTGGTACCAGTCCCGGCCGAATTCCCCGCCCCCGCGCAGGTACGCCTGCACGAGGACGCCGCCTGCGGCGACGAAGGCGGCCATGTCGGGCTGGTACTGGGGCAGGAGGGGCACGTTCGCCGCGCCGTACGCGGAGATCAGTGTCGGCGCCGCACGCGTCGGGTCGCTTCCGGCCGGGCGCACCACGTGGTACGGGACCGCCACGCCGTCGGACGCGACGGCCCGTCCCGCTTCCAGTTCGGCGTCGAGGGCGACCGTCGGCGCCGAGAGCGTCTCGACCTCCGTCTCGCCGGGACGGTGCCGGTAGACGCCCCAGGAGCTCGTCAGCGTGGAGAAGGCGAAGACGAAGTCGTCCGTGTGGGCGCCGAAGGCCAGGGCGGTCAGGGCGAAGAAGGGAGCGGCGAGCGCTCCGCGGCCGGGGAGGGGCACCCCACCGGCGGTGGCGCCCGAGCGGTCGATGATCCGGACCTTGGCGAAGGTCCGGTCGAACTCGCTGAGGTACAGGTGCCGGCCGACCGGGGTGAGGGACCGCAGCACCGTGTCGCCTTCCGGGACGAGCTCGGTCCAACCCGCCGGGTCGCCGGCGTTCGCCGCGTCGAGCGGGATGGCGACCACGCGCCCGCGGGGGGCG
Source organism: Actinomadura sp. NPDC048021 (assembly GCF_040653135.1). Classification (NCBI taxonomy): domain Bacteria; kingdom Bacillati; phylum Actinomycetota; class Actinomycetes; order Streptosporangiales; family Thermomonosporaceae; genus Actinomadura; species Actinomadura sp. NPDC048021. Next base: position 99,075 of record NZ_JBEZJQ010000009.1, read on the forward strand.
GCGACATCGGTCACGGCGATGTAATGGTCGCCGACGATGTGGCCGGCGATCGTCCCGGGGCACTCGGTGACGAAGGGGCGCCATGCGCTGCCGGGCTCGGACAGGTCGCGAACCGCGACGGGGATCGGGCTGCCCACGCGATGGCTGGCGACGGCCCACCGGCCGTCCGGCGATGTCTGGACGAGCGTGTACTCCCGGGAGTCCTCTCCTACCGGGATCGGCTCCGCGGTGGTGTTCCCGGACGGTGCGCCGAGCCGGTGGAGGAACACCGCCTGCCTGAACTCCTGCGGTGAGCCGGTGAGGGCGAAGAAGTAGAAGCCGCTGCTGTCGGGCAGCCACGAGACACCGCCGGTCCACGCACTGTGCAGGACCTGCTCCGGCGCGCCGCCGAGCAGCCGCCCCGAGGCCACCTCGACGAGCCGGATGGTGTTGTGCTCACTGCCGTCGGTGCAGATGCCCAGGGCCAGAACGCGGCCGTCCGGCGCCGGCGCCATCCAGGACAGGAACGCCGGGTTCTCCTCGTCGCCGAACTGGGCCAGGCTCGTCACCGGTCGTCCGGCGCCGAACGGCTGGTCGGCGACCACGACCGTGGGCGGTCCGCCGTCCGGCGGGGTCACGGCGCGGAACCAGCGGCCGGCCGCGCATCTCGGCAGGGCCGGGCGGGACCCGCTGTCGTACTTCTGGATCAGGCCCCGGAAGGCCTCCGGGTCCTGCCCGTCGTAGATGACGGCGGCGGCGAGCTCGGCCTGCCGCCGCTGCCATCGCCGCACCTCATCGGTCTCCTGCTCCAGCCAGCGGTACGGATCCGGGACGCGGACGCCCGCGACGTCCTCGAAGACCTCGACCGTACGGGTGGGCGGGTAGGGAAAGGTCACGGGGACTCCGGATCTTCAGATCGTGCGGGCTGCTGCGCGTCTGCCCGTGCGGCCGTCTCGAACTCCGCGCGGAGCCGCTCGAACGCACCGGGGACCCGGGTGGCCCGGCGGAAATGGATGAAGGCGTCGTAGGCCGCCGGGAAGTCGTCGACGGGATCGAGGCCGCCGTTGGCGAGCGTGCCGTCGACGCCGTCGAGGAGCCCGGCCGGCGCGCGGTGGAGGTCGACGACGGCCACGGGCGGGCCGAGGCGGTCCAGCCGCGACTCGATGCTGTTCGGCGGCAGCGTCCGCGCTCCAAGGGAGACGTCGCAGTCGAAGGGGCGTGGCGAGCGCTGGGTGAACCGGACCTCCGGACCGGAGCCGTAGCTCATCCCGATGGAGACGAGGTCGGCTCCCAGCGAGGCGTCGAGCAGGCCGCCCATCATCGGCCGGCCGAGGAACGGCGATCGCCGGACGTGCGCGTTGTGGGCGCTCACGACGATGCGCCGTTCCCGCTCAAGGATCCAGCCCACGGTCTCTGCCATGAACACGTCCCGTGGGTACGGCCCTGCGGAAGGCGCGTCCAGTTCCTCGGCGAAGGCGCGGAACGAGGCCGCGCACCGGTGCACGACCTCGTCGTCGAGCACGAGCGCGCGCTCCCCCAGTTCGCGGAGCCCCGCGAGCAGCCGGTCGCGATCGGCGCCGGTCATGGCCTCGAAGCGGACCGCCGCCTCCGTCCGGCCTCCCAGGTCGGCCAGGCGGAGGAGCTCCTCGTCACCCGGGCGTCCCGGCATCCGGTCGAGGCAGGCGCGTACCGCCGGCCCGGGTGACGTGGACGAGCCCGGAAGGTCCATCCCGTAGAAGGCGACCTTCGCCGAGCTCCCGGAGTTCCAGCGTCGCATCCAGCGCAGCTGCCGCCGCATCGGCTCGCACTCGCCGAACCGGTAGGTGATGCCGTCGCGGGCAACCGTCTCGGCCTGCCCCGGTCCTCCGTGGATCCACTCGTCGACGGCCAGTCCCTCGGCGAAGCCGGACTCCATCACGAAGCCCGTGAACCCGAACCTCCGGACGAGGATCCGGAACAGCCGGTCCCTGAGCTCGTGGAACTCGGTGATGTTGTGCGCGCCCTCGCCGATGGCCACCACCCGCGCGTCGCCGACCAGGTCGCGCACCGTCTCGAGATCGTCGAGGTCGGCGGCGGCCGGGTCGATCCGGCGGATCCGCCGGACGAACGCGCCCGTGTCAGGCGTCATGGGTGCTCCTGGAAGGCGGCGGGGGTCCGGGCTAGCCGTGGAAGTACCACTGCTCCGGCGAGTACAGGAAGCTGAGCAGGGCGTTGAACGACGACGGCGGGCCGGACAGGCTGTCCTTCCACACGACCAGGGTGTGCGGGGTCGGGAGGAAGAGCACGGGCAGATCCTTCGCGAGGCTGGTCACCTCGGCCGAGAGGACCTTCGCGTCCGCTCCGAACGTCGAGGCGTCGATCAGCTTGTCCGCCTCGGCGTTCCGGTAGCTGCCCAGGTTGAAGCTGCCCTCCGTGTTGAACACCGTGTTGCTGCTCGGGTACCCGGCCGCGAGGTACAGCGATCCGTTGTCCTGCATCGCCCACTCGTTCTTCTTGGCGGGCGCGAAGGTGTTGCCGTAGTTGGAGTACATGTAGTTCAGCGCCTTGGTCACGATCTTGACCTTGATGCCGAGCTTCTTGGCCGCCGACGCGAACGCGACGTCGCGGGCGCCGACGTAGGCCGGGGTGTTCGCGGAGGCCAGGGTGAAGCTGATCGTCTGGCCCCGCGGGATGCCGGCGCCGCACTCGCCCGTCCCGGTGCCGGGGCGCACGCAGGTCGTGGAGCCGTCCGGCACGACCTTCCAGCCGTTGTCGGTGAGCAGCTTCTCGGCGGCGGCGGGGTCGTGCGGGTAGGGCGGGTCGTCGCCGAACTCGGGCGGGTAGGGGGAACCGCTGCCCGCCGTGGTGTAGTTCAGGGAGCCGGCGCCGTTGTAGATGCCCCGGCTGGCGATGTAGCCCTGCTGGTCGATCAGGCGCTGCAGGGCCTGCCGGGCGTAGGCCTGCGCGATGACCTTGTCGAAGTTGTCGACGGTGTTCTTGAAGTTGATGGTCAGCGAGTCGAACCGGGCGGGCGCGGGGGCGCCGTAGACGTTGTACCCCTTCGCCTTCAGCGCCTTGATCTGGGTGATGAAGCCGGAGTCCAGCGTGCCGACGGTCAGGTTGCCGGCCTTGAACTGGTTGAGCACCGCGGCGGCGGAGGTGAACGCCTTGAAGTCGATCTGGTCGAGCCGCGACTTGGCCGGGCCGCTGTAGGACTTGTTGGCCACCAGGGAGAACGAACCGGTCGTCGGGTCGAAGGCCTTGAGGCGGTACGGCCCGTTGACCACCTGCCAGAGCGGGTTACTGGCGAACGTGGACTGGGACCCGGACTCCTTCGTGAGGTACTTGTAGATCGCCGTCGCGTTCTTCGGCTTCGTGTAGTCCAGGTGCGGCCCTCCTGTGCGGGCGATGTTCCACTCCTTGGACGGCATCACGTACAGCAGCGTCAGCATGGAGAGGAGGTACGACGGGTTGTACGCGGTCTCCAGCTTGAGGGTGAGCGTGTCAGGCGCGGCGGCCTCCGCCGTGACTCCGTCGGGGAACTGGCCCGGCGTGTAGAAGCTCCAGTTGGCCGGGCTGTCCGCGAGCGCGGACTTGAGGAGGGCGAGGGAGAAGACGACGTCCTCGGCCGTGACCGGAGCGCCGTCGGACCACGTGTAGTCCTTCATCTTGATGGTCACGGTCTTGCGGTCGGGGCTGTAGGCGGGGGCCTCGGCCAGGCTCGACCCGGCGTCCACGATCTTGTCGCCCTCGCCGCTGGGCCGGTAGAGGGAACGCCACATCAGCCCGCGGCCGATGACGGTCCCGTTGGCGGACGCGGGCGGGTAGGGGTAGATGAAGTTGGGGCTGAGACCCGGGATCAACGCGACCGTCGCCGTCCCGCCGTTCTTGGGGCTGCCCGCCTGCTTCGGCAGCGTGTCGTATTCGCGGGCGTTGTCCTTCGTCGCGCCGGCGCCGCCGGCGCATGCCGCGGCGAACACGGCGACCGACGCGGCGAGCGCCACGGTGAGGCGTCCTCGCCGCCGGCCAGACCTTTGCGTCATTGATGGCTCCCTACATGTCGGGTGGAGATGCGCGGAGGGATGGGGGACGCCAGGACGGTGCGTGTCGGGGCCTCCGCAGCGTGGGTCGAAGATGCACCACCGGCGCCGGCGAGGGTTCGGTCGACCCGACGATTTCTCGGCCCCGTGTCCGTCGCGGCGCACAGATCGGGCTTCACGCCGTCCTTCACGCCGTCTTTCAGTCGGTCCTTTTCCCGACCGCATTGCGAAGCGCGTCCGCGAGCAGGTTGAGCGCCAGCACCGTGAGGACGATGCAGCCGCCGACGGGGTAGATCAGCCACCAGTAGCCGGCGGAGATGTAGGTGACGCCGCTGGCGAGCTGGCTGCCCCAGTCCGCGGTGGGATACGTCAGGCCGAAGCCCAGGAATCCCAGGGCGGCGACGACGAGGATCGCGTCGGCGACCTGGAAGGTGATGTTGACGATGATCACGCCGAGCGCGTTCGGGACCAGATGCGTGAGGATCAGCCGCCGGCGGGACGAGCCCATCACCTGTGCTGCCAGAACGAACTCCCGCACCCGCAGCGTCAGGACCTCCCCGCGGACCAGGCGGGCCGAGATGAGCCAGGAGAACCCTCCGATGACCAGGCTCAGCGACAGGGCGTTCGCATGGAACCGGGCCGACAGGATCAGCACGAAGAACAGGAAGGGCACCGACAGCATGACGTCGACCAGCCGCATCAGGAACCCGTCGACCACTCCCCCGGCGAGTCCGGCGACGGCGCCGTAGACGGTGCCGATCGTGGTCGCGAAGATCGCGGCGAGCAGCCCGATCTGCAGGGACACCCGGCCGCCCTCCATCAGCCGTCCGAGCACGTCGAACCCGTTGGTGTCCGTCCCGAGCGGATGTCCCGGGCCGGGGGGCAGGGCCGCGTTGACCAGGTCCACGGTGGTCTGGTCGGTGGGGTGGAACAGGGGGCCGAGGAAGCAGAGCCCGGCGAGGAGCACCAGGAGCAGCCCGCCGGTGAGACCGAGCGGGTTCCGTCGCAGCCGGCGCAGCACCGACCGCATCGAGACCGGGGTCCCCGCCGTCGTGCTCTCGGGCTCTGTCGCGGCGTCCGTCGCAGTGGTCATGGCGTCCACGTCTCGTGAGGTCACTTTCTCAGCTCGATCCGCCGGTCGGCCGCCGCGACCACGAGGTCGGCGACGAAGTTGCCGGCCACGGTCAGGACGCCGCCGATGAGGGTGTAGGCGAGGAGCACCGGGTAGTCCTCGCGTTGCAGGCTGTTGAGGAACAGCAGGCCGAGGCCGGGGTAGTTGAAGAGCGACTCGACGATCAGGTTGCCCGCCAGGAGCGCGGGGACGAGCGTGCCGACCAGCGTGATCAGCGGCAGGCAGGCGTTGCGCAGCAGGTGGCGCGTCAGGATCAATCGCTCGGGGAGTCCCTTGGCCCGCGCGACCCTGATGTAGTCCTGGCCGAGCTGGTCCAGGGCCGAGGAGCGCTGGTACTGGGAGAAGATCGCGACGCTGGTGGCGGCGAGCGTGATGACGGGAAGCGCCATGGCCCGCGGATCGGTGAACACCACCCAGGGGGAGTGCGACTGGGACGCCTCGGCCGGGAAGACGGGCAGGGACTGGCTGAAGACGGCGATCAGCATCAGCCCGAGCAGGAACGACGGCGTCGCGTACAGCACGTACGACGCCGCCGTGGCGACCCGGTCGATGACGCCGTTGCGCCTGACGGCCTGCAGGATGCCGAGCGGGACGGCGATCAGGAGCGCCAGGACGAGGCCGGCCAGCGAGAGCATCGCGCTGCGGCCGACGTTCCGCTGCAGCAGGGTCCCGACGTCCGCGTTCAGCTTGTACGACCTCCCCAGGTCTCCGTGCAGGAGCTGACCGAGGTAGCTGAGGTACTGCATGACGACCGGGCGGTCGAACCCGTGCGACCGGTTGAAGTCCGAGACCGCCTCGGGCGAGGCGCGCTGGCCCAGGACGACGCGCCCCGGGCTGTCGGAGACGAGGTGCAGGAGGAAGAACACGACCGCGGAGATCCCGAGCAGGACGAGGAGCGAGATCGCCACGCGCCGGACCACGTACCAAGTCATCTGTGCGAATCCCCTTTCGGCGAGGTCTGCGAGCACGTCTCCGCTGGTGCGTACCGGTGACGGATCATCGGGTCGTCAGCTCCGCGGGCTGCTGCAACGGGTGGTGGCAGGCGACCTGGTGCGTCCCGGTGACCGGCTCCAAGAGGGGCTCCGTCTCCGCGCACAGATCGGTCGCCAGCGCGCACCGGGTGCGGAACCGGCAGCCGCTCGGCGGGTCGATGGGGCTCGGCGGCTCGCCGCGCGCCCGCGCGCCCGCAGGCGGGCGCCGCGCCTCCGGGTGCGCCTCCAGGACCGCCGCGAGCAGCCCCGCGGTGTAGGGATGCGCGGCGGCGCCGTACACCTCCTCGGTGGTCCCGGTCTCGACCAGCTTGCCCAGGTACATGACGCCGACCCGGTCGGCCAGGTACCGCACGACCGCGAGGTCATGGGAGATCACCACGCTGCTGAGCCCGCGCTCGATCTGGACGCGGCGCATGAGGTTGAGGACCTGGGAGCGGATGGAGACGTCCAGCGCGCTGACCGGCTCGTCGGCGACCAGCACCTTCGGGTCCAGGGCGAGCGCGCGGGCCAGGCCCACGCGCTGCCGTTGCCCTCCGGAGAGTTCGTGGGGGTAGCGCTCCATGACGCTCGCGGGCAGGCCCACGTCCCGCAGCAGCTCGCGAGCGCGAGCGGTCCTCTCGGCGCGCCTGCCGACGCCCTGGATCGCCAGGGGTTCGCGCAGGATCCTGCCGATGCGCATCCGGGGGTCGAGGGAGGCGTTCGAGTCCTGGAACATCATCTGCAGCTGGGTGCGGCGCGGTCCGAGGGCCCGTGCGCTCAGCCCGGTGACCGGTTCGCCATCGAAGATCACCTCACCGGAGGTGGGCCGGTCCAGGGCCACGAGCATCCTGCCCAGGGAGGACTTGCCGCAGCCCGACTCTCCGACGAGGCCGAACGTCTCGCCCACCGCCACGTCGAAGCTCACGCCGGAGACCGCCTTCACGGTCCGGCGGCCGCCGAAGAGACCGCCGCCGCCCGCCGGGTGCTCGCGCCTCAGGTCGACGACGCGCAGCCGCGGCGCGGCCCCCGGCTCGGGGAGGGACTCCGGCGGAGCGGCGAACCGGGCGCGGACCCTGGCCGCCGGACCGGAGGGCGGATGCCAGCACGCATGGGCATGGCCGTCCTCCTCCACCGACGGCGCCGGCCGCTCCTCGCGGCAGCGGTCCGTCGCGGCGTCACAGCGCGGCGCGAAGGGGCAGCCCAGCTGGGCCGCGGTCAGGTCCGGCGGCGCGCCCGCGATGCTGAACAGCTCTTCCCGCCGGTCCTGGGTCAGCGAGGGGATCGAGGACAGCAGCGCGTGCGTGTAGCGATGCCGCGTCCGCCGGAAGAGCGCGCGGGTCGGCCCGGACTCGGCCATGCGCCCGCCGTACATCACCCCGACGCGGTCGGCGTGCCGGGCGATCACCCCCATGTCGTGCGTGATGAGGATCATCGACATGCCCAGCCGGCACCTGAGGTCGTCGAGGAGATCGAGGATCTCCGCCTGGATCGTGACGTCGAGCGCCGTCGTCGGCTCGTCGGCGATGACGACCCGCGGCTCGCAGACGAGCGCCATCGCGATCATCACGCGTTGCCGCATGCCGCCCGAGAGCCGGTGCGGATGGTCGTCCATCAGCTCGGCCGGCCGTGGCAGCCCGACCAGGGCGAGCATCTCCTCGGCCCTCCCGCGCGCGGCCCGCTTCGACGCGCCGTGGTGCAGGCGCACCGGTTCGGCGACCTGCTCCCCGATGCGCCGGGTCGGGTTCAACGCGGTCATCGAGTCCTGGAACACCATCGCGACGTCGTTGCCGCGAACGGCCCGGTACCGCGCCGCGGGAAGCCCGACGAGCTCCTCGCCGCCCAGGTCGATCGACCCGCTGGTCACCCGGCCCCCCGGGGGCAGCATGCCCATGACCGCGAGCCCGGTCATGGACTTGCCGGACCCGGTCTCGCCGACGATCCCCAGGGTCTCCCCGCGGTTCAGGACCAGGTCGACGTCCGAGACGGGCCGGACGACCCTTTCGCCGCGCCGGATCTCGACCGACAGATCCCGGATCGTCAGTACGCGATCGGCGTTCGCGGGCCCACGCGCGTTCTCGGAGCCATCGGTCGTGTGCGCGGCAGCGCTCTCCTTAGCCACCCGACGATACTGGGACGCAAACCCCTGGCGGCGTTTGTAGCGCGCATCGAACATTCAGGCCCGCGTTCGTCCGTCCGCACGAACTGATCACCGCCGTGAGGGCGGCTGGGAGCATACGGAACCGACCGAGCCGGACGCATCGGCATGCGCCCTCCACGCACAGGGCTCAGGCGGTGGCGACGGCGGCGGGCCGGCCGAGCTCGGTTCGCAGCAGCCGCCGCACGTTCTCGCCGAGGACCGCGACGATGGCGTCCTCCGGCCAGCCACGGCGTTGCAGTGCCTCGGTGACCAGCGGCATCCCCGCCGGCCCCTCCAGGCCGGGCAGGTACGCGTCGGCGGGCACCCCCTCGACGAAGGCGCGCTCGCAGCACGGTGGAGTGGTGTCGGCGAGCACCTCCTTGACGAAGTCGGGGCCGAGGCCGACGTGCTCGACGCCGGCCACGCCGGCGACGTGCTCCAGGTGGTCGATCAACCGGTCGATCGAGTGGTCGTCCTCGTGGAGGAACGGAGCGAAGAAGTTGACGCACACGAGGCCGCCGCCCGCGGCGATGCCCCGGATCTGCTCGTCCGTGAGGTTGCGGTGGTGGTCGAGGAGCGCCCGCGCGGAGGAGTGCGTCGCGATCACCGGCCGCGAGGCCAGCTCCAGGACGTGCCCGACGCCGGCGGCGCCGAGGTGGCTGACGTCGAAGAGCATGCCGATGCGCTCCATCTCGGCCAAGGCCGCGACCCCGGCGCGGGTGAGCCGGCCACCGGTCCGGTCCTCCCCGCTGCCGTCGGCCAGTGCCGTGCGGCCGAAGTGCGCCAGGGACGCGATCCTGACGCCCAGCCGGAACAGGGTCTCCAGCAGCTCGACGTCCTCGCCCACGCCGGGAGCGCTCTCCAGCGCCAGGATCAGGGCGATCCGGTCCTCCGCGAGGACGCCGTCGACCTGCGCGCCGTCGCGGCACAACGCGACCTCGTCGCTGTTTCCGGCCGCGAGCCGGTGCGCAGCCTCGATCATGCGGAGCGTCCGGCGCAGCGCGCCCTCGGGGCGGAACGGGTCCTCGATGAACACCGGCAGCGTCACCAGGTTCACCCCGCCGGACCGCAACTGCGGCAGCCAGCGCTCCCGGAAGAACTCCGCCCAGCGGTCGACCGGCCTGGCGACCACCGCGCACAGCAGGTCGTTGTGCATGTCGGCGACGAAAGCGCGCCGGTGCAGGCCGTTCACGCCGGCACGCGCCTGTCGGCTCGGCCGTTGTGCAGATACATCGCGTGCCCCGTGCCGTCGTCGCCGAGGAAGGCGAGCGGGGCGCGGACGCCGCGCTCGGGCTCGACCGGGAGCAGCGCATCGCCGCGCCAGGCGACCAGTTCCGTCCGGTACGGCGCGTCGTCCAGCTCGGCGGTGATCCCGGTGGGGACGCGCTCCAACCAGAGCCGCCCCTCCTCGTCCTGGCTCACCGTGGTCTCACTGGTGCTCGACGTGTAGGTGCCGACGTAGCGGGACGCGTCCAGCGGAGGCGCGGATGGATCGGGCGTCGGCTGCCCCGGCGGTTCGACACCGCCGAGCTCCCGGAGCACACGACCCGCGATCTCGGTGTACACCCGCCGCGGCGAGCCGCCGTTGGTGACGATCGCCACCGCCACGTCGCGCCCCGGCACCACGCGCAGGAACGCCGACTGGCCGATGGTGTTGCCGTCGTGGCCGAAGACCCGGCCGCCCGGGAGGTCGAAGAGCTCCCACCCCAGGCCCCAGGCAGTGCCCTGGTCGATGTCGGGCAGTCCGACCTGGGGCTGCTGCATGGCCCTGACGCTCGCGGGGCTCAGCACGGAGCCGCCGTCCGGGCCGAGCCCTCCGGCGAGATGCATGCGGGCGAAGGCCAGCAGGTCGCGAGGGCGCATCGCCAGCATCGACCCGGCCGGCGCGTTCGAGCGCGCCAGCGCCCAGACCCGGGCGGGCCCGAGCGGGCCGCCCGGCGTCTGCTCGACGTGTCCCACCGCCGCTCGGTGAATGATCGCCTCGTAGGGGTCGTTCGCGGCGTGGGTCAGGCCCAGCGGCACGAACAGGTGCGTCCTCATGCAGGCGTCGAACGGCTTCCCCCGTACGACCTCGACGATCCGGCCGAGGACGCAGTAGGCGGCGTTGTTGTACGAGAACATCTCGCCGGGCTCGAACAGCTGCGGCACCTCGTGCAGGACGCCCAGGTACTTCTCGACGCAGTCGTCGCCCTTGCCCGTGTCGGTGAAGATGTCGCCCTCGAAACCCGCGACATGGCACATCAACTGACGCACGGTGATCCGCTCCGCCGCGCGCTCGTCGGCGATACGGAACTCGGGGAGGTAGGTCCGCACCGGAGCGTCGAGGTCCAGCCTCTCCTCGTCGACCAGCTGCATGGCCAGCGTCGCGGTCAGCACCTTCGTGATCGAGCCGATCTGGAAGAGGGAGTCGACCGTCGCCTCGACGCCGGTGGCCGTGTTCAGCACCCCGGCGGCGGCGTCGACCGTCTCGCCGCCCGCGCAGACCGCCACCGCCGCCCCGGGCACCCGGTTCTCGGCGAGCAGGTCCGCCAACCGGTGTCGCAGCCACGCACCGATCTCGTCCAGTTTCGACACTGGTGTCCTCCCCGCTCGACTCCGGACGAGCATAGGGCCGGCGGGACCGGCGCTCTTCGTTCGCCGCCACCACGAGCGGCGCACCGGTTCGTGGGCACGGCCAAGCCCCCTGCGAGCCCCGGAGCAGAACAATGGCCGGAAAGGGCGGGGTGCGGGCTTGGCGGCCTCCCCGGACGCCGTCTCCGTACTGAGCACGGATGTGCGTTCTACCGGGGCCCTGTCGGATGGGAGGCAAGGACACCCGAGAGTTCGAGGTGAGGCAATGAGCAGTTCCGTCCGGCAGCTGGTGACCCGCGCACGAGACGAGGTGCGCAACATGTCGGTGCCGGAGGTCGCCGACGCGCTGGAAGGCGGCGGGGTGACGCTGGTCGATCTCCGCGAGCCCGACGAGGTCCGGCGCGAGGGCGCCATCCCGGGCGCGGTTCCGGCGCCCCGCGGAATGCTGGAGTTCTGGGCGGACCCCGCCAGCCCGTACCACCGCGAGGAGTTCGTCCCCTCCGCGCGGACGATCCTCTACTGCGCCTCCGGCGGCAGGTCGGCGCTGGCCGCGCAGACGCTGCAGGAGCTCGGCTACACCGACGTCGCGCATCTCGACGGCGGGCTGGCCGCCTGGAAGGAGCAGGGCCGGCCGGTCACCTTCGAGGCGGGACAGCGGTGAACGCGGCCGGCTTCCTCGCCGCCCCTCCCCTGACCGACGAGGCGCTGCGCATGTTCGACGAGGACATCGCCGACACCGGCCACGTCATGAACAACTCCAGGCTGTGGGCCCACCGGCCCGGCCTCGCCGCCGGGCTCTCCGAGCTGCTCGGGGAGGCCGGCGCGGCAGCCGGGCTTGACTTCCGCACGCGCGGAGTCCTCATCGCCGCGTGCGCTTCGGCCGCCGGCGACTCCTACTGCGCGCTGGCCTGGGGCTCCCGGCTGGCGGAGGCGAGCGACGCGGACACGGCCGCCGCCGTGCTCCGCGGCGCCGACACCGGGCTGACCACCCGGGAACGGGTTTTGGCCGGTTGGGCGCGGAAGGTCGCCCGCAGGCCCCACGGCACCGTCGCGGAAGACGTCCAGGAGTTGCGCGACGCCGGCTGGGACGATGCCCAGATATTCGCGATCACGGTGTTGGCGGCCTTGCGCATCGCGTTCTCGGCCGTCAACGGCGCGCTCGGCGCACGTCCGGACGCCGCCTTCCACGCCACCGCTCCCCCGGCCGTCCTCGACGCCGTGGACTATGGCCGTCCGATCGAGGACGAGACCTCGAAGCTCGGCTGACCGGAGCGTTCACAGCGAGCGCAGCGCGGTGAGCGGGGTGCTCCGGCCGGTGGCGAGGGCCATGGCGAAGCCGTCGGGCCCGAGGCGTTCGCGGAGGGCGGCCCGGAGCGGCGGCTCCCGGCTTTCGAGAGGCGCCGGGACGAGGTTCTCGACGGCGCCCAGCAGGACCGCGGCGCGGTCGGGCCGCCCGGTCGCGTGGTCGGCTCCGGCGAGCAGGAGCAGGCTCGTCACGAGCACGTTCCGGTCGCCGAGACCGACGGCGATCTCCAGGGCCTCGGCGAGGCGCCGCCGGGCCCGCCGGTGGTCTCCGGCGGCCGCCGCGGCGCCGCCGAGGCCGTGGAGGCACCGTGCCGCGCAGCGCAGGTCGCCGATCTGACGGAACTCGGAGAGCAACCGGACGAACCGGGGTTCGGCGGCGGCGTGGTCCTCGCGCGCCTGGTCGAGGCGGGCGAGCGCGACCTCGGCGTGCAGGCGCTCGTGCTCGTTGCCGCTGGTCCCGGCCAGCCGGCCGGCCTCGGCCAGCCAGGTCGCGGCCTCGTCGAGACGGACGCGGTCCTCGATCGCGACATTGGCCATGTGGAAGAGGCAGTTGGAGCGCTTGACCGGGTTGTGGAGGCGATCGAAGAGGTCGGCGGCATCCGCCAGCCGGGCCAGGGCGGCCGGGGCGTCCGGCACGGACAGCCCGAGGCGGAACAGCGCCAGCGCGCGATGCCAGTCGTCGCCCAGCCGCTCGAAAAGGGAGACGGCCCGTTCGAGGACCCCGACCTCGCTGCCCCGCGCCACCACCGCCGCCCTCGCCGTCCAGCCGAGGGCGAGCAGGGCCAGCGCCCGGTCCTGCGCCGGGGCGCTCCCGGCACGCTCATACGCCTGCTCGGCGAACCCCCGCGCCCGTTCGGTGTCCTGGTAGTCGAGCAGGATCGCGCAGGTGATCGCGGCTCGGACGCCCAGCGAGCCTCGCGGAAGGGGATGTGCGAGCAGCGTGTCGAGCCAGTCGAAGAGCTCGCCGCGGGCGCCGAGCACCTCCCAACCGGTGCCGATCCCGGCGAGGAACTCCCACGCGAGCGTCGTGTCCTGCCGCTGGAGAGCCCATCGCATCCCGGCCCGCAGGTCCGCCCAGTGGCGCCCGAACCAGCGGAGCGCGGCGGCCTGGTCGCGCCCGCAGAGGTCGGTCAGCGCGGCCACCCCCTGCCCCAGGTGGTGACGGGCGTGCTGTTCCCGTGCCCGATCGGCCGTCCCGCTCGCCTCGAGCCGCCGGAGCGCGAACTGGCGGACGCTGTCGAGCAGGCAGTACTCGGTCCTCTCGTCCTGCCGCCGGCGCGAGATCAACGAGCGGTCCAGGAGGCGCGGGAAGACCTGGACGAGGGCGGCCCCGCTCAGCGGCGGGTAGCCGAGGATCCGGGTCGCGGTGTCGTAGTCGAACGTGGCCGGAAACACCGAGCAGCGTTCGAACAGCACCCGCTCCTCGCCGCTCAGGAGCTCGTAGCTCCAGTTCAGCGCCTCCTCCAGGGTGCGGTGCCGGGCCGGTGCCCCGCGCGCCCCGTCGGTCAGCAGCGCGAACCGGTCGTCGAGCCGGGCCCGCAGCTCCGCCGCGGAGAACACGCGGGTCCGGGCGGCCGCGAGCTCGATCGCCAGCGGCAGGCCGTCCAGCCGGCGGCAGATCACCGCCACGTGCCGGGCGTTCTCCGAGGTGACCTCGAAACCGGGGGACACCGCGGCGGCGCGGTCGGCGAACAGCCGCGCGGACGCCGCGCTCAGCACGGCCGCCGGGTCGTCGCCCTCTTCGGGGACCGGCAGCGGCGGGATCTCGTACACGACCTCCCCCGCCACCCGCAGCGGCCCGTGGCTGGTGGCCAGCACGTGAAGGCCGCGGGTGGTGGCCAGCAGATCCGCGAGCAACGCCGCCGCGCCGTCGGCCACGTGCTCGCAGTTGTCGACGAGGAGCCAGTGCCGCCCCTTCGCGAGCGCGGCACGGATCTGGGCGCGCGAGCCGTCGCCCTCCCCGGCGAGGAGTCCGAGCGCGTCGGCGAACTCCCGTTCCGCGCTCCGGCCGGGCGCGGCGCGGGCGAAGTCGACCAGGACCGCGGGCGGCAGTGCGGTCGCCAGGCCCGCCAGCCGCAGCGCGAGCCGGGTCTTGCCGGTCCCGGCGGGCCCCGTCAGCGTCAGCAGCCGGTGGGAGCCGACGAGCCGGCGCAGGTCGTCGATCTCCCGGTCCCGTCCGACGAACGAGGACAGCGGCCTGGGCAGGGCGGCGGCGTCCCGGAGCGCCTTCAGCCGCTCCGCCGCCTCGACCAGGATCAGCCGGTTCGGCGAGGCTCGCCGGTCCGGGCCGCCGAGCTTGCGGAGGAGGGCCGACACGTGGCTCTCCACGGTCCGCTCCGACACGTGCAGGACGTCGGCGATCTCCTGGTTGTGCAGGCGGTCCCCGACGAGCCAGAAGATCTCCAGCTCGCGGGGCGTCACCCCCGCCGCCCGCAGCTCGTCCGGAAAGACGTCCGATCCCACCCCTTGGAGTATCCCGTCATCGGCGGACGAGTCCACCCGGGGATCACGGCACGTTCAGCGGTCGGTGACGATGAGCAGGCGCGGGCTCTGGTTCAGGCGGCGGGCTCCGACGTCGGTGCAGACGACGACGTCCTCGATCCGCGCGCCGTACAGTCCCGGAAGGTAGATGGCGGGCTGGACGGACACGGTCATGCCGGGCTCGATGACGGTCCGGTCCTCCGACGTCAGGTAGGGCGGTTCGAACTGGTCGAGCCCGACCCCGTGGCCCGTGCGATGGACGAAGAACAGCCCGTATCCGCTGGCCGCGATGGCGGCGCGGCAGACCTCGTCGATCTCGGCGGCGGTGACGCCGGGACGCACCGCCTCGCAGGCGGCGCTGTGGACGGCGAGCACGACGGAGTACATGGCCTCGAAGTCCTCGGGCGGCTCGGCGACGACGAACATCCGGGTGATGTCGGAGCAGTAGCCCTCGTGCCGTCCCCCGATGTTGACCAGCACCGCGTCGCCCGGGTTGATCACCCGCTCGGTGGGCCGGTGGTAGGGCGCGGCGGAGTGCTCCCCCGCCGCGACCGTGACGAGCGTGACCTCGTCGTGGCCGGTCTCCAGCAGAAGCAGGCGCAGCAGCCGCGCCATCTCCCGTTCGGTGGCGCCGGACCAGCGGAGTTCGGAGGCCATCGCCACGGCGCGGTCGGCGGCGACGGCCGCGCGCTCCATGGCCGCGATCTCCGCGTCGGACTTGCGCATCCGGAGCGGGGCGATGAGCGGCTCGGCCGAGGCGAACAGGGTCTGCGGGCCCAGCCGCTCCTGGATGGACAGCAGCTCATGCGCGGGCATCTGGGGATCGATGGCGACCCGCGCGCCCACCGGGATCAGGGACGAGGCGTCGGGGACGTGCTCGGGCGGGCCGTCCGGCGTGATGACGAGGAAGCCGTGCGGCGCCGGGCCGGCCAGGTACCGCAGGTTCGAGGAGGGCCGCAGGACGAGCACGTCCACGCCATGCTCGATCATGCGGGCCCGCACCCGCTCCACGCGATCGTCGCTCATTCCGGCGCCGAGTCGTAGAGCCAGCAGGCCACCCCGCGTTCCTGCACCGGCTCACGCTTCGAGCAGATCTCCATGGCGTGGGGACAACGCGGGTGAAAGCGGCACCCGGACGGCGGCGACGCCGGGTCCGGCACGTCGCCGGGCAGCTCGGCGGGGAGCGTGCCCGCCCCGTCCGGCGCGGGGATGGCGGCGAGCAGGGCCCGGGTGTAGGGGTGCTGCGGGTCGGCCCAGACCTCGGCGGTCCGGCCGATCTCGACGATCTTGCCCAGGTACATGACCGCGATCCGGTCGGCGATCATCCGGACGACCGACAGGTCGTGGCTGATGAAGAGCAGCCCCGCCCCCGACTCCACGGTCAGTGCCCGCATCAGCCCCGCGACCTGCGCCTGCGCGGAGGCGTCCAGCGCGGAGATCGGCTCGTCGCCGATCAGCAGGGAGGGCTGGGCGGCCAGGGCGCGGGCGATGGCGATGCGCTGCCGCTGCCCGCCGGAGAACTCGTGCGGGTAGCGGGCGGCCATGTCGGCCGACAGCCCGACCCGCTCCAGCAGCTCGCCCGGGGTCGGGCCGCCGCGGCGGCCGTCGGCGATCTGGCCGCCGACCCGGCGGCGCGGGTTCAGCGACGCGAACGGGTCCTGGAAGACCATCTGGATCCGGGTCAGCGCGGGGTCGCGGCGGCGCAGGCCGAGCGGCGTCACCGGGCGACCCTCGAAGCCGATGGAGCCGCCGGACGGGCGGATGATCCCGCAGATGGCGCGGGCCAGCGTGGACTTCCCGCAGCCCGACTCGCCGACGAGGCCGACGACCTCCCCGGGCGCGACGGTCAGGTCGACGCCCGCCACCGCCCGCACCGGGGGCCGGTCCGGGCTGCGGTGGTCCACCACCAGGTTCTCGACGGACAGCAGCGAGGTGTCGGGCGCCGGCTCGGCGCCGTCCGGCAGTCTCATGAGGTGCTCCGCTCCGGCAGGGCGTCCAGCAGCATTCGGGTGTACTCGTCGGCGGGCTCGCGCATGACCTGGGCGCGCGCGCCGGTCTCGACCAGCAGGCCCGCCCGCATCACGCTGATCGTGTCGGCCACCGCGGACATGACGCCGAGGTCGTGGGTGACCAGCAGGACGGCGAGCCCGAGCTCGTCGCACAGGCCGCGCAGGAGGCGCAGGACGCCGGCCTGGACGGTCACGTCGAGCGCGGTGGTCGGCTCGTCGGCGATCAGGACCTTGGGGTCGCAGGCCAGCGCGGCCGCGATCGCGATGCGCTGGCGCATGCCGCCGGAGAACTGGTGCGGGTACCGCCGGAAGGCGCCGTCGGCGTCCGGGATGCGCACCCTCGTCAGCAGTTCGACCGCGCGGCGGCGCGCCTCGGCCTTGTCCAGCTTCAGATGGTGGCGCATGTGGTCGGTGAGCTGGCGGCCGATCGTGAGCATGGGGTGCAGGCTCGTCGACTGGTCCTGGAAGACCATGCCGATCTCGCTGCCGCGCAGCGCGTTCATCTTCTTGGACGGCAGGGACAGCAGGTCGGTCCCGTCGAACAGGATCCGCCCGCCGGTGCGCGCGCCGTGCGGAAGCAGTCCCATGACCGCCATCCCGGTCATGGTCTTCCCGGAGCCGCTCTCGCCCGCGAGCCCGTGGATCCGGCCCGGCTCCAGGGCGAGGTCGATCCCCCGGATGATCTGCCGTCCCCCCAGCTCGACGGTGAGCCCCTCGATGTTCAGCAAGGTCACAGCGCCCGCTCCTTGATCGCCCGTGCGGTCCGCGGGTCGAGTGCGTCGCGCATCGTGTCACCGAGGAAGTTGAAGGCCAGCACCACCGTCAGGATGGCGAGGCCGGGGAACACGCCGACCCACCACTTGTCGAACACGTGCGTGGCCGACGCCACCATGGAGCCCCACTCGGCGGTGGGCGGCTTGGCGCCGAGCCCCAGGAACGACAGCCCCGACAGCAGCAGGAGCTGGGTGCCGATGTCGAGGGTGGCCAGCACCAGGACGGGGCCGGTCACGTTCGGCAGCACGTCGGTGCGCAGCGAGCGCCACGCGGAGAACCCGAGCAGCCGCCCGCTGATCACGAACTCGCGGGACCGGATGCCGAGCACCAGGCCGCGGGTGACCCGGGCGTACGCGGGCCAGGACACGACGAGCACGGCCAGCACCGCGTTGCGCAGGCTCGCGCCGAGCGAGGCCGCCACGGCCATCGCGAGGATGACGGTGGGGAACGCGAACACCAGGTCCGCCACCCGCATGATCGTCTCGTCCAGCCAGCGGCCGAAGTAGCCGGCGCACGCCCCCAGCAGCCCGCCGATGACGACGGACATCGCCACCAGCAGCAGCGTGAGCGGGATGGACAGGCGCGCGCCGAACAGCACCCGGCTGAGGACGTCGCGGCCGAGTTCGTCGGTGCCGAACCAGTGCGCTCCGCTCGGCGCCTGGAGCCGAGGGAACTCCTGGCTCAGCGGGTCGTGCGGCGCGAGCAGCGGCGCGGCGAGCACCACGACCAGCCATGCCGCCGCGACGACGAGGCCGACGACGGCGAGCGGCTTGCGCCACGCCTCCGGCACCCTGCGGCTCACGTGTGCCTCACTCTTGGGTCGATGACGCCGTACAGCATGTCCACCACCAGGTTGACCACCACGTAGATCACGCCCACCACGAGACCGACGCCCATCACGGCGGGCAGGTCGAGGGTGGTCGCGCTCTTGTACGCGTACTCGCCGACGCCGGGCCAGGCGTAGATCGCCTCGACGAGCACGGTGCCGGACAGCAGGCTGCCGAAGGCCAGCCCCGCGACCGTGATGACCGGCACCAGCGCGGAGCGCAGCGTGTACCGGAACAGGACGGTGCCGGCGGGCAGCCCCTTGGCCCGGGCGGCCCGCACGTAGTCCTGGCCGAGCACCTCCAGCACGGCCGACCGCGTGAACCTCGTGAGCAGGCCGATCGTGTACGCGGCGAGCACCAGCGCGGGCAGCACGAGGTGGCCGGCGGCGCTGGCGAACACGTCCCACTGGCCGGCGAGCGCGGCGTCCACCGTGTACAGGCCGGTGGTGTGCGGGGGCGGCGCCATGGCCGGGGAGAGCCTCCCGGAGCCCGGCGCCAGCCCGAACTTGTAGAAGAAGAGGTAGAAGGCCAGCAGCGCCAGCCAGAACGTCGGCACCGACACGCCCGCCAGGCTGGTCACCCGCAGGAACTGGTCCACGAACCGGTCCCGGCGCAACGCCGCGATCACTCCGAACGCGACGCCGAGCAGGAGCGACACCAGCAGCGCCGAGCCGGCCAGCTCGAACGTCGCGGGGACGAACTCCCGCAGGTCGTCGGCGACCGGCCGGTGGCTCTGCTGCGACTCGCCGAGGTCCCCGCGGACGAGGTTGCCCATGTAGGTCGCGTACTGCACGGGCAGCGGCTTGTCGAGGCCGTGCTCCTCCCGGAACTGCTGGACGATCGCCGGGTTGGCGAGCGCCTGCTGGCCGAGGTTCGCGGTGGCCGGGTCGCCGGGCACCATGTTGGTCAGGATGAAGGTGACCAGGGTGACCCCGACGGCCAGCAGTACGGAGACCGCCAGCCGCCGGGCCAGGAATCGCATCAGCGGATGCCGCGACCACCACCGGGCGCCGGGTGGCCGGCGGCCCTCGGTCGTCCGCTCGTCCGACGGGTGAGGAGACTTCATTTGCTGCCGAGCGCCGCGATCTCGAAGGTCCACACCGGGTTGACCGCGAGGCCCGTCAGCGACCCGGCGGTGACCAGGCGCTGGCTCGGCTGCATCAGCGGCACGATCGGGCCGCGCGCGTTGAGCTGGGTCTGGATCTGGTGGTACTGGGCGAACCGGTCATCGCCGATGGTGCTCGCGGCCTTCGCGCCGGCGTCCTCCAGCGCCTTGTCCGCGCCCTTCTTCCAGCCCGCGCGCTCGCCGATCAGGCCGCCGGGCAGGAAGGCGAGGTAGTTGCTGGCGTCCGGGTAGTCCGGGCTCCACCACCACAGGCCCATCTCCTCCTTGCCGTCGCGGTAGCTCTCCAGCGCGGTCGCGATCGGCGCGGGGGCGAGGTCGACGGTGATGCCGACCTCCTTCAGGTTGGCCTGGATGCGCTCGGCCAGAGGCTGGAAGGACAGGCCGTTGAGGGTGAAGTCGCTGGGGAACTCCAGCTTGACCCTGGGGTTCGTGATCCCGCCGGCCGCGAGCGCCGCCTTGGCGCCGGCGACGTCGCGCTTGGGCGCCTGGCCCGCGGGCAGCGAGCCGTTGATCATGGACGGGACGATCCCGGCCGCCTGCACCGAGCCCTCGCCGGCGAGTTCCAGCAGCCCCGCGTAGTCCACGCCCTTGCTGACGGCCTCGGCGAACCGGGGGTTGGAGGTGATCTTGCTGACGGACGGGTTCCGGTTGGTCAGCAGGAAGAACACGTTGGCGGACGCGCCCTTGACGGTCTGCGTGCCGCCGCCGATGCCCTGGGCCTGGTCGGCCGTCAGGTCCACCGCGATCTGGCTGTCGCCGCGCTGCACGTTCAGCTTCTGCGTCTGCGACTGGACGTTGCGGAGCACGACCCGCTTGTAGACCGGCTTGGTGGCGCCCCAGTACTTGGGGTTGGCCTTGAGCACGACCTGGGTGGCGGCGTTGAAGGACTCCAGCATGTACGGGCCGGACCCGGCCGACTGGCCGTTCAGGTACTTCTCCGCCTTGTCGCCGGGGCTCGCGGCGCCGCCGTTGGCCTTGACGACCTTGGAGTTGAGGATGCCGAGCGCCGGGTTCGGCAGGATGAACGGCAGCGACGGGTTCGGCTTGGCCGACACCAGCGTGATCGTCTTGTCGTCGGTCTTCTCGACCTTCACGCCGTCGAGCAGGAACGACGGGTTGCCCTTGAGGTCGCGGACCCGGTCGAGCGAGAACACCACGTCGTCGGCGGTGACGGGGCTGCCGTCGGAGAAGACCGCGTCCTGGCGCAGCTTGAGCGTGAGCTTCTTGCCGTCCTTGGACAGCTCGAACGACTCCGCCAGCGCCGGCACCGGCGTGCTGACGTCGGAGCCCTTGAAGCTGAGCAGCGTGTCGTAGAGGGCCCGGTCGATGAGCAGGCCGGTCTGCTCGTACATCCGGCCCGGGTCCGCGGTCTTGAGGTTGAACGAGGTGTCGATGACCAGGGCCTTGCCGCCCCCGTCCGACGAGGACGTCCCGCCCCCGCCCGAGCAGGCGGTCAGGCTGAGTGCTGCGGCCACGAGGACGGGCAGCGCCGCCCGCCGTGTGGTTCCACTCGTGATCGGCATCGTGGCCTCCGGGTCTCGGTCAGGTCCGTTGTCTGCTTCTGGACGACGAAGACCGATAGTGCGAGACTTCCGGCTGAACGTCTACGAGACCACCGAAAGTCAAGATAAAGCGAGAGAAGGAGACGGATCCATGGACAGACCGTCGCACGGACCACCCTCTAAGGGGGGCGAGGCTGGACAGATCCGCACCGAACTGGACGCGATCAACCTCAGGATGCTGGAGGTGCTGCGCCAGGACGGCCGGATCTCCATCGCGGCGCTCGCCCAGCGCGTCGGGATCTCCCGGGCCAACGCCTACATGCGCTTCGAGGCGCTGCGGACCAGCGGTGTGATCAGCCGGTTCACCGTGCAGGTCGACCCGGTCCGCACCGGCCTCGGCATCTGCGCGCTGATCTTCGTCACCGTCCGGCAGCAGATGTGGCCGCAGTTCCGCGCCCAGCTCTCGCTGATGCCCGAGGTCGAGTACTGCGCGATCACCACCGGCCAGCACGACGCGATGATCCAGATCCGGGCCACCGACGTCGCCGCCGTGCACCGCCTGGTCTCCGAGCGCCTGGCCGGCATCCCGGCCGTGAAGGCCACCGAGACGGTGCTCATCCTCGACGAGGTGATCCGCCGCCCGTTCGTGCTGACGTCGGACGGCGCCCCGGCGAAGGCGCAGGCGGAGCCCGGGCCCGGCCCCGTCGCCCTCGGCCGGATGCGCTTCATCCGCGCGGACGCGGGGCGGGCCGAGCTCAAAGACCTCCCGTGACGATCTCCTCGCACACGCTGACCTGGGGCGTGTCGTCCCCGTCGAACCGGAACTCCTCCACCAGCCGGATCCGGCCGTCCCGCAGCAGCTCGATCCGGTTCGTGCTGGACCCGGCGACCGGGTCCGCGCTCCCCTTGGTCAGGTGCACGTAGTTCAGCCGGACCTCGGCTCCGCGCCGGGCCCCCACGAACCGGCCGTGGACCACGGTGTCGCCTTCGTAACTTCCCCACACCACGCCGTCGGCCTCCGTGTAGGCGAATCGCGTGGGCGCGTCAGGGTCCACGCGGCTCGCGGTGGAGCTGACCATCGCGAACCGGCGGCCATCCAGATTAAAGAGATCATTCTCGTTCACGGGCTCATCGTGCCGGGTTCCGCGGCTCGCGCAATCGCGCCTGAACGCATCGTCGCGGAACCGCACACCCGATGGACGAACCGTCCGCGAGAGGCGACCGCCACGCCAATCCGTCTCGGACCGTCCCGTCGGCACCGCACCGCTACCCCGTCGACGACCACGCCCGAGACAGCCGCGAGCGGGGTGCTCCCGAGCCACCTCGAACGGCCCGTGATGCCGGGTTCTGGCGGCGCCGGGCCTCTGCCGGGCGGTCTCAGGTGCGGACCAAATCGATTCCCCGACTGTCCCTCGTATGGATCTATCGTCGAGACCTCCTTCACCGGCGCGCCCCGCGGAGTTCTCCAGCTCCCCGGCGGCCGGTACGCGCTGGTGGCGTGACGCGGTCATATACCAGGTCTACGTGCGCAGCTTCGCCGATGCCGACGGGGACGGGGTCGGCGACCTGGCCGGAATCCGCAGCCGGCTCCCCTACCTCGCCGCGCTCGGCGTCGACGCTCTGTGGATCACGCCGTTCTACGAATCGCCGATGGTCGACGGCGGCTACGACGTCACGGACTACCGCTCGGTGGATCCTGCGTTCGGCACGCTCGCGGACGCCGTCGAACTGATCGAGGAGGCGCACCGGCTGGGCCTGCGGGTCATCGTCGACATCGTGCCCAACCACACCTCCGACCAGCATGTCTGGTTCCAGGAGGCGCTGGCCGCCGGGATCTCCGGTCCGGCGCGCGAGCGCTACGTCTTCCGGCCGGGGCGAGGAGCCTCCGGCGAACTGCCGCCCAACGACTGGGAGTCGGTCTTCGGCGGTCCCGCCTGGACCCGGCTGCCCGACGGGCAGTGGTACCTGCACCTGTTCGCTCCGCAGCAGCCCGACCTGAACTGGGAGCACCCGGACGTGCGCGCCGAGTTCGACGATGTCCTGCGATTCTGGCTGGACCTGGGCGCCGACGGATTCCGCATCGACGTGGCGCACGGCATGGTCAAGGCGGCCGGGCTGCCCGACGTCGGCGACGCGCCGCAGTCGCGGCTGCTGGGACGCGGCAAGGTGCCGTACTTCGACCAGGACGGAGTGCACGACATCCATCGAGGCTGGCGGCGGCTGCTCGACTCCTGTCCCGGGGAGCGGATCGGCGTCGCGGAGGCGTGGGCGCCGTCGCTCGATCGGCTGGCCAACTACGTCCGCCCGGACGAGCTGCACCAGGTGTTCAACTTCGACTACATGAGGACCGACTGGGACGCCGCCGAACTGCGCTCGGTGATCGAGAAGTCGCTGGCCTCGACCGGCTCAGTGGGCGCGCCCACCACCTGGGTGCTGTCCAACCACGACGTCCAGCGGCATGTCACCCGCTATGGCGGCGACGAGCTCGGACGGCGGCGGGCGCGGGCGGCGGCGCTGCTCACTCTGGCGTTGCCCGGCTCGGCGTACGTGTACCAGGGTGAGGAGCTCGGCCTGCCCGAGGTGCTCGACATCCCCGCCGAGCTGCTGACCGATCCGCAGTTGGAGAGTCTCAAGGGCGGCCGGGACGGTTGCCGCGTTCCGCTGCCGTGGTCCGGCAACGAGCCCCCGTTCGGGTTCGGATCGGGTGGCGGCTGGCTGCCGTCGCCGCCCGAATGGAAGTCGCTCACCGTGGAGGCGCAGTGGGACGAAGAGGCGTCCACGCTGACCCTCTACCGCAAGGCTCTCCGGATCCGGCGCGACCATTCCGCGCTGGGCGACGGTGAGCTGCGCTGGCTGGACGGGCCGCCGGACTGCCTGGTCTTCGAGCGCAGCGGTCAATCCGACGGCCCTCGAATGCTGTGCGCGGTGAACACCGGCGACCGGAGCGTCCAGATCCCAGTCCGCGGTTCGCTCCTGCTGAGCAGCGAGCCGATCCGTATGGAGGGCCCGAACGCGGTCCTGCCACCCGACACCGCCGCCTGGTGGAGTACTGAGCCCTCCGAGGAGCCGGACACGGGCGGCTGAACGCAGTCCCACCCGGCGGCGCGGCCCCGGACCGCACGAGGCGGCCCGGGGCCGGCGGTCGACCGCGGCTCCCGCCAGCCGGGGAGGCGGCGTCTTGATCGGGATCTCCGGAACAGGGGTGAGGGTGATGTACCAGAGGGCCGGAGCGGCAATGGCCTGCTGGAGCGGCTTGTCGTGCACGCCGGTCACGCGTCTGTTGTGAAGCAGAGTGCTCGGTGCCCGTTCTTTTCCGTCTTGAAGGCTGCCGTGACGCTTTCGGCTGGCTTACGGTGTTGAGCACCCTGGGTCCGGCACGGAGGGCGGGCGGTATGCGGGACGACGCGACGCGGAGCGGGCTCAGGAAGGTGCCGCTGAGCAGGCCCGAGCGGCGCGCGGAAGTGTTCGACGCCGTCCTCGCCCTGCTCTCGGAGGTCGGGTACGAACGGCTGACCATGGACTCGGTGGCCAGGCGCGCGCGGGTGGGCAAGGCGACGCTGTACCAGCGCTGGCCCACCAAGGCCCATCTGGTGATGGCCGCGATGGAGCGCTACCGGCCCGTGGTGTCCGGGCGGGACGCGGGCTCGTTCACCGAGGACATACGCCAGCTGCTGATGGCGTACGTCGCCAGCTGGTCCAGCCTGGACCGTGGGCTGGTCATCGCGCTGCTGGAGGGCAGCCGCCGGGACGCCGAGCTGGCCCGGCTGCGCCGCGAGCGGCTGGCCGATCCCGTGCGGCGCTCCATCGAGGCGGCGCTCGACCGGGCCCGGGAACGCGGCGAGATCCCCGGGCGGGTGGACGCCGGGCTGCTGGCCGATCTGCCCTTCGCGGTCATCCTGGGGCATGTGCTGATGCAGGACGAACCTCCAGGCCGCGAGCTGGTCGACCGGTTTGTGGACGGCATCCTGTCCCCCCTGCTGGACGTCCCCAACCTGCCGCAACCTCGCGTATAGAACGGATCCGTTCTACTTTCGAAGCGGATGCCGTCTCCTCCGGCGAGCCCGCCGCAAGCCGTCCCGCCGGGAGCGGCACAGCGCGAGTCTCCGAGGAAGGGATCTCGTCCCATGCGCGCTCCGCAGCCCCCCGCCTCCGTCCCCGCCCCGCTTCCCACGCGGCGCGACGACCCGCTCGACCCGCCACCGGCGCTCGGCCTGCTCCGCAGCGAGTCGCCCGTCTCCCCTCTGTCCTTCCCCGACGGCGCGACCGGCCTGCTGCTGACCCGGCACCGGGACGTCCGCGAGGTCCTGGCCGACGAGCGGTTCAGCGCCGACCGGGCGGAAGCATCCTCACCGATCAGGCGGCCCGCCTTCCGGCCCGAGGACCGGACCGGTTCGCTGCTGTTCATGGACCGGCCGGAGCACACCCGTTACCGGCGGCTGCTCACGCCGTTCTTCACCACCCGCCGGATGCAGGCCCTCGCGCCGCGCGTCGAGCGGATCGTCGCCGACCACCTCGACGCCCTGCGCGCCGCCGGCCCGCCCGCCGACCTGGTTCCGGCGTACACCCTGCCGATCCCGTCCCTGGTGATCTGCGAGCTGCTCGGCGTGCCCTACGCCGACCGCGCCCGCTTCCACGCCTGGTCGGCCGCCCTGCTCAGCGTCACCGCGGACGCCGGGCGGGTGGCGGAGGCCAGGGACGCGCTGCTGGAGTACATGCGGGACCTGGTGGTCGCCAAACGGCGCAGCCCGGACGACGCGCTGCTGGGCTCACTGATCACCTCCGGGGCCGGGCTGAGCGACGCCGAGCTCAGCGGCATCGGCCGGCTGCTGCTGGTCGCCGGGCACGAGACCACCGCCAACATGCTGGCGCTGGGCACCCTCACCCTGCTCACCCGTCCCGGCCAGCTGTCCGCGTTCCGCGCCGGCCCGCAGGCGGCCGGCCCCGCGGTCGAGGAGCTGCTGCGCTACCTGAGCATCGTCCAGTTCGGCGTCGTCCGGGTCGCCAAGGAGGACGTCGAGATCCACGGGCACCCGGTGCGCGCTGGGCAGACCGTCGTCCTGTCGCTGCCCGCCGCCAACCGCGACCCCGAGCACTTCGAGGATCCCGAGGAGCTGGACCTCACGCGGCCGCCGTCCCAGCATGTGGCGTTCGGCCACGGCATCCACCAGTGCCTCGGGCAGCAACTGGCCCGCGTGGAGATGCGCATGGCCCTCACCGCCCTGTTCGACGGGCTGCCCGGCCTGCGCCTCGCGGTGCCGCCCGACGAGGTGCCCATGCGGCACGACATGTTCGTCTACGGCGTCCACCGTCTCCCGGTGAGCTGGGAGCGGTGACCACCATGCGGATCGTCGCCGATCACGAACGCTGCCTCGGCGCGGGGCAGTGCGCCCTGTACGCGCCGAAGGTCTTCGACCAGTCCGACGAGGACGGAACCGTCGTGCTCCTCGCCGAGTCACCTCCCGGGGACCTGCACGAGACCGTCCGCCGGGCCGCCCTGATGTGCCCCAACCAGGTCATCAGCCTGCATGAGCAGGCGGCCGCCGATGCGACCTCGTCGGCGGAGACGCGTTCTCCATGACCAGCGCGCCCGAACGGCGGTGAGAAGCCCGGCTCGCCCTGCCCGAAGGCAGTGACGGCAGGCGTCACCGCTGTGCGCCGTGGGACGAGGGAAGGCGTCCGACCCGACCGGGTGGTTCCCGGGGAGTCGGACGCGGTCAGATGACGCCGGCTTCGGTCAGCCAGCGCCACAATTCGTCCTGGTGGACGACGGTGACGCCGAGCTTCTCGGCTTTGCCGGTCTTGGCGGCTCCGACGTTGGCTCCGGCGAGCAGGTAGTCGGTGCTGGCGGAGACCGAGGAGGCGGTCGTCGCGGCGGCCTGCTCGACCAGGCGGGTGACGTCCGGGCGGCTGATCTTCGCGCCGGAGCGGGGGTCGGTGAACGCGCCGGTGATGACGACCGACTTGCCCTTGAGGGGCGAGTCGCCCGCGGCGGCCGCGTCGAGGGGCCGGTCCTCGGGCAGGACGTCGAGGTTCACGCCGCGCTCGCGCAGCGCGGCGATCTCCTCCTGGACCTCCGGACGGGCGAAGAAGGCCACGATGCTCTCGGCGGCCTTGGGTCCGATGTCTCGGATGGCAACCAGGTCCTCGGCGGTCGCCGCCGCGACGTCCTCGATGCGCTCGTAGCCGGCCAGGCACAGGCGCTTGGCCGTGCCCTCGGAGGCCATCGGGATCGCCAGCCCGATCAGCGCGCGCCGCAGCCCCACGTCCTTGGACGACGCGATCGAGTCGACCATGTTCTGGGCGCTGACCTCGCCCATCCGCTCATAGCCCAGCAACTGCTCGGTCGTCAGGTCGTAGAAGTCGCTGCGGTGTTTGAGCACGCCGTCCTCGGCGAGCTTCTCGATCCAGACGTCGCCAACGCCCTCCATGTCGGCCGCCTGACGCGAGGCCCAGTGCATCAGCCGCCGCGTCGCCTGCGCCGGGCACTGAAGATTCACGCACCAGCGCTCCTCACCGGTGCCGCGGACCTCCAGTTCGGAGTCGCATGACGGGCAGTGCGTCGGCGGAACGATCTCGATCTCGCTCCCGTCGCGCCGCTCCGGCAGCGAGCGGCCCGCGAACGGGATCACGTCGCCGCGCCGCACGACCGCCACCGTGTCGCCGATCCGCAGGTCGCGCTCGCGGATCAGCCGGGGGTTGTGCAGGGTGATGTTCTCCACCGTCACGCCGCCGACGAACACCGGCGCGACCTTCGCGCGCGGCGGGACGCGGCCGATCTTGCCGACCGGCCACTGGACCGCCAGCAGCGTCGTCAGCTTCTCCTCCGGCGGGTACTTGAACGCGATCGCTCCGCGCGGCTCGGCGCTGTTGAACCCCGCCGCGTCGAACGCCGCCGGCTCGTGCAGCCGCACGACCGCGCCGTCGATGTCGTAGTCCAGACCGTCGCGGCGGCCGCCGATCTCCTCGATCGCGGCGATGACCTCCTCGGCGCCGGCGCCCACGTACTGGGCGACCGACTCGAAGCCCGCCGGGACATCGATCGCGACGCCGTCGCGGTCGGCGCCGAACGCGAAGAACCTCAGCACGCGCTTGGCCTTCACGGCCGCTTCGGGATCCTTGAGCACCAGCGTTCCGGCGGCTCCCGAGCGCGGGTTGGTCAGGATCCGCTCCGGGTGCGCCTCGTTGTAGGCCGTCCAGACCGACCGGAGCATCACCGCCTCGCCGCGGACCTCCACGCGCCCGGGCTCCTCGATCTCGGCCGGCAGGCCCGGGATCACGTGGCGCACCTTCTCGGTCACCAGTTCGCCGACCGCGCCGGTGCCGCGCGTGGCGACGTAGTCGAGCGTCCCGTCGGTGTAGACGACGCTGAGCGAGAGCCCGTCGAGCTTCTCCGACACGCGGAAGACCTGGCCGCCGAACCGCTCGCAGAACGTGCGGATCTGCTCCTCGCTCGTCGCCTTGGCCAGCGACAGCATCGGGCGCGCGTGGCGCACGGTCGGACCGGTCAGCTCCGCGGGCGCGTTGACCTTGCCGAGCGGGCTGTCGGCGGGCTCCAGCTCCGGATGCTCGGCGACGAGCGCGGCCAGCTCGTCCTTCAACGCGTCGTAGTCGGCGTCCGGCAGCGGGCTGTCGCCGGCGCCGTAGTACAGATCGTTCAGTCGCTTGACCTGGGCGGTCAGCTCGGCGATGCGCTCTCCAACGTCCACGCCTCGATTAAACGCGACGGCACCGACAACCGGCCGCTCCGCTCCCCCGCCGGAACCGCGATCTTCGCGTCAGACGACCTTGGCGCAGAGGACGCCTCGCCGGAAATCCCATGTCAGGGAGCCGCGGGGGCACCGGCTCTTGTGATAACCGGTGAACCGGAGGACGCGGCCGTATTCCTTTGGAAGGCCGCTCTTGCCGCATCTCCACGACGTCATCAGACCGTAGCCGCTGATGGCCGCCAGGCCCGGTTTGCTGCCCTTCTTGCCCAGGAAGCATTCACCGTTCCTGAACCGCCGTTCTAGACAGAGATAGGTTCTCTCGCCGTCGTGAGCCGGGGACTCCCAGTAGGACTCTCCGTTGAGCGGCTTGGCGTCGCACGCGCCGCTCGTCTTCTCCACGCCGGTGACCCTCAGGTAGGCGTCGCTCTCCCGGCAGGAGACGGCGCGGGGCATGCCCCCGAGCCACCCGCCGGGGTTCCAGGGGTCCCCGGACGCGTCCAAGCAGTCGTTGACCGAGATGTCGTCGAACGCCTTCCAGGTCTTGTCGGGGGTCGGACTCGGCCGGAGGCTGCTCCCCTCGCCCGTGGGACCGGTCGAGCGGCTCGTCGGCGAGGTCGACGCGGCGTCGGCGTTGTTCGAGCCCTTCGAGTCCCCCTTGCCGGCGACGACGATGAGCACGGCGATGAGCACGACCCCCGCGACCGCGGCCAGGACCATCGCGGCCTGCCTGGCCGGTGGACGCTCCCGCCGACGCTCCGCCCGCACCGGCGCCGGGCGCGGCGACGGGCTCGGCGACGGCGGGCGCGGGTCCGCGGGCGGCTGATCGCGCTCGGCCCGCGACGGGCGCGCTCCGCGTTCGCCCGTGCCGCCCTTCCTCGTGAAGACCTCGGTCTCGGCCACCCGCGAAGCGATCATGCTGGTGAACGTCTCCGGCAGGGGCATGCCCTCGTCCGCGACGAGCGCGGAGCAGCGGTCCAGGAACTCCCCGGTCGCCGGGCGGCCGCGCGGGTCCTTCTCCAGACCGGCCGCGATCAGCGGTCTCAGCGATGCCGGGACGTCCGCCAGGTCCGGGTTCTGGTGGCGGACCCGGTAGCCGAGGGCCTCGGGCGGCCCTTCGCCGAAGGGATGGCGGCCGGTCGCGGCGAAGGCCAGCACCGCGGCGAGGCAGAACACGTCGCTGGCCGGTTCGAGGTCGCCGCCCAGGAACTGTTCGGGCGACATGTAGCCGGGCGTGCCCACCAGGGTCAGGCTCTGGGTGGGCGCGTCCATCGCGCGCGCGATGCCGAAGTCGATGATCCGCGGCCCGTCCTGGGCCAGCAGGACGTTCCCCGGCTTGAGGTCCCGGTGGATCACGTTCTGCTCGTGCACCGCCCGGAGCCCTTCGGCGAGCCCCGCGCCGAGCGCCGCCACCGAGATCTCGGGCAGCGCGCCGTTCTCCTCGACGGCGTCCTGCAGCGACGGCCCCGCTATGTACTCCGTGACCAGCCACGGCGGGTCGGCGTCGGCATCGGCGTCGATCACCTGCGCCGTGTAGAAGCCCTTGATGCGGCGCGCCGCCGCGATCTCCTTCGTGAACCGGCGCCGGAACACCGCGTCGTCGGAGAAGTGAGGGTGGACGACCTTCACCGCCACCAGCCGCCGGCCCTGGGACCGGCCCAGGTAGACCTGACCCATCCCGCCCGCTCCCAGCCGCGCCAGCAGCCGGTACGGCCCGACCCGTTCCGGATCGGCGGCCCTGAGCGCCCTGAGTCCCGTGCCGGACATCTCACCTGCCCCAGGTTCGTCGAACATCATCGTCTTCTCGAGGACGAGCCCGGTGACGGCGGTCGTCCGGTGGCAGCGCCCGCGGCGCGGCCCCTGCGTCTTCCCGTGCCGGAGCCGGGGCCATTCTGCGCGGCGGTCATCGTTGATCACAGCTCTTACACGAGGTCTTTGTCGACGGATCGCCCGTTGCTGGCTTTGCCGGGGTCCGGGACGGGCCGCGCCCCGGCGCCCGGAACCCGCCGGGGGGCGGCGCGGAGCGCTCGCTACGCTTGGCGCGCATCCGTGATCTGCTGGAGTTGAGAGCGCATGACGTCGGTCGACGACCCGGTCCTCACCGCCATACGCTGCGCCGACGCGGACGGGCTCGCGGCCGCGCTCGATCCGTCGCGGTGCCCGCCCGCCACCTTGCGGCTCCTCGTCCGGCACGAGGACGCACGCCTGCGGGCCCTCGGCCTCGTGTGCCTCGCCGAACGCCTTGAGGCGGGACGGGATGAGGACCGTTCCGAGCTGGCCGAGTTCGCCGCGTCGTTGCCCGGAACCGTCGACGGTTCGCCGGAGGCGTCCCTGGCCCTGGCGCACCTTCGTCCGCGCTTGCGCTCCCACCTCCGGGACCGGCCCTGGCCGCAGTGGCGGAAGGCGGATCTGCCGGTCCGGATCCAGATCGCGTGGCTGAGCGCCGAGATCGCCGACCGGCCGGAGACCGTGCGGGACGAGCCCCCGGGCGAGCTGCTCTACCAGGCCGTCCGCACGATCGGCGTGTCCGACGTCGACGAACCCGAGCGCCTCGCCCGGGAGCTGATGGGGCGGCTCGACCCCGTGCTGCGGTCGGAGGCTCTGCGGGTCACCCGCGAGGCCCTGCGCGCGGGGCTGCTGGCGCCCGAGCGAGCCCGGACCCTCGTGGTGGGGCTCACCGGGACGATCGCCGGGGAGCCCGCCGCGAGCGCCGCCGCGGCCGGCGTCGCCGCGGCGGCGCTGCGTGAGCTGTCCGAGCCCTGGGCCGCGTTGGATCCGCTGCCGCAGGAGCACCTCTACCGGTTCCTCGAAGGCGGGCCGGGCGACGCCGTCCCCGCGGTGGCCGCCGCGGCGATCGAAGCCGCGGCCCGCCATGGGCATCAGGACCTGCTCCGTGACGTGGCCGCCGACCGAGGGCGGCCTCCAGGGCTCCGTCAGCGGGCTCTGGAGCTGCTCGGAGACCTCGCGAGCCGCGACGACATCGGCGATCTCGTGAGCATCGCCGCCACCGACCCGCTCCTGCTCGCCGCGCCGGTCACGCGATGCCTGCGCGGGCTGCACCGGCGCGGGCACTTCCCGGCGGGCGACGCCGTCCCGGCGATCGTGCGCCTGGCCGTCGCCGACCACTCGGTGCCCGCGGACGACGTCGCCACCGTCCTGTTCACGTCCCGGCAGGAGACGCTCAAGGAGCTGATGGGCGCGGATGCGGACGATCCGCACTGGCCGCGCCGGCTGGAGCTCCTGGTCGCTCTGGCCGCTCAGGGCACCGGGGACCTGCCGGTGGGCGAGAAGGTCACTGACCTGCTGCGCTCCGCGCCGGATGCCCGGCCGTTCCTGCGGGCGATCCGCGCGCTGCGCCACACGGCCGCCGAAGAGGCCGTCATCGCCGCGCTGCCCAGGTCGCCCGCCGCAGCGGTGGAGGCCCTCGAAGCCGTGGGCGGAGCCCGGACGGTCACCGCCCTGCGAGACGGTCTGGGCCTGGACGGGCCCGAAGGCAGCGTCGCGGTGGTGCCTCACCTGCGGCCCGTGCGCCACCGGGCCCTGGAAGTGCTGTGGCATCTCACCGAGGACCCCGACCAGCGAAGGTCGATCCTGGTCCGGCTCGCCCCGCGGGATCTGCCGGGCCGGATCGCCGCGGATCTCGGCGGCCCGGACGAACGGGAACTGGCGCTGCTCCGCGCGGGCCTGGACCCGGAGAAGCCGGTCGAGGCCCTGTGCAGGCTGGCGCGCAACGCCGGCTCCGAGACCGTGCCGGCCGTCGCCGACCTCCTGCTGCGGG
This sequence comes from Actinomadura sp. NPDC048021, assembly GCF_040653135.1. NCBI lineage: Bacteria > Bacillati > Actinomycetota > Actinomycetes > Streptosporangiales > Thermomonosporaceae > Actinomadura > Actinomadura sp. NPDC048021. The sequence continues at coordinate 131,389 of NZ_JBEZJQ010000009.1, forward strand.
TGGTGGCCGATCTCGCGGCGTCCTGGGCGCCGGGCGCGTCCGCAGATGCCACCGAGCCGGCGGTGCCGCAGGAAGTCGTCGCGGCCGTCCGCGACCTCGGCGGCCGCCTCCACGAGAGAGGAAAGATCAGGCCGCGCTGTCTTCTGGACGCCGCGGACGCGCGTGAGGCGGGCGAGGCGCTCGTCGCCGGCATCGCGCTCGATCTGCTGGACCGCCCTGACCTGACGGCGGCTGAACAGATGGTGCTGCTCAGCCTGCTCCTGCAGATCTCCCATCGCGGGATCAGGGCACGGGTGCATCCACTGCTGCGCCACCGTGACCGCCATGTCCGCAAGCACGTGATCGCGCTCCTCGCCCGCGACGCCGACGGCGAGGACGCGCAGGCGCTGTCGGCGAGCCTGATCCCGCTCACCGCCGCCTCCGACGTACAGACCGCGCGGCAGGCGCTGCTCGCGCTCGGGCACGCGCGCGCGTGCTGGGCCGCGGCGGCGATCGCCGCCTGCCTCGACCACCCCAACATGAACGTCAAGAAGACCGCCGCGAACGCGCTGGTCCACGCCGGGGCCCCCGCGGCAGTGCCGAAGCTGCTGTTCTGGCTCGGAAGGCACGACAACCCCGGCCTGCAAAGCGCGCTCGTCGCGGCATTGCGGACGATCCTCGGCGACGCCTACGCCGCGACCGTCGTCGCCGCCGCCGACCGCGCCGCCGACGACCGCGCCGCCGACGACCGCACCCGTGCCCTCCTGGCGGCGGGGCTCGACGGGGCGCTGTCCGCCCGTGCCGTCGGAGCCCTGGCCGACCAGGGGTCGCCGGCCGGGGCGGCCCTGCTCTCGCTCGCCGCCGCACGCCGGCTCACCCTTGGATCGGGTACGGCCGCGGAGCTGGCGGACCGGATGGCGGCCCACGGCATCACGCCACCGAGCCGTCGGCAAGAACCGCAGACCGCCCTGCCGGACGCTGAGATCGACGCCCTGGTGGACCGCGGCTGGAACACCGAGATCGCACGCCGCCTCGCCGGAAGGGTCGATCGGGATTCCGCCGAGCCGACCGCCGAACGGCTGAGCCTGCTCCGGCCGATGCTGGAACGCTGGCTGGAACTGGCCGCCGAGGAGCCGGAACAGCGCGGCCGGGTCCTGCGGCTCGTGTCGCGTCTCTGCCCCCCGCCGTGGACGGCCGGTGAGTCGGAGGCCTTCGCCCGGTCCGCGCGGACACTCGTGGCGGGGCTGGCCGACATCGGCGACGCTCATCGCGACCGCCTTCTCGCGCTGCTGGAGGACGCGGTCGGGCGGCTGCCCTCCACCAGCGGGTTCGACATCGCCGCTCGGATCCGCGCGCTGCCCCAGGAGGCCGTGGGAGGCCGGTCCCTCCTCGTGCTGCTGCGCCGGTGCGGCGCGGTGCTGACCCGCACCGATCTCTGGCGGGCGCTGGCCGCCGCCCGCGCGGGCGCGAACCCGTGGCTGGCGGAGGTGGAGGTGTTGCGCGAGGCGTTCGGGGCGGCAGGACGGGCCGCCGCCGCGAGCGGTCGCGCCGAGACGTCCGAGCCTCCCGCCGTGAGCCGGTGGCGGGACGCCCTGTCCGCGGCCGCCCGAACCCCTGACGGCCTCCGGCGATTCCGCGTCACGGACCGGCCCGCCGACCTCGGCGACAGCCCGATCGGTTCGAGGGACCGGCTCCACGCACTGATCGAGGTGTTCGTCGAAGCCGACACGGAGGTGCGCGGGCCTCTGCTGGACTGGATGATCGAGTTGCAGCCCCTCGACGCACCGCCGTGGACCATCGCGGAGGACGCCCGCCGGTCCGCGCCGGACCGCGCGTCTCGTGCCGGTGACCGGGACCAGCCCCGTTCGACGGTTCAGCGTGAGCGCCTCCTGAGGCTGCTGGAAGATCCCGCGCGGGACCGGCGCGAAGCCGCCGCCCGCGCCATCCTGGGCTGGCCCGAACCCGAGTTCCGGCTCGCGGTCCTGCACGCCTTCCTCGACGGCCGGGTAGATCTCGCCGTCTCCGGCGACCTCGCGCAGGCCCTGACGCTCGTGAGCGAGACCGAACTGCGCCGGGCCGCAGACCGCGACTCCGGCGGCGACGCGGTTCGCGAACGGATCGCCCGCGTCGCCTCCCATCTGGATCCGCCGGACGTGGACCGGTTCATCCCGCTGCTGGCGGCATGGTGGGAGCACGGCGGACGCTCCCTCCACACGTCCGCCGGCCGAGCGTTGCGCAAGGCGGACCCCGACGTCCTGGCCGAGGCCCTGTCCGGCCGGCTCGACAACGGAGACTGGGGCCTGGTCGATCTCGTCTCCGGCGTCGCGCTGCTGCGCACCCCCACGCTGGCGCGGGCGCACCGGCGCCTACGCGAGGAGGGACGCCACGACCTCGCGGACAAGCTCGTGCTGGTGGACGAGCCGCTGCGCCGTCCCGGCGCGGCCGAGCAGGACTCCGCCGCTCTCTCGGCGCTCCGGAGCCGGCCGGCCGTCCCGGAGGCCGCGCGACGGCCGGCCCGCGCGGACCTGTTCCGGCTGGCCCGTACGGGCGGCCCCGAGCAGATCCGCCGGGCGCTGACCCTGCTCGCCGAGAGTCACGACGACGACCCCGCACGCACGCGCCGGCACGGCGCGGACCTGACCGCGGACCCCGATCCGGAGTTCAGGGAGCTGCTGGCCGAGTCGCTCGGCCATCCCGAGGCCCGGGTGCGCCTCCACGCCCACCGGATCTCCCGGAAGGCGATGGACCGCGAGGACTACCTCGAACACACCGTGCTGCTGCTGGACGACCGGCAACCCGACATCGTGCGCTCAGCGGTCAAGACCTTGTGCCACGCGGCGTGGAAGCCGGCCGTCCCGGCGCTGGTCGGCCTGCTCACGCACTCCCACCCGGCCGTCCGGAGGGCCGTCTCCGACGGGCTCGTCCTTCTCGGGGCGCCGACGGTCCCCGCCCTCAGGCACGCCGCCGGCAAGGCGCGCCCGGACAAGCGGCACATCTACACCACAGTGCTCGACAGAATCACCGAAGCTCAGGACGGGGCGGCGGCCGGTCCGCGGACCCTTGCCGGACCTTCGGCCCGCAGGTCCTGAACTCGTCGATCACCGCCGCGTCCCGCCCGGTCGCTACTGCTGCTGCCGCATCCAGCGTTCGGACTTGCGCCATCCCTCTCGGCAGGCGGCCAGGAAGGCATCGCGTCCCGCCGGGAACGACCCGCCTCCCTCAACTCCCTGCCGGTAGGACTTCTCGCAGAAGTCCGACGGAGCGTTCTCGCCCATGGTGACGCGCATGCCCGCGGCCATCTGCGCCATCCTCGTGAACGTGTAGCGCTTGCCGTCCGGATCGATCATCACGATCTGCCTGCTGTTGGTGATCTTGGGGTCGGACGGCGTGGCCCGCGGCGGCGACGGCCGGGCGCTCGTGGGCGGCGCCGCGGAGGGCGGCGGCGCATCGGTCGTGCCCCCGGAGGGCGTGCTCGCGGCGGGCGCGGAGGAGGAGCCGGCCGCCGCGTTCCCGCCGTCGCCGTCGCACGCGGCGGCGCCGATGAGGAGCAGGCCGCTCACGGCCAGTCGGATCGCGATCGTTTTGGTCACGGGGAGCTCCGAGAAGAGAAGACAACGGAAGGACACTGGAGGAACACGCGTCTGTCTGACGGTCGCCCGCAGGGGAAAGGTTCGCGCCATTATCGGGATCCGAGCAGGGCGCACCTGGAAAACCAGATGCGCGGGCGCGGGGCCGCAGGTTACATGGCCGGAATGGAGGAGCACCCGCTGCCGGGCGGCAGGCACGTGGGCGGGGTCCGCATCGGTGACACCGTGCACCGTCCCGCGAATCCCTGGACGTCCACCGTGCACGCCGTGCTGCGCCACCTGGAAACGGTGGGGTTCGAAGGCGCGCCCCGGGTGCTGGGGTACGACGGGCAGGGGCGCGAGGTCCTGACGTTCCTGCACGGCGACACCATCGGTGAACGCCACCCCTGGCCGGCGTGGCCTCATTCGGACGGAGCCCTGCGGCAGGCGGCCGCGTGGATGCGGCGGCTGCACGACGCGACGGCGTCCTTCGTCCCCCCGGAGGACGCGACCTGGTTCGCGGGGCAGAACTGGCGGCCCGGACTGGTCATCGGCCATCACGACGCCTCGCCGTACAACGTGGTGTGGACCGAGGCCGGCGGCCTCGCCGGGTTCGTCGACTGGGACACGGCAGGCCCCTCCTCGCGCGAGTTCGACCTGGCGCACCTGGCCCTGACCTGGGTGCCGCTCCAGGCCCGGCACGTCGCCGAGTTCCAGGGGTTCACGGCGTTCGAGGACAGATCCCGGCGTCTGCACCTCCTGCTGGACGGCTACGGCTACGAGGGCGACCGCGCGGCCTTCGCGGGCGTCGTCGCCGGCCGGGCCCGCCGCCAGGCAGGCGTCATCCGCCGCCTGGTCGACGCCGGCCAGACCGCGCTGCGGCCGTTCGCCGAGCAGCTGGAGCAGGCCGCGACCGAGGTCGAGGCACTCCCCGCCTCCTTCTGGCGCGCCTAGGAGACCATCTCCGTCACCTCGGGCCGCGGTCGATCGTGCGCTGTCCCCCCGCCCATGTCGCTCGCCATCCCTCATTGTTGGCACGACCAACAGTTTCGGATAGAGTTGGCAGCACCAACGTTGGCAATACCAACGAAGTGGCGATCTCTGGAGTCAGAGCATGATCAAGCCGTTCCGCATCGACATCCCCCAGGCCGACCTCGACGACCTGACCGACCGGCTCTCCCGCACCCGCTGGCCCAACGAGGTCGCCGACGCCGGGTGGGACTACGGCTTCCCGCTGGCGCGGCTCAAGGAACTGGCCGAGCACTGGCGCACCGGCTACGACTGGCGCGAGCACGAGGCGCGGCTCAACGAGCTTCCGCACTTCACCACCGAGATCGAGGGACAGAACATCCACTTCGTGCACGTCCGGTCGCCGAGGCCGGACGCGCTCGCGCTGGTCCTCACCCACGGCTGGCCCGGCTCGTTCCTAGAGTTCCTCGACGTGATCGAGCCGCTGTCCCGCGACTTCCACCTGGTGATCCCGTCCCTTCCCGGGTTCGGCTTCTCCGGCCCGACCCACGAGCGCGGCTGGGACGTCGTCAGGATCGCGCGGGCCTGGGCCGAGCTGATGCGCCGTCTCGGATACGAGCGCTACGGCGCGCAGGGCGGCGACTTCGGATCGGGCGTCTCCTTGGCGCTCGGCGCCGTCGCCCCCGAGCGGGTCGTCGGCGTCCACGTCAACTACCTGCCGACCCGGCCGGCCCCGGACGCCGGCATCGAACTGTCCGAGGCCGACGAGGCCCGGCTGGCCAAGGTCAGGCAGCTGATGGCGAACCGTCCGCCCTTCCAGGCGCTGCAGGCCCTCACCCCGCAGACCATCGGCTACGCGCTGACCGACTCGCCGGTCGGCCAGCTGGCCTGGATCGCCGAGCGCTTCGCGGAGTGGACGGACCCTCGCTCGCAGATCGACGACGACCGGATGCTCACCGACGTCTCGCTGTACTGGCTCACCGCCACCGCGGCCTCCTCGGCGCGGCTGCACCACGACGCCCCGCGGCGGACCGAGCCGTGCCGGGCGCCGGTCGGCGTGGCGGTCCTCCCGCGCGACATCACGCAGTCGGTGCGGCCGCTGGCCGAGCGGCTGTACGACATCAGGCACTGGTCGGAGTTCGAACGCGGCGGCCACTTCGCCGCGATGGAGGTGCCGGAGCCGTTCGCCGAGGACGTCCGCGACTTCTTCCTCGCCCTCGCCAAGGACGACGATCCGGTCGCCACCCGCTAGGGACGCCGACAGCCGCGAACCCCTCGGCCCGGGAGTTCGCGGCCGATCGCCCGGCCTGGGGCCGGTCGGCCTCATGCGGAGGTCAGGGGCCGAGGCGTTCGGTGAAGACGTGGTTGCGGTCCGCGCGGCTGCCGGGGGTGCGGCCGCGGCCCCAGCCGACGATGCGCCGGTAGTCGCCGAACGCGTCGGCCAGCGCGTCCTCGTCGGTGTGGGGCGAGCCCTCCGGGGCCGGACCCGTGAACGGCGCGACGTAGAGGGCGTCCGTCGGGCAGTGGGCCTCGCACATGAAGCACGTCTGGCAGTCGCTCTGCCGGGCGATCACCGGAACGCCGTCCGGACCGCGGTCGAACACGTCCGTCGGGCACACCTTGACGCACACGTCGCACCGCACGCAGCGCCCCGCGCTCACCACCTCGATCATGCCGGCGCCTCCTGGGGCTCGGGGGCCGTCCACGGTTCGTCCAGGCCGCCGACGAGGCGCCGGTGCTCGTACCGCGGCAGTTGCGGGAGGCCCTCCAGCCGGTGCATGCCCCGGGACTCGGGACGGGCCAGAGCGGCGCGGTAGCTCCACCGGGCGTGCGCCGTCATCGCCGCCGCCGACCTCGCGCGGAGGCGTTCGCGACCGGTTCCGGCGATGCCCTGGGACGTGATCCGCTCCCACAGCGCGTCGAGGACGGCCAGCGAGGCGCGAAGCCCGTCCCGCGTCCGGAAGAGGTTGCGGTCGAGCGGCAGCATCTCGTCCTGCACGGCCCTGATGACGGTCGCCGCGTCGAGCCGTCCGGGGCGCAGGCCGGCGCGCCCGGCCGGGACGGCGTGGGGACGCGCCCGTCCCACCGCGAACTCGGCGGCTCCGCGGCCGGCCCAGGTGCCCGACGAGATCGCCCATGCCCCGTTGTAGGCGCCGCCCCCGCTGACGGCGCCGGACACCAGTTCCCGCGTCGCGACGTCGCCGGCGGCGTACAGGCCGGGGACGGTCGTCGCGCAGTCGTCGCCGACGATCCGCAGGCCGCCCGTCCCGCGAACCGTGCCCTCCAGCACCATGCGCAGCTCGTACCGGTCGCGGAAGGGGTCGATCCCCGCCTTGTCCAGTGGCAGGAAGTAGTTCGGCTGGGCCTGGCGCATCGCCTCGTGGAGCTGCGGGGGCGCCCTGTCCAGCCGCGCGTACACCTTCTCCCCCGCCGCGAGCCGCTCCGCGACGCGGATCCTGGCACCGAGCGGATCCGGCACGTCGATCGGGACGCCGCGTTCGGTGTAGTACGTCGCGAACTGCATCATCAGGCCCTTGGTGTGCGAACCGTGCGCCGGCGAGAACGCGTAGGCGCTGGAGAACTCCATGCCCGACAGCTCGGCGCCCAGTTCGGCGGCCATCAGGTGCCCGTCCCCGGTGTCGACGTTGGTGCCGAACGCGCCGGACAGGAACGCGCAGCCTCCGGTGGCGAGGACGACCGCGCCCGCGCGGACGGTCCAGGTCTCGCCGCCCTTCTGGCGGGCGATGCCGGACGCGCCGGCCGCGACGCCCCAGTCGTCCACGAGCAGGCGCAGGGCGGGGTGGTGATCGAGGATCGTCACGCCCGATCTGTGCACCCGGCGCCGCATCCGCTTCATGTACTCGGGCCCCTGGAGGCTGCCCCGCCGCTCGACCCCGTCCTCGTCGACGGGGAACGGGTATCCGAAGGAGGCGAGGTCGTCGACCCGGCGGTAGGTCTCGTCCAGGACGCGCGCCATGGTGCGGCGGTCGGCGAGCCGGCCGCTCTGCTCGAAGCGCCCGTCGACCGCCCGTGCCCGCGCCTCCCCGTCCGGCGGGACGTGCCAGAGGTTGTTGCCGCCCGACGCGGTCGGCCCGCTGGTGCCGCAGTAGCCCTTGTCCGCGAGGACGACCCTGGCCCCGGCGCCGGCCGCGGCGAGCGCCGCCCACGCCCCGGCGGGCCCGCCGCCGAGGACGAGGACGTCGGTGTCCTGCGGGGTCACGGCCTGGCCCCGGGCGCCAGCCAGGATTCGAGGGCGTAGTCCTTCTTGATCAGCGCCTGCTGGACGAGGAACGTCTTGGTCCCTTCGAGCAGCTTCAGCCCCTCCGCCGGGAAGGGCTCGTCGGGCAGCTGGTCCTTCAGCGTCGTCTTGACCGAGACGTCGGCGGCGTAGCCGCCGGTCCGCGCCACGTAGGCGGTGTAGCCGGGCCAGTCCGCCTTGGCGACCCGCGCGGCCTTGGTCTCGGCCTTCTGCCACACCTGGACGATGTCCTTGTGTCCCGCCAGGTACTTCTCCGTCACGACGGTGACGGACGTCCCGAGCAGGTCCGGATGGTCCCGGGACGCGATGTCGATCGACTTGTAGCCCTTCTGCTCCTGCGCGACCTGGTCGGCGGAGACCAGGCCTCCCGCGTCGATCGAGTTCTTCTCCAGCGCCGCGACGATCGCGGGCGTGTACATGTGGATGATCTCCTTCGGCTTCACCCCGGCCTGCTTCAGGGCGCCGAGCAGGTAGCGGTGGATGTAGGAGCCCGTCTGGACGCCGATCCGCTTGCCCTCCAGGTCCTTGAGGGACGCCGGTCCGCCCTCCTTCCGGGCGACGATCGCGGCGTCCAGGCGGATCGAGTTGAGCGACAGCAGCCGGGTCGGCAGGCCCTGCCCCCGGCCGATGAGGGCAGGGGTGTCGCCGTATTGGCCGATGTCGAGGGAGCCTCCGGCGAGGGCCTGGTTCAGGTCGGGGCCGTTCGGGAACGTCGCGACCTTGATCTTGGTGATGCCGGCGGCCTTCAGCTCCGGCAGCAGCTCGCCGCGCTGGTCGAGGAAGCCGACGGCGCGGGTCAGCTTGTTGCCGACCCCCGACCCGATCACTCCGATGCGGAGCGTCCCGGAGCCGCTGTCGGCCTCGGAGGAGCCGCACGCCGTCGCGGCGAGGACGAGGAGGCCGGCGGCCAGAACTCGGGGGAATCTCACGGTGTCGCCTTTCATGGGGGTCGTTCGGGTCGGGGTCAGGAGGTGAGGGGGGCGCCCGCGGAATCCAGCGACGGGCCGATGGCGAGCCGGGCGCCGGGCGTGCGCCCGCGGCCCCAGCCGATCTGCGCCCGGTAGGCGCCGAGCGTCCCGTCCGCGGCGAGCGCCGCCTCGTCCGGGGGCTCGGGCAGCGCGTGCGAGCGCGGGTCGACGAACAGGGCGTCGACCGGGCAGTACGCCTCGCACATGAAGCAGGTCTGGCAGTCGCTCTGCCGGGCGACGACGGGGACGCCGTCCGCGCCGCGGTCGAAGACGTTCGTCGGGCACACGTCCACGCACTTGTCGCAGGCGATGCACCGCTTCCGCGAGACGATCTCGATCACGACGCCACCGCTCCGGTCTCCGGACGCGTCCAGATCTCGTCCAGGCCTCCGGTGAGGAGCCGGCGGTGCTGGGCCGGGTCCTGGTCGGGCAGGTCCTGGCGCTTGTGCATGCCCCGCGTCTCGGTGCGGGTGAGCGCGGCGCGGTACATCCAGCGGGCGTGCGCGGTCATGGCGGCGGCCGACCGCGCGCGCACGACCCCGGCGCCCTCCTCGCGCAGCGTGCCGCGCAGCTGCCGCCACGTCCGGTCCAGGGTGTCCAGGGCCGGGGCGAGGCGCCCGCCGTGCCGCAGCAGGTTCTTGTCGTAGGGCAGCACCTCGGCCTGGACGGCGGCGACGTAGTCGGCGTGGCCGCCCGCCGCCGGGCCCTCCGGGCGGACGCCCGCCTCGCCGAGGGCGTGCACGGTCCGCGCTCCGGCCCGTCCGCCCAGCGCGGCGGCGTACCGGGCGGCGCCCTGCCCGGCCCAGGTGCCGGACGACATCGCCCACGCGGCGTTGTGGCTTCCGCCGCCGGTGAAGCCGCCGCAGATCAGCTCGCGGGTGGCGGCGTCCCCCGCCGCGTACAGGCCGGGCACCGAGGTCGAGCAGTCGGCGCCGGCGATCCGGATGCCGCCGGTGCCGCGGACGGTCCCCTCGGCGAGCAGCGTGACGGGGAACAGGTCGGTGAACGGGTCGATGCCCTGCCGGTCGAACGGGAGGAAGAAGTTCGGCTGCGCCAGCCGCATCGCCCGCCGGTCCTCGGGCGTGGCCCGGTCGATGCGGCACAGGACGGGTTCGCTGAGCAGCGTCCGGGCGATCACCGATCGTCCCCGCCGGCTGCCCGCGCCTTCCAGGACCGTCCCGTCCGCATGGTAGAAGGTGGCGAACGAGTAGAACGCCGTCTTGGTCACGGACGTGAAGGCCGGGGCGATCGCGTAGGCGTTGGAGAACTCCATCCCGGACAGCTCCGCGCCCGCCTCCGCCGCGAACAGGGCGCCGTCCCCGGTGTTGACGTCGCAGCCCAGCGCCCTGCTGAGGAAGGCGCACCCGCCGGTGGCGAGCACGACCGCGCCCGCCCGGACCCGGAACGGCCGGTCGTCGCGCAGGCGGTACCCGGCGGCGCCGGCGACGGCCCCGGCGCCGTCCGCGAGCAGCTCGGTGACCGGGCTGTGGTCGAGGACCCGCACCCCCGACCGGCGGACCCGCACGCGCATCCGCCGCATGTACTCGGGGCCCTGCAGCCCGCGCCGGATCTGGCGGCCGTTCCCGTCCACCGGGAACGGGTACCGGGAGATCTCGGCCAGCTCGTTCATGTTCGCGTACGTCTGGTCGAGGACGCGGGCCATCCACCCGCGGTCGGCGAGGTACCCGCCGAGCGCCTCGCGGCCGGCCATGGCCGCCTCCCGGGCCTCCGGCTCCGGCTCGACGTACCAGACGCCGGTGCCCGCCGACGCCGTCGCGCCGCTCGTCCCGAGGTACCCCTTGTCGGCGAGGACGACGTCGGCGCCGGCCTCCGCAGCCTTGATCGCGGCCCACGCGCCGGCGGGGCCGCCGCCCGCGACGAGCACGTCGGCGGTCAGGTCGGTCATGATGCCTCCTTGGCGGTCAGACGGTCGGTCGAGCGGAGCTCGTCGGTTGAATGGCGGTGGGCGGGGGCTGGAGGACGGTCCGTCGAGCGGAGCTCGTCGATTGAATGGCGGTGGGCGGGGGCTGGAGGACGGTGCGCACGCCGAGGCCGTCGAGCAGGTCGCGCCGCAGCGCGATGAACCCCGGATCGTCCAGCGACCGCGGCCGGGGAAGGTCCACGGTGTACTCCCGTTCGATCCGGCCGTCCGCGAGCAGCAGCGCGCGGTCGGCGAGCAGGAGCGCCTCCTCGACGTCGTGGGTGACCAGCAGGACCGCCGGCCGGTGCTCGGCCCACAGGTCGGCTACGAGCGCCTGGGCGTTGAGCCTGGTGAGCGCGTCCAGGGCCCCGAACGGTTCGTCGAGCAGGAGAAGGTCGGGCGTCCGCACCAGCGCCCGTGCCAGCGCGACGCGCTGGGACTCGCCGCCGGACAGGGTGAGCGGCCACGCGTCGGCACGCGCCGTCAGCCCCACCTCGGCCAAGGCCGCCTCGGCCCGCTCGCGCAGGTTTCGTCCTCGCAGGCCCAGGACCACGTTGCCCCACACCCGGCTCCAGGGCAGCAGGCGGTGCTCCTGGTAGACGACGGCCCGCCTGCCGGGGACGTCGATCTCGCCGCCCCCCTCGCCGTCCAGCCCGGCCAGCGCCCGCAGCAGCGTGCTCTTCCCGGAGCCGCTCGCGCCGAGCAGCGCGACGAACTCGCCGGGCGCGATGTCGAGGTCCACGCCGTCCAGGACGGCGCGCTCGCCGAACACCCGCCGGAGCCCGCGGACGCGGACCCCTTGCGCAACCGTCGTCGTCATCGCGCCACCAGCCCCCGCCGCCACGCCAGGGCGCGCCGCTCGACGAGCCGCACCAGCAGGTCCGTCGACACGCCGAGCAGCGCGTACACCACGAGCAGCAGGAAGACGGTCTCCATCTGCAGGAACTGGGTGGCCTGGTTGATGAGGAAGCCGATGCCGCTGGCCGTCGCGGACTGCTCCACGACGACGAGCGTCAGCCAGGCGACGCCGAGCGACAGGCGCAGGCCGACGAGGATCTGCGGGAGCGCCCCCGGGAGGATGACCTTCCGGATGAGGCCGAGACGGCCGAGCCCGCAGGTGCGGGCCGACTCGACCAGCCGCTCGTCCACGCCCCGGATGCCGTGGAACACGTTGATGTAGAGCGGGAACACGACGCCGACCGCGATCAGGCCGACCTTGGACGTCTCGCCGATCCCGAACCAGATGATGAACAGCGGGACCAGCGCGAGGTGCGGAAGCATCCGGACCGCCTGGACCGGGGCGTCGATGACGTCCTCGCTGATCCTGAACAGCCCGGAGAGCAGCCCGAGGACGAGCCCCGCCGGCAGCCCGACGGCCAGGCCCTTCAGCACCCGCCCCAGCGACACTCCGAGGTTCTGGAACAGCGCGCCCGACGACGCCATCTCCCAGCCGCGGACGGCGACGTCGCTGAGCGGCGGGGTCGTGCTGCCGAGCCAGCCCGCGCGGGCGCCGGCCTCCCACAGCGCGAGGACGACGACGAGCCCGCTGACCTTGCGGGCCCGGCGCAGCAGGGACAGCAGCACGGCCCCGGAACGGGCGGCGACCGCGGGGCGCGCCGCCGCTTCGGGGATCGCCGAGCGCGGTGGATCGAGCAGATGGGTGGACACGAGGCACCTCCGGGAGGGGGCAGCGGAAGGAAGGCGGCAGGGGGCGCGGCGCCAAGGGGCAGCCGGTGATGGAGGGGGTTCGCCGATCAGTGGCGTCGGAGCACGAAAGAGCGGCTCAACAGGACGCGCTGCACACGCGAAGGAGGTCGACGTGGCGCCTCGCCACCAGGACCTCCGCTGCGTTCATGCCCACAGCATGCACTCGGCGCCCGCCCCTGTGAACCCCCCAAAAAGCCGTCCCCACCTGCACAGACGTCTGAACGAGGCCGCTTTCTCGATAAAACCTACCGTTTTACCTGGGAATATGCCGCGGGGAGCCCTCTTCGCTGATCGGCTTCGCGGTTACGCAGATCACACCGCCCGGAAACCCCGAGACGAACGGACCGTGACACGCCCTCCACAGAGAGGTCCGAACGTCCCCGACGGCTCGCTCGCCCGGATGCCCGCCGAGAGCCTCGGCGGGCATCCGCCCGTCCACGGCATCGCCGCGCCCGCCGGGTTACCAGGTCACGGGTAGTTCTACGGGGCCGTGGAAGAGGGAGTCCGTCCGCCAGCGGATCGATTCCGGGGGGACGGCCAGGCGCAGGTCGGGGAAGCGCCGCGTCAGGGCGGCGAGGGCCGTCTGCATCTCGGCGCGGGCGAGCTGGGCGCCGACGCAGAAGTGGGGGCCGTAGCCGAACGTCAGGTGCCTGTTGTCGGTGCGGCCGAGGTCCGTCACCTCCGGATCGGTGAACAGGGCGGGATCGCGGTTGGCCGCGAGCGACGACACCGCCACCGTGCTTCCGGCGGGTATCGGCACGCCGCCGATCTCCACGTCGCGGAGGGCCAGGCGGGGCGTGCCGACCGGCACCGACGGCACCGTCCGGAGCAGCTCCTCCACCGCCGTCGCCACCAGCTCCGGGTCGCGGTGCAGCGCCGCGTACATCTCGGGGCGCGTCAGAAGGGCGTACACGCTCCGGGCGAGCTGGTTCATCGTGGGCCCGTGCCCCGCGATCAGCAGGGTGATCGCGAGCCTGACCAGCTCCGCCTCGGTGATCCGCTCCTCTCGGTCGCGGACCATCAGCAGTTCGCTGACCAGGTCGTCGGCCGGTTCGGCGCGCCTGGCCGCGACCAGGTCGACGAAGTAGCGCTGGATCGCGGCGCGGGCGCGGTCGATCTCCTGCGGGGAGGAGCCGCGCAGCGCCATTATCGTCTCGGCCCAGCCGCGGAAGGAGTCGCGGTCCTCGCGCGGGACGCCGAGCAGCTCGCAGATGTCGGTGAGCGGCAGCGGCGCGCACAGGGACTGGACCAGGTCGGCCGGCGGCCCGCCCGCGGCCGTCTCGTCCAGCAGCCCGTCGACGACCTCCTCGATCCCCGCCCGCATGGCCTCGACGCGGCGGCGGTTGAACGCCTGGGCGACCGCGCGCCGGAGCCGGGTGTGCTCGGGCGGGTCCATCTCGAACAGGACCCTGCTGGAGCCGACCGGCTCCCGCGGCTCGGCGGGCGCGCGGGGCAGGAACGTCGCAGCGCTGCTGAAGGCCGGGTCGCACAGCACGTGCTGCGCATCGGCCGCCCGGGTCACGGCGTATCCGACATCGCCCGACAGCATCCGCGCGCGGACGACCGGGCCGGGCGTGCGGACGTCGTTGATCAGCGGGTGGCCGCCCGGTTCGGCCGGGCCCGTCGGCTCGCTCATCGCTCCGCCCGCCCGGTTCCGGGCGTCACGGCGGCCGCGCCGTCCCCGGCCGGGCCGGGGTGGTAGGCGCTGATGCGCGTGCGGGTCGCGCGGACCTTGGCGTCCAGATCGCGGAGCGCGGCTGCGAGCTCCCGGTGCCCGGGTGAGGCGAGGAAGCGCTCGTGGGCGTCCTCGTCGGTCCAGTCGCTGACCAGGTGGAAGGTGCCGGGGTCGCCGATGTCGCGCGACAGCGACTGGGCGACGTGCCCGGGGTGGCGGGCCGCCACGGCGGCCATCCGGCGCCAGGTCCGTTCGAACTCCGCGGCGCGGCCCTCGTCCACGCTGATCTCCAGCAGCAGCCGGTACGTCGCCTGCGGCCGGTCGTCCGACCAGTGGTAGAACTCCTCGGCCTGGGCCTGGCGCATGGCGGGGCGGTCCCTGTCGTACGGGACGAGCAGCGTCGCGAGCCGGGCGCTGATGTCGAGGAACCCGGGGTCGTCGCCGGCCGCGTACAGGGCCCGCTCGAACGAGGCGTCTCCCTCGACCAGGTGGATGTACAGGTCGTGGTAGGTCAGCAGCGTGCGGCGCGTGACGCCGATGCGGCGCGGCAGGTCGGTGCGGTCGTGCTCGCGGAACACCGCGGCGACGGCGTCCCGGTCGCCGGGCGCGATCCTCCGGATCATGACCGCCCGGTGGGTGGGCGGCGGGGCTTGGGGAAGCATGCTCGTCCTCCTTGACGTCGGGGCCCGGGTCACCGGCGCCTGGTCACGCGGCCTCCGCGGGGCGGCATTCCAGAACCGTCCAGTGCCCCTCCCGGGGACGGCCGACCAGCGCGAAACCGCACCGCGCCAGGAGCCGCCGCCACTCCTGCGGCCTCCGTTCGCGGCCGCCGAACAGCACCAGCATGTCGAGGTCGAGGAACTTGGCGTGGTCCCATCCGTTCCCTTCCGCCACCACGTGCTCGACGATGAAGAGCCGCGCGCCGCGCCGGTCGCCGATGGCCTCGCGCACGGCGGTCAGCAGCTCGGCGGCGCGCTCGTCCGGCCAGTTGTGCAGGACGGCCTTGAGCACGTACGCGTCGCAGTCGTCCGGCAGCGGGTCGGTGAAGAAGTCGCCGGCGATCCGGGTGACGCGGTCGCCGACCCCCTCCGCTTCGAGCACCTCCGCCGCCGCCTTGACGGCGCACGGCCGCTCGAACAGCACACCCGACGCGTCCGGTGCGCGCCGCAGCGCCGCCGCGAGGAAATGGCCCTGCCCGCCGCCGAGGTCGGCGATCCGGCCGAACCTCTCGGGCCCGACGACGTCCAGGTGGCGTTCGGTCTCCCAGCGGCCCAGCGTGGTCATGGTGCGGTCGAAGCGGGCGCCGTCCTCGGGGTTGTCCTCGAAGTAGCGCCAGATGTCGGTGCCCAGCGTCGGGACCGTCGCGGGCTCGCCGGTGCGGACGCTGTGCGCCAGCGCCCCGAACGGCTTCGTCACGTACGACCGCGTGCTGTGCAGGACCAGGGGCAGCAGGCTGTAGGGGTCGTCGGCGCGCAGGCCGTCGCCCAGCGGTGTGCTCGCGAACCGTCCGTCCGGCTGCTCCTCCATGATTCCGACGGAGGCGGCGCAGCGCAGGAGGCGGTAGAGCGCGTCCGGCACGGCGCCGGCGGCCGCGGCCAGTTCGGTGACGGAGCGCGGCCCGGACGCGGTCAGATCCGCCACGCCGAGTTCCGCGAGCGCGCTCACCACCGCGGCCAGCCGCATCCCGCACGTCAGGTACAGCAGGCGCTGCGCGTGGAGGTCGCCGGGCCCGTACCCGCCGGGGGCCGTGCGGGCGCGTTCCTCTAGGACCGCCTTGATGTGCGCCATCTGCTCGACGGTGCCGCGGTCGATGCGGTCGCGCATCGCGTCCTCGCTGATCGGGGAGTCCGGCTTCATCGCGAACTCCTGCCTCCACCGCATCAGCACGCCCGCCGCCTGCCGGCGGTACTCCCAGCGGATGTTCATGAACGCGAACGGCCCGGTCTCCACCCGGTGGGCGCGGACGGTGCGGGTCTCGGGATCGGGGGTGCGCCGCGACACCCACGACCAGACGTTGCCCTGCTCGTCCGGGTGGGTGGTGAGCCGGAACGTCACCGAGGGGCCGTCCCGTTCGATGATCTCCACGGCGGCGTACTCGGTGAACAGGTCGGGCCAGCCCGCCACGTCGTTGGTGTGCTCCCACACCAGCTCCATGGGCGCGTCGACCAGGATCTGGTTGTCGGTGCTCGCGGTCACGACCGGACCTCCCCGTCCCCGGCCGCGGCCTGGTTGAGGCAGCGGAGCATCTCGGCGGGGGTGCGGAGGTCGAACAGCCTGTCCTCGTCGAGGCGCAGGCCGAAGCGCTCGACCATCCGCGCGGAGACCTCCATCATCGCGACGGAGTCGTAGCCGAGGTCGGTGAAGGCGTGGTCGGCGATGTCGCCGCCGAGGTCGACGCCGTCGCTCTCGCCGGCGCAGGCGCGCAGGACGGCGACCAGGTCGGGCAGGGTTATCGGGCCGTCTTCGGCCATGTCAGCTCCTGGGGTCGTTTCCGGGAAGGGCGCGGGGAGCCCGTTCGTCGAGGTGTCCGGCCGCGGACGGGGCCTCGCGGGGGCAGGCGGCCAGGACGAGAGCGCTGTTGAACCCGCCCTCGCCGCGCGCCAGGATCAGCGCGTGGTCGATGCGGGCGGGCCGGGGGCGGCCGGTGACGAGGTCGAGTCCGTAGGACGGATCGGCCCGGACGTCGGCGGTCGGCGGGATCATCCCGTCGCGCATGGCCAGCAGGCAGGTCGCGACGTCGACGGCGGCGCCGCCCGCCGACATCCGCCCGGTCATCGCCTTGGGCGCGGTCACCGGGACGCCGCCGGCGCCGAACAGGCCGGTGAGCGCCTCGGCCTCGGCGCGGTCGCGCATCGCGCTGCCCGCGGCGTCCGCGAACACCACGTCGATCCGCTCCGGGGCGAGGCCGGCGTCGGCGAGGGCGAGCGCGGCGGCGTTGCGCAGGGTCGCCGGGCGGCCGGATCCCGGCGGCGGGTCCATGGTCGCGGCGTACCCCGCGACCCGCCCGTACCGGTGCCGGGCACCGCGGGCGCGGGCATGGCGCCCGCGTTCCAGGACGAGGATCGCGCCGCCCTCGGCGATCACATGGCCGGACGCGCCGGCGGCGAAGGGGAGGTAGGCGCTCGCCGGGTCGTCGCCGGAGGACAGCTGCGGAGCGGTCGGCGCGTCCCGGCCGGCCGACATCGCGGTCACCCCCCACGAGCACACCGGGGCCTCGAACCCCCCGGTCAGCACGCCGTCGGCGCCCTTGCGCAGCACGCGGCACGCCTGCCCGATCGCGTCCAGCCCCCCGGCCTGGCCGCTGACGAGGACGCCGCAGGGGCCGCGCAGTCCGTGCCGGATGGAGATCTGGCCGGTGTTGACCGCGTAGAACCACGCGTACGACTGGTACGCGCTGACCTTCTTCGGCCCCGCCGACCAGAGCTTGCGCAGCTCGTTCTCACCGAACTCGAAACCGCCGGCCGAGTTGGCCAGGACCACGCCGTACCGCAGCGACTCCTCGGGGGACGGCGACAGCCCGGCGTCGGTGAGCGCCCAGTCGGCGGCGGTCAGCGCCAGCTGGGTGAGGCGGTCGGTCTGCGGCAGCAGCCGTCCGGGCAGGTGGTCACGGGGGACGAATCCGGGGACCTCCCCGGAGAGCCGGGCCGGGTAGCCGCTCGGGTCGAACCGGGTGATGGGGCCGATCGCGATGCGGCCGGTGAGCGTCGCCTCCCAGTGCCGCTCGGCGCCCAGCCCGCTCGGCGAGACCACGCCGATCCCGGTGATGACGGCCTGGTCGTCCTCGGCGGCCGCCGCGTCCGCGGTCATCCCTGCCACCGTCCCGGGGCGCTGAGCACCATCGCGCTCTGGAAGCCGCCGAACCCGCTGCCGACCGTGAGCACCGTTTCGACCCGCTGCTCGCGCGCCGTCCCGGGGACGTAGTCGAGGTCGCATTCGGGATCGCGATGCCGCAGGTTCGCGGTGGGCGGGACGAGGTCGTGCTCGATCGCCAGCGCGCTCGCCGCGACCTCGATCGCGCCGATCGCGCCGAGCGAATGGCCCACCACCGACTTGATGGAGCTGACCGGCAGCCGGTAGGCGTTCTCCGGGCCGAGCGCGAGTTTGAAGGCGGCCGTCTCGTGCCGGTCGTTCTGCCGGGTGCCCGACCCGTGGGCGTTGATGTAGTCGACGCCCTCCGCGGGGACGCCGGCCTCGTCCAGCGCCGTGGTGATCGCCGCCGCCATCTCGACCCCGTCGGGCCGCAGCCCGGTCATGTGGTAGGCGTTGCTCCGGGACGCGAACCCGCGGATCTCCGCGTGCACGTGCGCCCCCCGCGCCCGGGCCGCCGCCGCGTCCTCCAGGACCAGCATCGCCGCGCCCTCGCCGAGCACGAACCCCGCCCGGGTGGCGTCGAAGGGGCGGCATGCCCGCTCGGGATCGTCGTTGTCCGGGGACGTCGCCCGGATCGCGTCGAAGCAGGCCACCGTGATCGGGGAGATGGGGGCCTCGCACGCCCCCGCCAGCACCACGTCCGCGGCGCCGTCGCGGATGATCTCCACACCGTGCGCGACGGCGTCCAGCCCGGAGGTGCATCCCGTCGACACCACGCAGGCGGGCCCCTCAGCGCCGACGTCCCAGGCGACCTCGCGGACCAGGGACGCCGGGACGAGGTAGTCGGGCAGGTGCGGGGAGCCGTAGGCCGGATCCACCACCGCCAGGCGGCCGCTGTCGCTGACCACGCTGTACTCGCGTTCGAGCGAGACGGTGCAGCCGACCGCGCTGCCGACGACCACGCCGGTGCGGGCGGGGTCGAGGTCGCCGGACCGCAGCCCGCAGGCGGCCAGGGCCTCCCTCGCGGTGACGAGGGCGAACTGGGCGGCGCGGTCCATCCGGCGCCGCTGCCGGGGCGTCAGCCCGTGCCTTCCCGCGTCGAAGTCGATCTCCGCGGCCATCTGGGACCGGTACGGCCCCGGATCGAACACGGTGATCGTGCGGAAGGTGGGCTTGCCGCCGGTCACGGTCTCCCAGAAACCGCTCGTTCCCGGGGCGCCCGGCGTCAGGACCCCGATCCCGGTGATCGCCACGGGGCGGGCCCGCCGCCCGCTCATGCCGGCTCCCGCTCGCCCGCGGCGGCGGGCGGCCGCGCGTCCACCGAGGGCGGGGGCCCGTCGCCGGCCGGCTCCGCGGTCTCCACATGCCCCATGTCGGGGCTCGGGGCCAGCGGTCCGAGGAAGAGCACGGCGGTCACCGGCCGGTCGGTCCGGTTCTCGTAGCGGTGCCGGGCACCGCGGCGGATCAGCACCGCCTCCCGGGCGTCCACGACGTGCTCGGTGCCGTTGACGGTGAGGACGAGGCGCCCGTCGGAGACGTAGACGTGCTCGTCCGTGTACGGATGGTAGTGCTCGCTGACACGCTCCCCCGGCCGGAGTTCGAGCAGGGCCATGAGGCCGGCCGTCGTCCGGGCCGTGCCCGGCGACAGGAGCATCCGGACGCTGCCGCCGAGCCGGTGGTTCGGTTCGACCTCGCGGGCGCGGACCTTGACGGCTTCGAGCGCGGTCACGTTCCCTGGCCCCGCTTTCCGGCCGCTGTCGATCCGCGGAGCATGGGGGTACGGCTCATAGGGGGTTGTGTCCTTCCTGGTCGGCGGCGGCCCCTCTCGCCGTGCTCGGCTGCCGAGAGTGGCCGGTACGCCTCTGGAGATCGGTGGTGAGCGTCGCGCCGGCGCCTTCCCGCCGCGGGAGACCACGTGCGCACGATCCGGCTTCGCTCCTTTCCGGGAACCGCGCGAACTCTCTTCTTTATAGCCAACAGAAAACGATCAATGACAGGTCACAGGTAGATTTTTGCGAGATCCTCGGAGCGCAGTTCTTCTGAAATCCGGACCGAGTGCGCCATCACGGCGCCCCGCCTCCGAGCGGGTGCCAATTTGGGCCTTTTGTTCCGCATGCCTCAGCCGCACACCTGGCCGGGTGAGGCACACTTCGCCGGTTATGCGAACGACGCGCCGTCAGCTCGCGACAACGAGGATCAATGCCTCTGACCTGGAGAGAAAGACGCATGAGGACACGCTGACGACCCGAGGAGCACGAATCGACCCAAGCGCCCCTTCATAACACCGAAGAATTTCAAGGAACCAATTATCGCGAGAATGAAACCCGACGAGATGGAGTCTCCGCGCCAAAGTTCATGACGACTGCATACCCAATGACGGAGCGGCCGAGGGGACGTTCGCCCGCGCTTTCGGCGACGAATGAGCGGCCGGAATTCCGCCGTCCCGGTGCTGGCGTCCCCCGGGGTCGCCGCTCACTCAGCGCCGTGGCACCTGCCGGATCCGTCCCCGAGCCGGAGCGCGAAGCCCGAGTCCGGCCAGGACGGTTTGCGGGCCGACGCTCCGCGCGACGGACGCCGGTACGGCCCCTAGAGTGATCTTGGGCGGCAGTCATGACGATCGAGGGGCCGGAAATGACCGAGAACCAGGTGGACCTGAATATCGAGATCCCCCATTCCGCCCGGGTCTACGACTACATTCTCGGCGGCAAGGACAACTGTCCGGCCGACCGCGAGGCCGCGGCGAACATCGTCGCCGACTGGCCCCACCTGCCGAAGTCCATGCGGGCCAACCGGCATTTCATGGCACGGACGACCCGCCGTCTCACCGCCGAGTTCGGCATCCGGCAGTTCCTCGACATCGGCACGGGGCTGCCGGTTCCGACCACCTGCGCGGCACCCTCGACCTGAGCCTGCCTGTGGCGCTGAGCCTGATCGCGATCGTGCACTTCATCCCGGACGACGCCGAGGTGCAGCGGATCATCGACCGCCTCATGGAGCCTCTGGCTCCGGGCAGCATGCTGACGGTGTCGACCTGCACGGCCGACAGCGCCCCGGAGGACATTCCGAGCGGAGCTGGTCAGGCCGTGGCCAGGGCGGGCAGGCCCGGTCCGGAGAGATCGTCCAACGCCGCACGGCGGCCGGAGATCGCCAGGAGCAGGGAGAGCGCGGTTCCGCTCGCCTCCGGGCCGTCTCCGATCGAGAGGCCGGCGTCCGTCGCGGTCAGGCGGAGGCGGGTCGTCAGCTCCTTGGCTCCGCCGAACGACGCCGGTGTGCGGGCCTGGTAACGGAGCGATCTGACGACGGCCTCCAGCGGGTAGGCGTGGACGATTCCCAGAGGCCGGCGGATGTCCTCACCGTGGACGACCTCTTCGACGAGCCGGCTGTCGAGCGGCGCCGGAGGGGTCGACGTCCGGGAGGCCACCTGGCGGAGCCGCTCCAGGGTCTCCTGAGGTGAGACGCCGCGCTCGCGCGCCACCCCCTGCGTGTTCTGGCGGTCGAAGTCGAACCGGGCCCGAGCGAGCCTGGCGACGAACCCGAGGCGGGTCGTGCGGGCCGTGTCGATCAGGTGGGCCACCACGTCATGCACCGTCCAGCCGTCGCAGAGCGAAGGCCGCTCCCACTGCTCGCCTTCGAGATGCGAGAGGTCGTCGATCAGTGCCGCCCGCTCCGCGTGCACCATCGGCCACACATCGTTTCCCACGCCTTCTCCTCCTGTCGCCAACGGGTCGGGAATGAAGACCCGCGGCCCGGCGAGAACTCATCGCGGCGCCTGCGGATGCCCCTGGCCTGCGGGTTCGCGGCCGGTTCGCGGCGGGATCGGCGGCGTTGTGGCGCTTGACACACCGGATCGGCCCCGCTTAACCTCCCGTCAACCGACAGGCACAGACGAAGACACCCCTGTCAGTGGTCTTCGTCTGTGCCTTTGTCATTCCCGGACCGCTGGCAAGGGTTTCAACCCCCGAAAGGCGGCGGGCATGAACGACGGCCCTGCGAGCACGAGAACGGCGGTCATCCGCAACGCGGCGGACGCGGCCGGGCTCATCGACACCCTCACCAGTCTGCGCGGCCGAGCGAACTGGATCTGGTTCCTGGCCCTGTCGGGCCTGTTCCTGGACGCCTACTCCAACGCGGCGCTCGGCGCGGGGCTGTCCCCCATGGTCGAGCAGCTCGATCTTTCGCCCACGCAGGTCAGCGTGCTCACCGCGATGGCCCCGGCCATCGCGATCGTCTCCAATCCCTTCGGCGGCTGGCTCGCCGCCCGGATCGGCCGGATCAAGCCCCTGCTGATGACGAAGGTCGTCTTCGGGGTCGGCGCGGTCCTGACCGCGGTCGGCTCGGACTTCCAGACCGTCTTCGCCGGGCGGGCGCTGGTGGGCGTCGCCTACGGCATCGACTTCGCCGTGGCGATGGCGCTGCTCGCCGAGTACACCCCGTCCTCGCTCAAGGGCAGGCTCAACTTCTGGCAGGGCGCCTGGTACGTGGCGACGACCACCAACCTCGCGCTCACGCTCCTGTTCTACAAGCTCGACGTCGGCTCCGACATCTGGCGATGGTCGGTGGGCTCGGCGGTCGTCTTCGCGACCGCGCTGCTCGTCCTCCAGATGGCCTTCCTGGTCGAGAGCCCGACCTGGCTGGCGTCCAAGGGCCGGCTGCGGGAGTGCGCGGCGAACCTGCGCCGCATGTACGGGGTGCGGGCGGAGGAGGGCCCGCCGGAGACCCCGCAGGCCCTGGAGGCGCGCCACCAGGTCGGCATCCGGGACGCGGGAGTGCTGTTCCGCGGCGCATACCTGCCCCGGACCGTGCTGTCGACGGTGATCTCCCTGACCCAGTCCATGCAGTACTTCGCCGTCGGCTGGTACCTCCCGGTGATCAGCTTGGAGCTGTTCGGCAAGGAGTTCGAGAAGGCGACCGCGGGCTCCATGGCGTTCAACGCCGTCGGCATCGTCGGCGGATGCCTGTCGGCCTACTTCGGGCGCCGGCTCGGCCTGCGGGTGAGCTCGGCGGCCGGGTACGCGGTGGTGTTCGTGGCACTGCTGGTCATGGGCGCGACGTTCAAGCAGCTCCCGATCGCGCTGGCCGCGGCGCTGCCGGTGCTGTTCATCTTCTTCCACTCCGCCGGCCCCGGCCCGAACGGCAAGTCGATCGCGGCGCTGTCGTACCGCAGCGACATCCGCACCCTCGGCACCGGCGTGACCGGGATGCTCGGCAGCTTCGGCTCCGTCGCGGGCCTGTACGTGTTCCCGCAGCTCCAGGCCGCTTTCGGGGTAGGCGCCAGCCTGATGGTGCTGTCGGCCGTCCCGCTGCTCGGCCTGGTCACCTGCGTGATCGTCAAGTGGGACCCGACGCGCGTCGCGGTGAACCTGGAGGAGGAGCCGATCCGG
Source organism: Actinomadura sp. NPDC048021 (assembly GCF_040653135.1). Classification (NCBI taxonomy): domain Bacteria; kingdom Bacillati; phylum Actinomycetota; class Actinomycetes; order Streptosporangiales; family Thermomonosporaceae; genus Actinomadura; species Actinomadura sp. NPDC048021. Next base: position 154,624 of record NZ_JBEZJQ010000009.1, read on the forward strand.
CTGGAGCGGCGCGAGACGGTGCCGGCCTGAGCGCGCGCTGACGAGAGGAATGTTTCGCAGATGATCAGAGAGCGCCGGCGCGGCGTGCTGAGCATCGACGAGGGCACCACCGGGACCCGCGCCGCCGTCGTCCTCGACGACGGCGGCGCGGCACCGGCCGCGTACCTGCCGATCTCGGTGCGCTCCCCCGACCACCTGCGCGTGGAGCAGGACGCGGCGGAGATCTGGGAGAACACCGTCCGGGTCTGCCGGACGGCCCTGGAGCGGGCCGCCGCGGACCGGGTGGAGATCACGGGGGTGTCGATCTCCACCCAGCGCGCGACCGTCCTGCTGTGGGACGCGGTGACCGGGGAACCGCTCAGCCCCGCCGTGGTGTGGCAGGACCGCCGCTACGCCGAGCGGCTGCGGGAGTGGGAGCCGGACTGGGACGAGCGGCTCGCCGCGTTCACCGGGCGGCCGGTCGGGTCCCGCGCCCCGCTGCTGTGGGCGGCGGAGGAGGCCGCCCGGAACGAGGAGGCGCGGCGGGCGCACGAGCGGGGCCGGCTGCTGTTCGGGTCGATCGACACCTGGCTGGTCTGGAAGCTCACCGGCGGCGCCCGGCACGTCATGTCCGCGACGAACGCCGTCGCGGCCGGCGCCTACGACCTGCGGACCGGCGGCTGGTACGGGCCCTGGGCGGACTTCCTCGGCTGCCCGCCCGACATCCTGCCGTCCGTCGTGGACGAGGACGGGGACTTCGGCTCCACCGACCCGTCCGTCCTCGGGGTGCGGCTGCCGATCCTGGCGGTTATGGGCGACCAGCACGCGGCGATGGTCGCGCTCGGCGCGCACCGGCCCGGCCAGGCGATGTGCGTGCACGGGACGGGCACGTTCCTGGACGCCGTCGCGGGCGACCGGCCGCCCGCCCACCGCGACCGGGTGCCCGGCGTGCTGACCCTGGTCGCCTGGCGCTCGCGCGGCGTGCCGCTGTTCAGCCTGGAGGGGTTCGCCGCGACGACCGGCTCGGCGGTGCGCTGGCTCTGCGAGGAGATCGGGCTGTTCGAGTCGCCCCGGCGGCTGACCGAACTGGCCGGGGAGCACCCCGGGCCGTCCCGCGTGCGGTTCGTGCCCGCGCTCGCGGGGCTGCGCACGCCGGTCTGGGCGCCGGAGGCCACCGGACTCCTCTCCGGGCTGAGCCTGTCCACCACCCGGGCCGAGCTCGCCCGGGGCGTCATCGACGGATTCGCGCACTCGGTGTGCGATCTGCTGGAAGGCGTGGAGGCGGCCATGGGGCGGCCCGTCACCGACCTCGTCTGCGGCGGCGGCCTGGCCGGCAGCGACGTCCTGATGTCCGCCCAGGCCGACCTGATCGGGCGGCCGGTGCGCCGCGCCCTCGCCCACGAGACCGCCAGCCTGCGCGGCGCCGCCTACCTCGGCGGCGTGCGCGCGGGACTGTGGCCCGACCTCGCCTCGGCGGTGGCCGGGCTCGGCACCGCCCCGGTGTTCGAGCCCGCGCTCCCCGACGGCGACCGCCGGGAGGCCCGCGCCGCATGGCGCGACCTGCTGGCCCGCCATGTCCCCACCCACTCAACGAAGGAATCGACGTCGTGATCCGGCTTACCGAACGCAAGGCGAGGTCAGAGACGAGGAACGCGATCCGCCGCACCCCGCTGGCGCTGGACCGCGGCACGCAGATCGAGCGGCTCGCGACCCAGCGGTTCGACGTGCTCGTCGTCGGCGGCGGCGTCACCGGCTGCTACACGGCGCTGGACGCCGTCAGCCGGGGGCTGAAGGTCGCGCTCGTGGAACGGGACGACTTCGCCTCGGGCACGTCCTCCAAGTCCTCGAAGATGGTGCACGGCGGCCTGCGCTACATCGAGCAGGGCAACCTGCCGCTGGTGCGGCGCTCGCTGCTGGAGCGGCAGAGGCTGCGCCGCAACGCCCCCCATCTGGTGCAGCGGCTCCCCTTCGTGTTCCCCGTGCTCACCCAGGACGGCGTGTTCGACCCGCGCATCGCCAAGGCCTTCGAGGGCCTGCTGTGGACCTACGACCTCGCGGGCGGCTGGCGCATCGGGCGGCTCCACCAGCGGCTGACGGTGCCGGAGGTCCTGGTCCGCGCCCCCCGGCTGCGCGCCGACCGCCTCAGGGGCGGCCTGCTCTACTACGACAGCCGCACCGACGACGCCCGCCTCACCCTGACCATCGCGCGGACCGCCGCGCACTTCGGCGCGACCGTCCTCAACGGCGCCGCCTGCCGCGGCCTGATCCGCGAGAACGGCCGCGTGCGCGGCGCCACCGTCCATGTCGACGGCCGCGACGTCGAGGTGCGCGCGGGGGTGGTCGTCAACGCGACGGGGGTCTGGTCCGACACGCTCGACGCGCTGTCGGATCCCGGCCACCGGCCGCGCGTCCGTCCCGCCAAGGGCGTGCACATCGTGGTGCCGTGGACCCGGCTGCCGATCGACGGGACCGTGACCGTGCCCGTCCCCGGCCGCGCCCGCCGCGCCACGTGCACCCGCTGGGGCGACGTGGTCGTGGTCGGCACCACCGACACCGACTACGACGGGCCGCTGGACGAGGTGCTGTGCACGCGGGAGGAGATGCAGTACCTCCTCGACGGGGCCAACACCGCGTTCGACGCCGAACTGGGCGCGGAGGACGTCGTCGGGTCGATCGCCGGGCTGCGCCCGCTCGTCGGGGGCAAGGAGGGCGCCACCCTCGACATGAGCCGCGACCACCGGATCGCCACCGACGCGCACGGGCTGGTCACCGTCACCGGAGGCAAGCTCACCACCAGCCGCCACATGGGCGAGCTGGTCGTGGACGAGGCGCTGAAGGAGCTCGGCCGCAAGGCGCGCTGCCGCACCGTCCGCCTCCCGCTGCTGGGCGGGGCGGGCTACGACGCGGAGGCCACCTCGGCGACGGGGGGTCTCGGCGCGCACCTGGGCGAGCGGTACGGCACCGAGGCCCGCTTCGTCGCCGATCTCATCGCCGAGGACGCCTCCCTGGCCGAGCCGGTCGTCGAGGGCGGCGGCCACCTGCGGGCCGAGGTGGTGTACGCGGCCCGCTGCGAGCTGGCGCGGACCGTCGACGACGTGCTGTCGCGCCGCACCCGGATGCGGCTGTTCGCCCGCGACCTGTCGGTCAAGGCGGCCCCGGAGGTCGCGCGGCTGCTGCAGCGGGAGCTGGGGCTGTCCGACGAGGAGGCCGGGCGGCAGATCGAGGACTACGTCTCCGGCGTGGAGCGGGAGCGGACCGTACTGATGGAGGAGAACCGTTGATCAGCAGGCAGACCATCACCCACCCCTTCAACCGCGGGGACTACGTCGTCGGGGCGCCCACGCCGCCGCGCTGGGCCGCCGACTGCCCGCCCGGCGACGGCGAGGCGAGCCTGCAGCAGGGCGCGGTCGCGGTGCCGGAGGCGGTCCTCGCCGAGCTGCGGGCGGCTGCGGCCGCCGTGCACACCGGCCGGGACGAGGTGGTCCGGCGGACCCGCGACTGGTGGGCGGGCACGTCCATCGGCGAGACCGACGGGCGCCCGGCCACCCCCGACGCGGTGGTCGTCGAGGCGGCCGACGAGGAGCAGGTGGCCGCCGTGGTCCGGATCTGCGCCGCGCACCGCGTCCCGCTGACGGTGTCGGCGGGACGCAGCAACGTGCTCGGCGCGGCGCTGCCGGTGTTCGGCGGGGTCGTGCTGGACGTCTGCCGGCTCGACCGGATCCTGTCCTTCGACGCCGAATCGATGATCGTCGAGGTGCAGGCGGGGATGTTCGGCGACCTGTTCGAGAAGGAGCTCCAGGAGGTCCACGGCGCCACCGCGGGGCACTGGCCGTCGGCCTTCGCGATCTCCACGGTCGGCGGCTGGGCGGCCTGCCGGGGGGCGGGCCAGCTCTCCACCCGGTACGGCAAGATCGAGGACATGGTCGTGGGGCTGGACGTGGTCCTGCCCGACGGATCGACCGCGAGCTTCGGCACCTACCCCCGGGCGGCCGTCGGCCCCGACCTGCGGCAGCTGTTCATCGGCTCCGAGGGCACGCTCGGCGTGATCACCCGGCTGCGGCTGCGGACCCACCGGCTGCCGGAGTACGCGTCGGGCCTGGCGTACGGGTTCGCCACGTTCTCCGACGGGCTGGACGCCTGCCGCGAGATCCTCCAGCGCGGCGCGACCCCGGCGGTGCTGCGCCTGTACGACGCGCACGAGAGCGGCACCCACTTCGGCGAGCCGGACACCAACCTGCTGCTGATCGCCGATGAGGGCGACCCGGCGCTGGTGGACGCGACGATGGCCGTCGCCGAGGAGGTCTGCGCGGCTCGCGCCCCGGTGACGCTGGACGGCGACGCGGTCCTGGCGCGCTGGCTCGACGAGCGGATGATCGTGGGCAAGTCGGGCGACGGGTTCGCCAAGGGGCCCGGCTTCGTGGCCGACACCTGCGAGATCGCGGCGCCGTGGTCGTCGCTCACGGCCCTCTACGACGAGGTGATCGCGGCCGTCGAAGCCGTCCCGGGGACGCTGCGCGCCTCCGCGCACCAGTCCCACGCCTACACCGACGGCGCCTGCCTGTACTTCTCCCTGCGCGGCGACGTGGAACGCTCCCGCCGGCGGGAGTGGTACCGGGCGGCCTGGGACGCCGCCAACGACGTGCTCGTCCGGCACGGCGCCGCGATCAGCCACCACCACGGCGTGGGCCTGCTCCGGTCCCCCTACGTGCGGCCCTCTCTGGGCAGCGGCTTCGGCACCCTGGCGGCGGTCAAGCGGGCCCTCGACCCGAACGGGATCATGAACCCGGGGAAGCTGGGCCTGCCCGGGTTCTCCGAGGACCTCCGAGGATAAATAGGGTGTATTGATGGGCCTTCGTCCGAAACGTCCCGTAGATCCCCGGTTGCTGACCGCGCTGGCCGAGCACCCGGTGATGGCCTCGATCGTCGGGGCCGCCGCGGCCGGCCGGTTCGCCTCCCGGTCGGCGCCGCTCGGCATCCTCGCGTCCGTCCCGCTCGGCGAGCTGGAGGCCACGGTGGCGGCGACGCTCGCCGCACGCAAGATCGTCTTCGTGAACACGGACTCGACGCCGGGCCTGGGGCACGACCCGGGGGCCCTGACCTACCTCAAGGGGATCGGGGCGATCGGGATCTGCTCCACCCGCGCGGCGATCATCGAGCGGGCCGGCGGGCTGGGCCTGCTGACCATGCAGAAGGTCTTCGTCACGGACCGGTCGAACCTGCACCGCAGCGTGCAGTCCATCGGCCGGTCCCACCCGGACCTCGTCCAGCTCATGCCCGCGGTCATGCTGCGCTACGTCGAGCGCGAGGCCCGGGAGCTCGGCGTCCCGTACCTGGCCGCCGGCTTCGTCCAGGAGGAGGCGGACGTCTCCGAGGCGCTGCGCCACGGCGCCGCGGGCGTCTGCACCTCCGACGACACCCTGTGGGATCTGCGCCGGTCCGCCCTGCGCGCGTCCTGATCCCCGCACCATCCGGCTGACGCGCCGGCCCGCCCGTGCCCCCTGCGGCCGGGCGGGCCGGTCGCCCCTGCACGCCCCCGCAACGGAAGGACCCTCATGAAGCCGGGGACGCCCGCTCCTCCCCTGCCGGCCGGCGCTCGCGCGCCCTCTCCCGCCCGAAGAAGGGGCGGCCGCCGCGGGACGCGGGCGGGCGCGGCGCTGGCGCCCGCCCTGTTCACCGTTCTGTGGAGCAGCGCGTTCGTGGCGGGCGTCCCCGGCGTCAGGGCGGCCCCGCCGCTGCTGCTGATGTTCGCGCGGTTCGCCGTCGCCGGGGTGCTCCTCGCGGCGTACGCCCTCGTCACGCGCGCCCGATGGCCGCGCGGGCGGGCGCTGGCGCACGTCGCCGTCACGGGGCTGCTCATCCAGGCGGTGCAGTTCGGCTGCTTCTACACCGCCCTCTCCCTGCACTATCCGGCGGCGGTGATCTCGCTCGTCCAGGGCCTCAATCCGGTGGTGATCGCGCTGGCCGCCCGGCTGCTGGGCGAGACCGTCGACCGGCGGCAGGCCCTGGGCTTCGCGCTCGGCGCGGCGGGCGTGGTGCTCGCGGTCGCCGACCGGGTCAGCGTGTCGGCCTGGGGGATCCCGCTGTGCCTGGCGGGCCTCGGCGGACTCAGCCTCGGCACCCTCTACCAGAAGCGCTTCGTCCGCGACATGGACGTCAGAACCGGGACGGCCACGCAGGTCCTCGTCGGCGCGGCGGCCGTGGGCCCGCTCAGCCTGGCCGTCGAGACCCCGCGCGTGTCCGACTGGACGGCGTTCGGAGGGTCGGTCGCGTGGATGGTGCTCGTCAACTCCATCGCGGCGTTCCTGCTGCTCAACCGGATGCTGGCGCGCTCGTCGGCGACCCGGGTGAGCACGGTGTTCTTCCTGACCCCGTCGGTCACGGCGGTGCTGGCCTGGCTGGTCGCCGGCCAGGCGCTGCACCCCCTGGTGATCGCCGGCCTCGTGCTCGGCGGCGCCGGAGTCCTGCTCGCCGCCGGACGCCCCGCCGCGACGGGACCGCCCCGGCGCGGGAGGCGCCGGGCGGCCCGCGGCGCCGGCGGGGCCGCCCGCGTGTCGGGGCCGCGGGTCAGCGGTAGTCGTTCTCCTTGAGCTCCACGACCCAGGCGCGCCGCTCGGCGATCTTGCCGTCGCGCATGACGAACACCTCCGCCATGGACATGCGCATCTCCCCGCCCGCGGCCCGCTCCACCGTGCCGGTGAGCTCCGCCATCACCACGTCGCCCTGCTCGACCATGCGCACGACCTCCAGACGCGGCGGGTCCAGAAGCTCGGGCGGCCCGTCGATGGCCTTGTCGTAGGCCTCCTTGCCCGTCAGGTGGAAGGCGCCGAAGACCGTCCACTCGATGTCGTCGGTCAGGCACGACAGGATCTGCTCGTGGTCGTTCTTACGGAATCCGTCCAGGTAGGTGGTGACCGTCTTGATGTTGCGCGACATCGCCTTCTCCTTCGTTCCGGTCGCCGTTCGTGGGACGCGGCCGTGCCGGCCCGCGCCCCCTCATGAGCTGGTCGGAGCGGTTCGCGCATTCTCGACATCGCGATGGGGACGATCGTGGTCGTCCACCATCCGACGAAGGAACTGCAACGATGGCCGACGCCGGTCCCAAGCAGCGGTTGCGGGCGCCGGCCCGCAGGGCTCTGATCACGGCGGCGGCCGTGAAGGTCTTCGCTGGGAAGGGGTAAGCGCGGACGTCCATCGAGGTGGCGCCACCCGCGAGAAGCCGGGCGGCCTGGACGATGTAGGCCGCCTGGCTTTCGAGCATGTGGACGATGGAGCCGGACCCGACGTTGGTGTTCGGCCCGTACATGAGGAAGAAGTTGGGGAAGCCGGTGACGGCGAGGCCGAGGTAGGCGCGGGCGCCGTCCTTCCATGCGGCGTTGAGCTCCTGCCCGTGCGCGCCGAAGACGCGCATGGGCGCGACGAAGTCCTGGGAGCGGAACCCCGTGGCCCAGATAAGGGTGTCGAAGGCGTGGTGGACGCCGTAGGCGGTGCAGGCGCCGTGGCGGGTGATCTCGACGATCGGGCTGTCCACCACAGCGACGTCGGGCCGGTTGAGCGTCGGGTAGTACTCGCTCGAAGCGAGGATGCGCTTGCATCCCGGCTCGTAGCAGGGCGTCAGGCGCCGCCTCAGCCGCGGGTCGCGGACCGACCGGAGCGCGTACCGGCAGAGCAGGCGGACGGGCGCCGACAGGACGCGGCGGCCGCGCTGGGAGACCAGCGCGGGGTTGAGGACATCTTCGGCCCCGAGCTCTACGTCCCCGCCAGCGCCCTCGGCTACCTCATGGCCCTGCACGCCTGGCAACTCCTCACCGACCGGCCGGAAACCGGCGCCGGGAAGAGACCGCCCCATACTTAGCCGTTGCGCTAACCATGACGCTTGGGCAATACTTAGCTTTATGGCACAGTATTCGCCGGAGCTGGACGGCGTGTTCGTCGCCCTCGCCGACCCGACCCGGCGCGCCGTCGTCCGGCGCCTCGGGCTCGGGCCGACGAGCGTCGGCGACCTCGCCCGCGAGTTCCCCATGACCCTCCCCTCGTTCATGAAGCACGTGCGGACCCTGGAGTCGAACGGGCTCATCCGCACCCTCAAGTCCGGTCGGGTGCGCACCTGCGTGCTCAACCGCGAAAGGCTCGATCTCGTCGACGACTGGCTCGCCGAGCAACGCCGGATCTGGGAGGGGCGCACCGACCGCCTCGAACAGTTCGTCACCGACCCGAAGGAAGAAGGCCGATGAACCCCGATCTCGACCTCGGCCTGGAGCGGATCATCCGCGCTCCCCGCGCGACCGTGTGGCGCGCCTGGACCGATCCATCCCAGCTCGAACAGTGGTGGGTCCCGGCCCCGTCCCACTGCCGGGTGGACCATCTGGACACGCGGCCCGGCGGAGCGTTCGTCACGCGGCTGAGCGACGACGGGACCCACTTCGGCCCGCACATGGACGCGTGCTTTCTCGCCGTCGAGGAGCCCCACCGGATCGTGTTCACCAACGCGATCGACAGCACGTGGCGTCCCGCGCACCCCGCACCGGTCGCGATGACCGCCACGATCACGATGGACGACCATCCGGACGGCACGGCCTACCGGCTGGTCGTCCAGCACCGCGACACCGAGGCCCGCGCCCGCCACAGCGAACTCGGCTTCGCCGACGGCTGGACGACGGTCGCCGGCCAGCTGGCCGCCTTCGCGGAGAGGCTCACCGCACTATGAAGATCACCCTCACCGAGTTCGTCACGCTCGACGGAGTCAGCCAGGGCCCCGGCTCGCCGGACGAGGACACCACGGACGGTTTCACCCGCGGCGGCTGGCTCGTGCCCCACATGGACGCCACGTTCGTCCGGCGCGCCTCCGAGTGGCTCGACCTCGCCGACGGCCTGCTCCTCGGCCGGCGCACCTACGAGGCGTTCGCGCGCGACTGGCCGAAGATCACCGATCCGGCCGACCCCTTCACCGCACGGATGAACGCGCTGCCGAAATACGTGGTGTCCGACACCCTCACCGAGGGGACCTGGCACCCCACCACCGTGCTCGCGGGCGATCCGGTCCAGACGGTCGCCGGCCTCAAGGCGCGGCCCGGGCGGGAACTCCAGATCCACGGCAGTTCCCACCTGGGGGACTCGCTGCTGTCGGCGGGCCTGATCGACGCGCTCCGCCTCGTGGTCGCGCCCGTCGTGCTGCGAAGCGGCCGGCGCCTTCTGGACGCGCAGGGCGCCCCGAACGGGCTGCGCCTCGTCCGCCACGAGGCCACCCCGGCGGGTGTGCTGCTCCTCGAATACGAGACGACCGGCCGAGCACCTCAAGGCCAGTACGAGGGAGTCGCAGCGTTCACCTAGTACGGGAGAAGGACGATCCGCGGGCCGCGGCTCGACGGGCTCCGAGTGAGTCCGTCGAGCCGCGGTCCGCCGTTCGGCTCAGTCGCGCTGGGAGCGCACCGTGACCCGGCGGATGAGCTGCACGTCGGTGAGCGGGCCCGTGGACGCGGCGAAGCCGAACTTGACGGTGTTCGGGACGGGCCTGGGGGCGGCGAACCTCAGCACCCGCTTGAAACCGGCGCCGTCCCGGAAGTCGACGTCGACCGTCGCCACCGGATTCGGTCCGGGCGACACCGACACGCGGACGACTCGCTTCACCGGTTCGAGCAGCTTTTCGGCTCGGCTCGGCGTGACGCCGGCGGGCATCGTCTTCAGGTCGCCGTGGAGCCGCCCCGGAAGCGACGATCGCCACGGGCCCCTGGTCGTCTTGTTCTTGGTGGTCGCGGCGAGCAGGCAGTATCCGGTGGAGCCGTTCCCGGGGCCCCGCGCGGTCACGACGTTGGGACCGGGAGCGGGCGGACGGAACACCGTCCCGGCCGGGGAACGCCGCTCGCAGCCGTTCCCGCGCCCTTCACCGTCGCCGAAGTAGTCCCCGAGCACGTCGAGCCCGATGCCGAGGTACCCGCCGTCGACTCCGGGGACGAACTGCTCGCCGGCCCGGCCGCCCGGGAGTTTCTGGGCGTAACCGAGGCTCCCTCCGAACGCCCCGGGCGTGTTGAGGCCCCGGGCGCCGTCGGTCATGAAGAACGAGATCCCGTCGGCCGGAGCCCGTGTGGTGTTGCCGTACTGCCATTGTTCGAAGGTGACCTCCAGGCCGCCGCGCGTGGGAACGGGCGAGTCGAACAGCGCGGCGCCGGTCTGCTCGAAATGGGCGTCGGTGAGTTGCAGATATCCGCGCGTCGCCGCGTCGCCCGGCGGCACCGGACCGACCGGGTCCCGGCGGCAGCCGCTCAGCGGGTGGTTCGTGGCCTCGGCCGCCGGGTTCCCCCGCGGCGCGCCCGTCAGGCAGGCCGACCCGTACCCGACGAAGCGCGAGTCCGCGGTGGCTCCGGTGAACGATTCGCGGACCAGCACGGATCCCGGACGGTGGTCCGCCGCCGACGCGTGCCCGAATGACGCGACGGCCGCGACGACACCGACCGCCGCCGTGATGCAAGCTCCCCGATGCCTCATGCCGTTGACTCCTCACGCAGGTCCGAAACGATCTCTCTTCCGCGTTCATCTGAACACACGATCACGTCGAGACCCCCGCATTGCCGGTTTCGCGGCAAGACACGAAGTCATTCTTTACCGCAATGCATGGCATCCCACGAGACGGCCGAGACTTCGCCATGAAAAGCAGAAAACAAACGTTTTACGGAAACCGGAAGTCGGCCATTCCGCGTCCCTCATCGCGGAGCGGCACAGCGAGGGCGCGCCCGCCACCGGTACAAGGGAGGCGGGTCCGTCCGGGGTGCGTTGAAGGGGCGAGACGGGTGTCAGGGCTTGCGGGCCAATCCGCCTGAGCAGGACACCTCGGGGACGTCTTCCTGGCCGGGGTCGGGCCGCCATCGCGTCACCGGCACGACACCGGGTTCCAGCAGCTCCAGGCCGTCGAAGTAGCCGGCGATCTGCTCCTGCGTGCGTGGAATGTAGGGGACGGCGCCGCTCGCGGAGTTGTAGGTGCGGATGGCCGCGGCGTAGGCGGGGTCGCTGTCGGTGCCGTCGTAGACGGCCAGGTAGCTGCCGGAAGGCAGCGCCGCCATGAGCTGGTCGACGATCGAACGGGCCTGGTCGTAGTCGCCCACCAGCCCGAGGATGCCCATGAGCATGAGCGCGACGGGCTCGTCGTAGTCGAGGGTGCGGGCGGCTTCGGCGAGGATCGCCTCGGGCTCGCGGACGTCGGCCTCGACGTAGTCGGTGGCGCCTTCGGGCGTGCTGGTCAGCAGCTTCCGGGCGTGCGTCAGCACCAGCGGGTCGTTGTCGACGTAGACGATCCGGGAGGCCGGGGCGAGCCGCTGGGCGATCTCGTGGGTGTTGTCCATGGTGGGCAGCCCGGTCCCGATGTCCAGGAACTGGCGGACGCCCGCCTCCCCCGCCAGGTGGCGCACCACCCGCTGCAGCATCCGCCGGGACTGCCGCGCCATGGCGACCATCCCGGGGAAGACCGCGAAGATCCCTTCTCCGGCCTGCCGGTCGACGGGGTAGTTGTCGGTACCGCCCAGCAGGAAGTTCCAGATCCGGGCCGAATGCGGCACGGTCGTGTCGATCTCGGGTCGTGAGCTCACCGCGGACGGCCTCCCCGTTTTCGGATCCCTTGCAGGGTCTTCTACCCACCACGGCCCCGCTGAGCGTGGTCCGGAGGGGACAGGCATGCAACAGCGCTGTTATATTAGCGCTGTGACATCCTTGGACCCGACCGCGACGCCGGGGCGGTGGCATGCCCTGCACACCCTGCTGGCCGGCCTGGACGCCCAGATCGAATCCCTGTACACCGACCGAGGCATCCGGGGAGTCCGCCCCCGCTTCGCCTACCCCCTCATCCGTCTCGCGCATACCGGCCCGCTGACGATCCGCGAACTGGCCGCCTCGCTCGACCGCTCCCACTCGGCGATGAGCCAGACGATCGCGGCCATGCGCCGCGAGGGGCTGGTCGACTCCGAGCCGGGCGCCGACGCCCGCACGCGCCGCGTCTCCCTGACCGACCGGGGCCGCGCCCTCGTCCCGTTCCTGGAGGCCGAGTGGCGCGCGACCGAGGCGGCGGTCGCCGAACTCGACGACGAGGTGCCGCATCGGCTCAGCGCCGTCGTCACCGAACTAGAGCGCGCTCTGGCACGGCGGCCGATGAAGGACAGGATCCTCTCCCACCTCGACGCCGTGCCTCCCGATCCCGCGCCCCCGGCGCCCGCCCCGGCCGAACCGTAGCCGTGGCCCTGAGCGAACGGCTCATCGACGTCCGTCCGCTGCGCGGGAGCCGGGCGTTCCGCGACCTGTGGGTCGGGTCGTCGCTCGCCTCGATCGGCCGTCAGATCGCCGTCGTCGCCGTCCTGCAGCAGGTCTGGGAACTGACCCGCAGCCCCCTGTGGACCGGGGCCATCGGCCTGGCCACGGGTGTGCCCATGCTCGTGCTCGGCCTGGTCGGCGGATCGCTGGCCGACGCGGTCGACCGCAGGAGCCTCGTCCGCGCGGCCACCGGCGGCCAGGCGCTGGCGTCCCTCGGCCTGATGGTGCAGGCCGCCGCCGGGAACCGGTCGGTGACGCTGCTGCTGGCCCTGGTCGCCGTCGAGACCGGCTGCGCGGCGCTCGGGGCGCCGGCCCGGCGCACGTTCCCCGTCCGGCTGCTGCCTTCCGACCAGCTCGCCGCCGGGCTCGCCCTGCAGAGCGTCGCGTTCCAGGCGTCCATGCTGGTCGGGCCGGCCGTCGCCGGGCTCGTGCTCGCGCAGTGGCGCTACCCCGCCGCGTACGCGGTCCAGGCCCTGGCCACCGCCGCGTCGCTGGTCGCCGTGATCCGGCTCCCCGCGATGCCCGTCCGGCGCGACGAGGATGAGCGGCCGCCGGGAGGGGAACGCCGCGGGCCGCTCCCGGGAGGCTGGCGGCTCGTCCTGCGGCACCCGATCCTGTGGGGGTCCTTCGGCGTCGACCTCGCCGCCACCGTCCTGGCCATGCCCGTCGCGCTCTTCCCCATGGTCAACGAGCTCCGGTTCGGCGGCGATCCCCGGACGCTGGGGCTGTTCCTGTCCGCGATCGCGGTCGGCGGGCTCGGCGCCGGCCTGTTCTCGGGGACGGTCACCCGCCTCCGCCGCGGCGCCCTCGCCCAGCTCGTCGCGGCCTCGGTCTGGGGGCTGGCCCTCGCCGGTTTCGGCCTGGCGGGGCCTCTCTGGCTCGCGCTGTCCTGCCTGGCGGCGGCCGGCGCGGCCGACACCGTGGCCGTGATCACCCGCGGCGCCCTGGTCCAGGTCGAGACCCCCGACCACTTCCGGGGCCGGGTCTCCTCGGTCGAGCACGTCATCGGCGTCGCCGGCCCCGAGCTCGGCAACTTCCGCGGTGGGCTGCTCGCGTCCGCCACCTCCGCGCCCCTGGCCCTCCTGGTCGGCGGCCTGGCGGCGGCGGCCGCGGTCGTCTCCCTCGGCCTCCTCAATCCGGCTCTGCGACGGCACCGGGCAGCGCCCGGGCACCCCGACCCGGACCGTGCTCCGCGGCAGGAGTCTCCCGCGACCAGCGGATGACCCTGCCCGCCGGGCACCGTGGGCTGCGCTTCCACGGACGGGTTTCGCCTAGGGTCGTGTTCCGGTCGGTTCTGGAACCATGTCCGAAACCCCACGGGCGGCGCTCAGGGACGGCCGGGTCCGGCGCACGGGCGCGCCGGGGCATCCTCCGTGCGGCCACGGAGATCACGGAGAAGGCGGGAGAGGGTCATGGACGTCGAGCGGACATCGCTGCCGGGCATCGGGTTGCGGCACGTCTTCACCACCGGGCGGGGGCGCCAGATCGGGGTGGTGTCGCACCGCACGGGCCGCCGCGATCTGGTGATCTACGACAAGGACGATCCCGATACCTGCGTCGTGTCGGTGGCGCTGGCGGCCGAGGAGGCCAACGCCCTCGCCGAGCTGCTGGGCACCGGCCGGGTGGTGGAACGGCTGGCCGAGCTCAACCGGCAGGTCGAGGGGCTGGTGACCGAGCAGATCCTGCTGACGGCCGCCTCGCCGTTCGCGGGGCGCCGGCTGGGCGACACCCGGGCCCGCACCCGCTCCGGCGCCTCGATCGTCGCGGTGGTGCGCGACGGCGAGGTCATCGCCAGCCCGCGCCCGGACTTCGAGTTCCGCGCCGAGGACGTCGTGGTGGTGGTCGGCACCGACGAGGGGACGGCCGCCGTCGCGGCCATCCTGCACGGCGGGTGAGAGGACCGTGCATGCTGCGACACAACTGATCGAACTCGGAGCGATCGTCCTGGCGCTGGGGCTGCTGGGCGCGATGGCGGTCCGCTTCTCCATCTCACCGATCCCGCTGTACCTGGTGGCCGGGCTGGCCTTCGGCTCGGGCGGCATCCTGCCCCTCGGCGCCAGCGAGGAGTTCGTCTCGCTCGGCGCCGAGGTGGGGGTCATCCTGCTCCTGTTCACGCTCGGGCTGGAGTACACCGCGGGCGAGCTCGTCGGAACCCTGCGCACCTCGGCTCCGGCAGGACTGGCCGACCTCGTGCTCAACGCCGCTCCCGGGGTGGCGGTGGCGCTGATCCTCGGCTGGGGGCCGGTGGCCGCGGTGGCGCTCGGCGGCATCACCTACGTCACCTCGTCCGGGATCACCGCGAAGGTCATGGGCGACCTCGGCTGGCTGGGCAACCGGGAGACCCCGGCGGTGCTGTCGATCCTGGTGTTCGAGGACCTGGCGATGGCCGCCTACCTGCCGATCCTCACCGCGCTGCTGGCCGGGGCCTCCCTGGTCGCCGGGGCGACCACGCTAGGCATCGCCGCCGCCACCATCACCCTGATCCTGTTCGTCGCGCTGCGGCACGGCCGGCTGGTGGAGCGGTTCGTGGCCAGCCCCACCGACGAGGTGCTGCTGCTGAAGGTGCTGGGCCTGACCCTGCTGGTCGCCGGCGTGGCCCAGCAGTTGCAGGTGTCGGCGGCGGTCGGCGCGTTCCTGGTCGGCATCGCCCTGTCGGGCCCGCTGGCCCACACCGCGCGCGAGCTGCTGGCGCCGCTGCGGGACCTGTTCGCCGCGGTGTTCTTCGTGTTCTTCGGCCTGCACACCGATCCCGGCCAGCTGCCGCCCGTGCTGGGCGTGGCCGCGCTGCTCGCCGTCGCCGGGATCGCCACCAAGCTCGCCTCGGGCTGGCTGGCCGCCCGCCGCGCGGGGGTGGCCGCCCGCGGGCGGCTGCGGGCCGGAGCGGCACTGGTCCCGCGCGGGGAGTTCAACATCGTCATCGCCGGGCTGGCGGTGTCCGCCGGCATCAACCCCCGGCTGGGGCCGCTGGCCGCCGCCTACGTGCTGATGCTGGCCATCGCCGGGCCGCTGATCGCCCGCGGCGTCGAACCCTTCATCCGCTGGCGCAACATCCGGCCGTCCCGCACCCGGCCGGACGGGGCACGCCGGAGGCAGGACGTCCCCCAGCCCGCCGACGGGGCCGCCGCCGACCGGGAGGCGAGGCGGGACGAGGCGGAGCCTTCGGGCCGGCCGCCGCTGTCCGGCCAGCAGTGAACCGCGCCCCTTCCGCTCAGCGCCGGGCCGGCGGAGGGGTGAAGGTGCAGGGCAGGCGCTTGTAGCCGTTGATGAAACCGGACTTGAGCCGGTCGGGCTCCCCCGCGGCGATGTCGGGCACGCGGGTGAACAGCTCGCGGAACATCACGGTGATCTCTCGCCGTGCCAGGTTGGCGCCCAGGCAGAAGTGCGGCCCGGGGCCGCCGAACCCGACGTGCGGGTTCGGCGAGCGCGTGATGTCGAACCGGTCGGGGTCGGCGAAGACCGCCTCGTCGCGGTTGGCGGACCAGTAGAACAGCGTCACGCGGTCGCCCTTGCGGAAGGTGTGGCCGTTCATCTCGTGGTCGCGGGTGAGGTTGCGCCGCATGAAGATGACCGGGCTGCTGAAGCGCACGATCTCCTCGACGGCCCCGGCGATGCGTCCGTCGAAGTCGGCCAGCAGCAGCTCGCGCTGGTCGGGGTGCTCGGTGAACAGCTTCAGGCCGTGCGCGATCGCGTTGCGGGTGGTCTCGTTCCCGGCCACCACCAGCAGCAGGAAGAACGTGGCGAACTCGCGCGGGCTCAGCCGTTCGCCGTCGACGTTGGCGTTCACCAGCGCCGAGGTCAGGTCGCCGGTGGGGGACGCTCTGCGCTCGCGTCCGAGGCGGGCCGCCAGCCGGTGCAGCCGCCACCCCGCGGACGCCACCGTGCCCAGCATGCGCAGCGTGCCGAGCCGGCCCGGTTTCGGGGCGCCGTCCCGGTACTCGAGGGTGGCGCCCACGTACTCGGGGTCGCTGTAGCCGACGATGATGTTGGTCAGTTCCACCACCCGCCGGTGGTGCCGGGCGGGGATGCCGAGCATGTCGCAGATGACCTCGACCGGCAGCCGCGCCGCCGCCCCGGACACGAAGTCGCCGCCGCCGGCCTCGACCAGCTCGTCCACGATCCGGGCGGCGCGCCGGGCGATGTCGTCCTCGGCCCTGGCCAGCATCCTGGGGCTGAACGCCCGCGAGACGATCCGGCGGATCTTGGCGTGCCGCGGGTCGTCCATGTCGATCATCGAGTTGAAGTAGCCGTCCATCCAGCGCGGCATGTCGGCCGGGCTGGTGGCGCTGGGCTCGCTGCTGAAGATCTCCGGGTGGCGGCTGGCCTCCGTCACGTCGGCGTGGTGGACCAGCGCCCAGGATCCCGGGCTCTGCCGGAGGAAGGGGAGCTTGGGCAGGGTGAAGAACACCGGGCCAGGCTGGGCGCGCAGCAGCGCGAACGCCCGCGCCCGCTCCTCCAGCGGACGGGCCCAGAACCGCAGGTCGCTCAGGTCGATGTCCGCCAGGGTCAGCTGCGGGGGGATCTCCGTGGCCACCGGGCCTCACGCTCCCGTCTCGTCGCGACCGAGTTCTGGTGATGCGACACACCAGAAATATCTGGTGAGTACCGTCTCCAGATTTGCGGAGGAAGTCAAGGGATGCGGCACAATCGGGCTGTGACGTCCCAGCCGCCCCGCGCGCGCCCCTACGGCGGCGTGCCCGCCGACGAGCGCCGGGCCCGCCGCCGGGCCGCGCTGCTGGCGGCCGGGCTGGAACTGCTGGGCACCCAGGGGTGGGCCGCCACGACAGTGCGGAAGGTGTGCGCCGAGGCCGGGCTCAACGACCGCTACTTCTACGAGAGCTTCCCGGACCGCGACGCCCTTCTCCTGGCGATCGTCGACGACCAGGTCGCCCAGGGCACCGACGTGATCCTGTCCGCCGCCCGCCGGGCGCCCCGGCATCCGCAGGCCCGCACCCGCGCCGTGGTCACCGCCGTGTTCGACTTCCTGACCACCGACCCGCGCCGGGCCCACATCCTCACCCACGCCTTCCCCTCCTCCCCCCTGCTCCAGCGCCGGCGCATCGAGATCATCCGGACCATGGCCGTGATCTTCGCCGCGCAGACCCACGAGACCCTCGACCAGGTCCCGCTTCCCGACGTCGACGTGGAACTGACCGGCCTGACCCTCACCGCGGGGCTCTGGGAACTGTTCACCACCTGGTTCCGCGGAGACCTGGACGTCGACCGCGACCACCTGATCGACTACACCGTCGCGCTGACGCTGAGCACCGCCGAACTGGCCACACCCCTCCACCACCGCCTCCACTGACCGACGCGCGGATGTGACGGAGCACACGCGCGCCGGTGTTACGGACGGGCCGCCCGCGGTGTCCTGTGGAAGACCCGTGCAGGAAGGATGATTCCGTGAGCGACCACGCCGCCGATCCGGCGACCGAGGACTTCGTCACCCACCGCAACCTCCTCTTCACCGTCGCCTACGAGATGCTCGGTTCCGCCGCCGACGCCGAGGACGTCCTCCAGGAGACCTGGCTGCGGTGGGTCAAGGTCGACCTGGCGCAGGTGCGCGACCGGCGCGCCTACCTGGTCCGGATCACCACCCGGCAGGCGCTCAACCGGTTGCGGACGCTGACGCGGCGCAGGGAGGCCTACGTCGGGCCCTGGCTGCCCGAGCCGCTGCTCACCTCGCCGGACGTGGCGGAGGACGTCGAGCTCGCCGAGAGCATGTCGATGGCGCTGATGCTCGTCCTGGAGACGCTGGCGCCCACCGAACGCGCCGTCTTCGTTCTGCGGGAGGTCTTCGACGTCGGCTACGAGGAGATCGCGGCCGCGGTCGGCAAGAGCACCGCCGCCGTCCGCCAGATCGCCCACCGCGCCCGCCGGCACGTCGACGCCCGCCGCCCCCGCGAGGCGGTCTCGCAGGCCGAGACCCGGGCCGTGCTGGACTCGTTCAGACGCGCTCTCGACACCGGCGACCTCCAGGGGCTGCTCGACGTGCTCGCCCCCGACGTCGTGATGGTGGGCGACGGCGGCGGGCTCAAGCAGGCGGCGCTCCGGCCGGTCACCGGCGCCGAGAAGGTGGCCCGCTACATCGTCGGCGGCACCGGCAGGGTGAAGAGCACGGTCACCGTCGAGCAGACCGTGGTCAACGGCAACCCCGCGCTCGTCATGCGGCTGGACGGCGAACTCGACGGCGTCCTGGCGGTCCGCGTCGAGGGCGCCCGCATCACCGGCCTCTACTACGTCCGCAATCCCGAGAAGCTGACCCGCGTGGAGGCCGAGACCCCGCTCACGCGATGACCCCGGGGAGGCGCCGGCGGGGCCTCCGGCTCAGCTCGGCGGCCGCTCGGGCAGGAGCCGGTCGAGGAGGTGGGCGACGGTGATGACGCCGATCATCGGCGCGTCGGTGCGGTCGGCCTCGCCGCTCACCGCGACGACGGGGCTGCGGTCGGCCGCCATGACGCTGGCGATCTCCATGACGGTGGCGTCGGCGTCGACGACGGGCAGCGCCTTGCGCTCCTCGCCGAGCAGATCGGCGACGCTCTTCTCGCCGAGCCGGGCGCACAGCATGTCGGCGTGCCGCTCGTCGTAGACCCGGGCCAGGGCGGGGTCGTCGCGGACGTGCGGGGGGATGATGGACCGCAGCAGCTGCGAGGCGGGGATCACCGCGACGGGCCGGCGGCCGGGGTCGACCACGATCAGCCCGGCGAGCCGGTGCTCGGCCACCAGCCGCGCCGCGTCCAGCGCACCGCTGTCCGGCGTGACGATCGGGTATTCGACGGCGAGATCTCGTGCGCGCACCGCTCCAACGTAACCGACCGCCGGGCGGGGCGCGGGTTCAGCGGTCGGCGGCGTCCCGGTCCCGGGCGGCGGCGTGGAGGTCGAAGACGACGCGGCGCAGGTCGTCGATGGTGTCGTCCAGTCCGGTCAGGGCCGCCCGGACGCGCCGGGTGGCGTGGGGGTCCTGGATGCGGGCCAGGGCGGCGTGCAGTTCCAGGCCGATGCCGAACAGGCGACGGGTGATCTCGTCGGCCAGGTCGCGGGCGAGGCGCTGCGCGTCAATCGATTCGTGCTCGCGCCTGAGCGCGGGCGATGGATGGGTCATCCCTCCGCCCTCTGCACGGGGAACAAACGGTACAAACAAGGTCATTCCCCGGAGCGCACGCCCAGCCACGCCCGCGAGGTGCGGATTTGCGGGCGCTTTGTCGATTCTGTCCGCATTCCTGCCCCGGTCCCAGGGCCGAAGGTCCCTCGAACCGGGGACAGCGGCCCCTGCCTGCGCCTTTCCGCCCGGGGGAAGGCTGGACACACCGACAGGGGGAGGGATCGGCCATGAACGATCACGAGAGGACGGGCGCCGTCCTGGTCGGGTACGACGGGTCGCCCGCCGCCGACCAGGCGCTGCGGTGGGGGGTGCGGGAGGCGCGGTTCCGCCGCCTGCCCCTCACGGTTTGCCATGCCTGGCACTGGCCCTATCCGCTGCGCCAGCCGGACAACGACACGCTGGAGGTCCTGCGCGGCGCGGGCGCGATCGTGGCGGACGACGGCGTGCGCAAGGCCCACGCCCTCGCCGAGGGCCTGGACGTCCGCTGGCGCCTGGAGCGGGGATGGGCCTCCGCCGTCCTGCTGGAGGCGTCGCGCGACGCCTCCCTCGTCGTGCTCGGCTCGCGGGGGCACGGCGGGTTCGAGGGCCTGTCGGTCGGCTCCACCGCGGTCCAGGTGGCGTCCCATGCCGACCGCCCGGTCGTCGTCGTCGGGCCGGACCTTCCGTCCGCCCCCCGGGGCCGTGAGCGGCTGGTGGTGGGCGTGGACGGCTCGACGGGCGGCGAGTCGGCCATCGGCTTCGCCTTCGAGGAGGCCGCGCTGCGCGACGCCTCGGTGACGGCGGTGTGCAGTTGGTGGGACCCGGCCGCGTTCCGCGGGCCGGACCGCGTCCCCTTCAGCGACCCCCAACTGATCAGGCGCGAGGCGATGGCGCGGTTCGAGGAGGACCTCGCGCTCTGGCGGAGCCGGTTCCCGCAGGTGCCGCTGGAGAGCGAGTTCGTGGTCGACACTCCGCGGCAGGCCCTGATCGGCGCCGCCCGCGGCGCGGCGCTGCTGGTCCTGGGCGCGCGCGGGATCGGCTCGGGGCCCCAGACGCTCCTGGGTCCGGTGACCCAGGCCGCGCTGCAGGAGGCGCTCTGCCCGGTGGCGGTGGTGCCCGCCCGGGGAACCGGGCGGCGCGGAACCGAGGCGGCCGCGGGGGCCTCGGCGCGCGGCGGGACGGGCTGAGGAGCGCGCGGGCGTCCGCCCGGACGCCTGGAGCCACCGATCCAACGGGGAGGGAACATGCTGGTCAGCAACGTTTACCGGCCGACGGTCTTCGCCTGCCGGGCCGACGAGCCGCTCGCCGACGTCGCGCGGCGGATGATCGAGAGGAAGGTCGGCGCGCTGGCGGTGCTCGACGGGGAGCGGGTCGCCGGGATCATCACCGAGCGCGACCTGGCCGGGGCCCTCGCCTCGTCGGCCGACCCGGCGTCCGAGGAGGCGGCGGGGTACGCCTCGGCGCACGTCGAGACCGCCGCCCTGGACGAGGACGCGCGGGACGTCGCGCGACGGATGCTGGAGGCGGGCATCCGCCACCTGCCAGTGGACGATCACGGTCGGCTGGTGGGGATGGTCTCGATGCGCGACCTGCTCGCGCTGGAGACCTGGGCGGCCTGAGACCCGTGGGGCCCGCCGGGCGGGCGACCGTCGGGCGGGCCGCGCGATGAGACCGGGGCGGGCTCACGCGGTGCGCTCGGACGCCCGTTCGAGCAGCCGGCCGACCTCGATCTCGGAGACCGGCGGGAAGTCCAGGTAGAAGTCGCTCGCGGTGACGAAGAACGTCGGCGAGAGCGGGCACACCACCTCCTCGGCGACGGTCCACAGATGGTCGACGGTGGCGGGCGACGCCGTGGGCACGGCGAAGACGACCCGCCCGGCCCCCCGCGCCCGGGCGTCGCGGCACGCGGCCTCGGCGACGAGGCGGCAGGCCGCGCCGTCGTCGACCACGATGGCGTCCCGCCCGGCCAGCGGGAGGCTCGGGCGCCGCCCGCGCAGCCGGAGCCCGAGGGCCCGCGCCTCGACGCGGGCGTCCCGCTCCAGTTCCCCCAGATGCGCCTCCCCGGCCCCCGCCCGCCGGGCGGCCTCCTCGTCCAGGACGCGCGCCGGCCCCTCCGCGACCGCGCCCACCAGGACGCGGGGCGGCCCCGGGACGACGAGCTCGCGCACGACGAGCACGTCGAGCGCGCACCCGAGCCGCGCGGCGGTCTCGGCCGCCACCGGGACGCCGCCCCCGTGCAGGCCGAGGATCCGGACGTCCCCACCCGTGTACCGCCTCAGGTTGGCGACGAGTTGCCGTCCCGCGTCCTGCCGATCGGAGTACATCGCCCCACCTCGCTCGCTTGCCTTCCCTCCACCAGGATCCGGAGAGGGCGTACGGCGTTCCAGTGCGCATCGGCCCTCCCCCGGACCGACCTTCGTCCCCGTCTCCCCCGCGTGATCAGGTTCGGCGGGCGAGATAGGCGACGCAGCCGTCCAGGGTGGCCAGCTCCGCGTAGTCGTCCTCGTCGATGCGCAGGCCCGAGCCGTCGCTCAGCCCCTCGACGAAGCCGAGGAAGTCGAGCGAGTCGAGGCCGAGGTCCTCGCGCAGATCGGCGTCCCCGCCGACCGTCGCGGCGTCGACGTCGGGTGCCGCCTTCTCCAGCGAGCGGGCAGCCAGATCGCGTGCCTCTCGGGGTGTCATAGCTCCTCCGGGCTCTGCAGCAGCCGGTCCACGGCCTCCAGCAGGCGCGCGCCGGTGTGGCCGTCGGTGGCCCGGTGGTCGGCGGCCAGGGTCGCGGTGACCACCGGGCGGACGCCCAGCAGCCCGTCCACCGCCCACGGCCGCCGGACGATCCCGCCGAAGCCGAGCAGGGCCACCTGCGGCGGGAAGACGACGCCGGTCACCGACTCCACGCCCCGGTCGCCGAGATCGGTGACGGTGATCGTGGCGTCGCCCAGCTCGGAGCCGCGCAGCCGACCCGTCCGGGCGCGGACGAGCATCTCCTTCAGGGCGGCCATCAGGTCGTCCAGGGACAGCTCGTCGGCGCCGCGCAGGGTGGGGGTCACCAGTCCGCCGCCGCGCAGCGCCGTGACGATCCCGACGTGGACGCCGTCTCCCTGGACGAACGCCCCGTCGAGCCAGTGCCCGTTGAGCTCGGGCACCTCGCGGGCCGCGAGCGCGCTCGCCCTGAGCAGCAGCGCGGCCGGGAGGAGGCGCCCCGCCACCGGGAGCTCGCGGTTGCGCGCCCGGAGCCAGGCCGTCGCGGCGTCCATGTCGATGGTGGTGCCGAGGTAGTAGTGCGGGATCTCGCGCTTGCTGCGGGCCATCAGCTCGCCGATCGCCCGCCGCATCGCGGCCTGCTTGTCCGCCGCCGCGCGCCGGGGAGCCGCCGCCCTCCGGCGCGGCTCGGCGGGCGCCCGCGGTGTCCGGGCGGCGGCGCGGACGTCGTCGGCCCGGACGGCGCCGCGGGCCCCGGAGCCGCGCACCCGGCCCAGGTCGACGCCGAGTTCGCCGGCGAGCCGGCGGGCCAGGGGCGAGACCCTCGGACGGGACGCCGGGCGGGTGGCCCTCTCCACGTCCGCGCGGACGATCCTGCCGTCGTGGCCCGTGCCGTGCACCGAGTCCAGGTCGACGCCCCGCTCCTCGGCCAGCCGCCGGACGAGCGGTGTCGCCGCGGGCCGGTGCTCGGGGGCGCGGCCGGCCTCCTCGCGCTGCGGCGCCGGGGGCCCGCGGGGGCGGACGACTCCGGCTCGGGCGCCGCGGGGCGGGACGGCTCCGGCGCGGCGGCCGGCGAGGTCAGGCGGGCGAGCGGGGCGCCGACCGGGACGCTGGTCCCGGGCCGGACGAGGAGCGCGTCGACCACGCCGTCGTCGAAGCACTCGACCTCGATGTCGGCCTTGTCGGTCTCGACGACGGCGACGGTGTCGCCCCTGCGGACCCGGTCCCCGGGCTCGACCAGCCATTCGGTGAGGGTGCCGCGGTCCATGTCGGCGCCGAGCGAGGGCATCGTGAAGTCAGGCATCGCCGCTCACCGCCCGCCGCGCGGCGGAGACGACGTCGTCCGGCTGGGGCAGCGCCGCCTCCTCCAGGTGCCGGGGGTAGGGGATCGGGATCTCGGCGCCGCACACGCGGGCGACCGGCGCGTCGAGCTCGTAGAACACCTGCTCGGTGATGCGGGCGCTGATCTCCGCGGAGAGGCTGCCCGACCGCCACGCCTCGTCCACGATCACGGCGCGGTGGGTGCGGCGGACCGAGTCCATGATCGTGGCGTCGTCCAGCGGGCGCAGCGACCGCAGGTCGACGACGTCGGCCTCGACGCCCTCGGAGGCGAGCCGCCCGGCGGCCTCCAGGGCCGTGCGCAGGGTCCCGCCATAGGTGATCAGGCTGACGTCCGAGCCGGACCGGCGCACCGCGGCGCGGTCGATGTCCACCGCCCCGGCGTCCGGCGGCAGCTCGCCGGACACGGTGTACAGGGACCCGTGCTCGAAGATCAGGACGGGGTCGGGGTCCCGCAGGGCGGTCCACAGCATGCCGCGGGCGTCCTCCAGGGTCGCGGGGGCGACGATCCGCAGGCCGGGGATGTGGGTGTACCAGCCTTCGAGGCTGTGCGAGTGCTGGGCGGCCAGCTGCCGGCCCGCCCCGGTCGTCATCCGGATCACCAGGGGGACGCCGAACTGCCCGCCGGACATGTGGGACAGCGTCGCGGCGTTGTTGAGGATCTGGTCGAGCGCGAGCAGGCTGAAGTTGACCGTCATGATCTCCACGACGGGGCGCATCCCGGCGAGGGCCGCGCCGATGCCCGCCCCGACGAACGCCGACTCCGACAGGGGCGTGTCGCGGATCCGCTCGGGGCCGAACTCCTCCAGCAGGCCGAGGCTGACGGCGAAGCAGCCGCCGTAGCGCCCGACGTCCTCACCCATCAGGAACACGCGCTCGTCTCTCGCCAGCGCCTCGCGCAGAGCCTCCCGCACGGCCTCGCGATAGGTGACGGGGCCTTCGGCGGACGCGTGGGCGGCGGAGGCCGTCCGGGTGGTGGTCATGGCCGCACCGCCCTCTCGGAGTAGACGAAGCGGGTCAGGTCGGCGACCGGCTCCAGCGGCGCGTCCCTCGCCGCCTCCACGGCGCCGTCGATCTCGGCGGCGATCTCCTTCTCCATCGCGGTGAGGTCCTCGTCGCCGAGGACGCCGTCGGCGCGCAGCCGGGCGGCGAGGGCGTCGATCGGGTCGTGGCGCCGCCACTCCTCGATCTCGGTCCTGGCGCGGTACCGGTCCGGGTCGTACATCGAGTGGGCCCGGTACCGGTAGGTGCGCATCTCCAGGAAGTGGGGGCCGCCGCCCCAGCGCACCGACTCGGCCGCCCGCCGCGCGGCCGCCGAGACGGCGAGCACGTCCATGCCGTCCACGGCCCACGAGACCAGGCCGTAGGACGAGGCGCGCAGGGCCAGGTCGGTCTGGGCGTGCTCGCGGGCGAGCGCGGTGCCCATCGCGTACCGGTTGTTCTCGCAGACGAACAGGACCGGCAGCCGCCAGAGCGCGGCCAGGTTCAGGCACTCGTGGAACTCGCCCTCGGCGGCCGCCCCGTCCCCGAGGAAGCACGCCGTGACCTGGTCGGCGCCGCGCATCCGGTCGGCGAGCGCCAGCCCCACCGCGAGCGGCAGCCCGCCGGCCACGATGGCGTTGCCCCCGTAGAACCGGGTCGCCGCGTCGAACAGGTGCATCGAGCCGCCGCGGCCTCGGCTGCAGCCGGTGGTCCGGCCGAACATCTCCGCCATGACCGCCTCGGCCGGGATGCCGCGCGCGAGGGCGTGCCCGTGCTCGCGGTAGGTCGTGACGACGGCGTCCCGCGGCCCGAGCGCGGGCATCACCCCGGCGGCCACGGCCTCCTCGCCGATGTACAGGTGCATGAAGCCGCGGATCTCGGCCGCGCTGTACAGCTCGACGCAGCGCTCCTCGAAGCGCCGGATGCGCAGCATCTCCCGCAGCAGGGCCCGGCGCTCCTCGTCCTCCGGCGCGGCATCGCTCCGGCCGGCCGCGGGGCCGGGGCCGGTCTCCGCCGTCTTCTTCCTGGTCATGGGCTCTGCTCCAGTGTCGACAGGTCCCCTTCGGGCAGGCCGAGCTCGCGCGCCTTCAGCAGGCGGCGCATCACCTTGCCGCTGCGGGTGTGCGGGAGGTGCGGGTCGAACGCGATCTCCTTGGGCGCCAGCGAGGCCAGCCGCCGGCGGCCGAACGCGACCAGCTCGCGGCGCGTCTCCTCGTTGGCCTCGTGGCCCGGGCGCAGGGTCACGAACGCCTTGACCACCTCCCCCGCGACCGGGTCCGGCCGGCCGATGACCCCCGCCTCGGCGACGGCCTCGTGCTCCATCAGCGCGCTCTCGACCTCGAACGGCCCGATGAGGTGCCCGGCCGACTTGATCACGTCGTCGGCGCGCGCGACGAACCAGTAGTAGCCGTCGGCGTCCCGGCGGGCGATGTCCCCGGTGAGGTACCACCCTCCGGCGAACGCCTCGGCGTAGCGCGCCTCGTCGTGCAGGTAGCCCCGGAACATCGACGGCCATCCGGGCCGGAGCGCGAGCTCGCCCTCGGCCTGCGGGCCGGGCGCCGCCGCCACCCGCCCGTCGGCCGACACCCGTGCGCGCCCGTCCGGGCCGCGCTCCAGCAGGGCGACCTCCACGCCGGGCACCGGACGCCCCATCGAGCCGGGCCTGATGTCCATGGACGCGTAGTTGCCGATCATGATCGCGCCGGTCTCGGTCTGCCACCAGTTGTCGTGGACGGGGAGGCCGAACGCCGTCACGCCCCACACGACGGCCTCGGGATTGAGCGGCTCCCCCACGCTGGCGACGAACCGCAGGGCGGACAGGTCGCGGCCGCGCGCCGGCCCGGTCCCGTACCGCATCAGCATCCGCAGCGCGGTCGGCGCCGTGTACCAGACCGAGACCCGCTGCTCCTCCAGGATCCGGTACCAGCGCCGCACGTCGAACTCCGCGGCGTCCACCAGCAGCGTCGCGCCGTGGGTGAGCGGGGCGATGATCCCGTAGGAGGTGCCGGTGACCCAGCCGGGGTCGGCCGTGCACCAGAACACGTCCCCGCGCCGGAGGTCCAGCGCGTACGCGGCGGTCGCGTGATGCGCCACGACCGCCTCGTGGACGTGGACCGCGCCCTTGGGCGTCCCGGTGGTGCCGCTGGTGAAGTGCAGCAGCGCCATGTCCTCGGGGCCGGTCGGTGGGATCTCGAAGAACGGGTCGGCGCCGTCCATGGCCTCCCGGTACGAGACCGTTCCGGGCGGCGCGTCCGACCCGCCGACGACCAGCACGTGCCTCAGCCCCGGGAGCTCTCCCCTGATCTGGGCGATCTTCCTCGTGTACAGCTCGGGGCTGGTGACCAGCACCTTCCCGTCGCCGAGCCGGAGCCGGTCGCGGATCGGCTCCGGCCCGAACGCGGGGAACAGCGGCGCGAGGACGCTGGTGTTCTTCAGCGTCCCCAGCGCCGCGACGTAGAGCTCCGGAACGCGTCCCAGCAGGGAGAAGACCCGCTCCCCCTTGCGGACTCCGAGCGCGCGCAGCACGTTGGCGAACCGGGAGGTCTCCTCCCGCAGCCGCGCGTAGGTGAGTTCGGTGGTCCGGTCGTGCCGGTCCAGGCAGCGCAGCGCCACGCGGTCGGCGAGCGGCCCGTCGGCGTGCCGGTCGACCGCCTCGTGGGCGATGTTGAGGCCCCGGCCGCCCGGAAGGCCGTCCATCGCGGCGCGCGCCTCGTCCCAGCGGAAGCGGTCGTAGACCTTCCCGTAGTCGTCCAGGTTCGGCGGGAGGCCCGGGCGCCCGGCCTTGGTGATGGGTTCCCAGCCCATGCGGCTCACCTCGTCGAAGAAGACCGCGATCCCCCGGCGTTCACGCGCGTCCCGCGAGCTGGGCGATGTCCCTGTCCGCGACGCCGTGGAGGCGGCCGGCCAGATCGGCGAGCGCCCGGCTCACCGCGAGCTCGTCGCCGATCTCCGGAACCTCGCGGTCCGCCGGGTTGCGGCGCGCGTGCCCGCGCCCGGTGGTCCTCTTCTCGCCGCCGCTGAACAGGACCGCGTGCGCGACGGTGTCCATGCCCTCCTCGGTGATGTAGAGCTCGACGCTCCACTCCTTGGCCTTCATGACGAACCTCCTTCGCTCGGCCGTTCACCCTCCATCGTCGGAAGGCGGCCGGAGCGGCCCTAGGGGCGGAAGTCCCGAATCCGCTGATCAGACCGTCCGGAGGGACCTTCGGCCCCGGTCCGCGGGACCGATGGAGGCGCGCGGCCGCTCCGGCGCGGGGAAGGCTCGCCCCGAACAGCGGCGGATCGACGGGCGCGAGGACGGACCCCATGAGCGGCGGACTGCTGACCGACCTGTACGAGGTGACGATGGCGGCGAGCTACCTGCGCCGCGGCATGGCCGGGCCCGCGACGTTCAGCCTCTTCGTCCGGAAACTGCCCCGCGACCGCGGCTTCCTGATCGCCGCCGGGCTGGAGGACTGCCTGTCGTTCGTCGAGGACTACCGCTTCTCCCAGGAGGACCTCGACTACCTGGCGGCGGAGCAGGGACTGGACGACGCCTCGCTCCGCGCGTTCGAGCGCCTCCGGTTCACCGGAGAGGTCCGGGCGGTCCCCGAAGGGCGCGTCGTCTACCCGGGCGAACCCCTCCTGGAGGTCACCGCGCCGATCGCGGAGGCCCAGCTGGTGGAGACCGTGCTGCTCAACCACATCACGTTCCAAACGACGGTGGCCACGAAGGCCGCCCGCTGCGTGCGCGCGGCCGCCGGCGCGCGGGTCATCGACTTCTCCTTCCGCCGCACGCAGGGGGTGGACGCGGCGATGGCCGTCGCGCGGGCCTCCTACCTCGCCGGTTTCGCCGGCACCAGCAACGTCGAGGGGGCCCGGCGGTACGGCGTCCCGGCGACCGGCACGATGGCCCACTCCTACATCGAGGCCTTCCCCGGCGAGGGCGAGGCGTTCGCGGCCTTCGCCGCCGACTTCCCCGAGCGCACCACGCTCCTGGTCGACACCTACGACACGCTCGGCGGGGTCGCCGCTGCCATCCGCACGGCCCGCCTGGCGGGGCTGCCCGCCCTGGCGGGGATCCGGCTCGACTCCGGCGACCTCGGCGACCTGGCGGTCAGGGCCCGCTCGATGCTGGACGAGGCCGGCATGACCGGCACGCGGATCGTGGCCAGCGGCGGGCTGGACGAGTACCGGATCGCGGACCTGGCCGCGGCCGGCGCGCCGATCGACGTCTACGGGGTGGGGACGAGGATGGGCGTGTCCGCGGACGCCCCCTACCTCGACAGCGCCTACAAGCTCGTCGCCTACGAGGACCGCCCCGTGATGAAGCTGTCCACCGGCAAGATCACCGCCCCGTGCTCCAAGCAGGTCTACCGGGGCCCGGACGGCGACGTGGTCGCGCTCCGCGACGAGCCCGCTCCGGACGGCATGGAGCCGCTGCTCGTCCCCGTCATGGAGGCGGGACGCCGCGTCGCGGGACCCGAGCCGCTCGACGCCGTGCGCGCGAGGTGCGCCGCCGAGATCGCCGCCCTACCCGACCGGATCACGCGGCTCCGCGCCCCCGAGACCCGTCCCGTCCGGCTGAGCACGCGCCTCCGGCGGGTTCGGGACCGGCTCTACGAGGAACTCGCCGCAGGGCATCGGGCCGCCGGCGACGGTCCTCTCCAAGGACGGTGACCGCCGGATCAGGCCGGCGCCCTACCGGGGCCCGCCGACGACGGCCACCGGGCACTCGGCGTGGTGGATCACCCCGTGGCCGACGGAGCCGAGCCGGAACAGGCCCCAGCGGTGGGGGCGCGCGCCGACGACGACCAGATCCGCCGAGCGCGACACCCTGGTCATCTCGGACACCGGGTGCCCGACCAGGACGTCGTTGACCACATCGACCAGCGGATACCTCTCGTGGAGGGGGGCGTAGGCCTCGATGACCCGCGCCCGCCGCTCGTCGTTGAGGCGCTCCTCGTCGAGGGCGTATCCGGCCTCGGCCATGTCCACGGAAAGCTGCCACGCGTGCACGACGCGCAGCCGCGCCCCGCGGACGGCGGCCGCGTCGAAGGCGTACCTGAGCGCCTCTCCCGGCTCCTCGGCGAGGTCGTGCCCGACGACGACCTCACCGCCGCCGCCGACGCCGCCGCGCACGATCACCAGCGGGACGGCGGTCCGCCCCGCCATGCGCAGGGCGACCGAGCCGAGCCGGAGCCCGGCGAAGCCGCCGTGCCCGCGGTGCCCGAGCACCAGCTCGAACGCCTTCTCCGCCTCCTCGCGCAGCGCGTCCGGCGTCGCGTTGACGGCCAGGGCGGTCGTCACCCGCAGCTCCGGCCTGCGCTCCAGGACGCGGCCCTCGGCCTCCAGCAGCACGGCGTGCCCGGCCGGCGAGGAGCGCTCGGACGGGACCGGCAGCTCGAACCGGCGGACCTGGTACGGCCAGATCTGCGCCGCGTGGACGATGTGCAGGGGCCGGTGCCGCAGCGCCGCCTCACCCGCCGCCCAGTCGACGGCGCGGGCCGCGGCGGCGGACCCGTCGGTCCCCACGACGATCGGTGCGGACATGGCTCCTCCGACGATCACACGCCCTCTCCCGGCCTCCCTCCAGCCTTCGCGGACGTGCCGGGCTCGGGACAGGGACCAAGGTCCGCCGCGCCGGGGACCTTCGGCGCCGCCGGTCCGCGCCTGATCTTGACCGTTCCCACGGTATGCGCATCCCGTCACCAGGGCAGGTCACGGCAGGTGGAGGCACGGAAAGGCGTCACGCCCGAAACGCTGGCGCGGGAGCGGTTCTTCTCCGGCATGCCCGAACGGCACCACGCCGCCCTGGCCGCCGCGGCCCGGGCCGCGGACGTCCCGTCCGGGCATCGCTTCTTCGAGGAGGGCTGGGCCGCCGAGCACTTCTGGCTCCTGCGTTCCGGGACGGTCGCCCTCGACCTCCAGGTCCCCGGACGGGGCGCGGTGGTGGTGGAGACGCTCCCGGCCTCCTCGGTGCTGGGCTGGTCGTGGATGTTCCCTCCGCACGTGTGGAGGTTCGGCGCCGTCTCCACCGAGCCGGTGCGGAGCCTCCGGTTCGACGGGGCCGAGGTCCGGGAGCTGTGCGCCGCGGACCTGCGGCTCGGCTACGACCTGACCCTCCGGTTCGCCGCCGTGCTGCTGGACCGCCTCGAAGCCACCCGGGTCCGCGTCCTGGACCTGTACGCGCACCCGGAGCAGCGGGCGTGAGCCCGGCCGGCGCGGACGGCCCCATGGCTCCCGTCCCCTACCGCGTGACGGCCCGGCGCGCGGAGACCGCCGACACGGTGACGCTCAGGCTGGAGCCCGTCGCGGCGGCGCTCGCCGAGCCGGCGCCGGGCCAGTTCACGATGATGTACGCGTTCGGCGTGGGCGAGGCGCCGATCTCCGTCAGCCGCGTCGGGCCGGGCATGGGTTCCGAGTCCTCGCGGGCGCTGGAGCAGACGGTCCGCGCCGTCGGCGCCGTGACCCAGGCCGTGTGCGCGGCGCGGCCCGGCGAGGTCCTCGGGCTGCGGGGCCCGTTCGGGGCCGGCTGGGGGCTGGACGAGGCCCGCGGCCACGACCTGGTCGTGGCGGCGGGCGGCATAGGCCTGGCCCCGCTGCGGCCGGTGGTGCTGCGGGCCCTGGCCGACCGGGACGCCTTCGGCCGCATCGCCGTCCTGATCGGCGCCCGCACCCCCGGCGACCTGCTGTTCGGCGGGGAACTGGACGCCTGGCGGGCGCGCGGCGCCCAGGTCGAGGTCACGGTGGACCGGCCGGCCCCCGGCTGGAGCGGCCAGGTCGGCCTGGTCACGGCCCTGGCGGGCGCCGCGGACGTCGACCCGGCCCGGACCGCCGCCTTCGTCTGCGGACCGGAGATCATGATGCGCCTCACCGCGCGGGCGCTCACCGGGCTGGGGGTGCCCGCCGGGAACGTCCGGCTCTCCCTGGAGCGCAGCATGCGGTGCGGGGTCGGCTGGTGCGGGCACTGCCAGCTCGGCCCGCTGCTGGTCTGCCGGGACGGGCCGGTCGTGCCCTACCCGCGCGCCGCCGCGCTGATGACCGTCAGGGAGCTGTAGCCCATGGGACGACCGACGCTGGCCGTGTGGAAGTTCGCCTCCTGCGACGGCTGCCAGCTCACCCTCCTGGACTGCGAGGACGAGCTGCTCGCGCTTACGGGCGAGATCGAGATCGCGCACTTCCTGGAGGCGTCGAGCGCCGCCGGGGAGGGCCCCTACGACGTGTCGCTGGTGGAAGGGTCGATCACCACGCCCGCGGACCTGGACCGCGTCCGGCACGTGCGGGCGGTCTCGCGGAAGCTGGTCACGATCGGCGCGTGCGCGACCGCCGGGGGGATCCAGGCGCTGCGCGACTTCGCCGACGTGGAGGAGTTCGCCTCGCTCGTCTACGCGCGGCCCGAGTACGTCGCCACGCTGGCGCGGTCCACGCCCATCGCCGCGCACGTCCCCGTGGACTTCGAGCTGCGGGGATGCCCGATCGACCGCCGCCAGCTCCTGGAGGTGCTCGCGGCGCACCTCGCCGGCCGCAAACCCGACGTGCCGTCCCACAGCGTCTGCTTCGAGTGCAAGATCCGCGGAAACGTCTGCGTGATGGTCGCCCGCGGCACCCCGTGCCTCGGCCCGATCACCCAGACGGGCTGCGGCGCGATCTGCCCGGCGTACGGGCGGGGCTGCTACGGCTGCTTCGGCCCCGCCCCCGCGTGGAGCGGGGGGCGGCCCAACACGCGCGGGCTGCTGCCCTGGCTCGACATGTCCGAGGACGAGGCGGACCGCGTGCTGTCCACCTTCAACGTCACCGCCTTCCGCGAGGAGGCCCCGGCCGGGGGAGGCGGCGATGACGCACCGCAATGAGAGGACGCTCGCCGTCGGCGCCCTCGCGCGGGTCGAGGGCGAGGGCGCCCTGTACGTCCGCGTGCGCGGCCCGGACGTCGAGGAGGTGCGGCTCGAAATCTACGAGCCGCCGCGCTTCTTCGAGGCCTTCCTGCGCGGCCGCGCCCACACCGAGCCGCCCGACATCACCGCCCGGATCTGCGGGATCTGCCCGGTCGCCTACCAGATGAGCGCCTGCCAGGCCGTCGAGGCCGCCTGCGGCGTGACCGTGGACCCGGCCATCGGCGAGCTGCGGCGCCTGCTCTACTGCGGTGAGTGGATCGAGAGCCACACCCTGCACATCTACCTGCTGCACGCACCGGACTTCCTCGGCTATCCCGGCGCGGTCGAACTGGCCCGCGACCACCGCGCCGCCGTGGAGCGGGGGCTGCGGTTGAAGAAGGCGGGGAACGCGCTCATGGAGTTCCTCGGCGGCCGCGCGATCCACCCGGTGAACGTCCGCGTCGGCGGGTTCTACCGGACCCCCGCGCCCACCGAGCTGGCACCACTCGCGGAGACGCTGCGGCGGGCGCGCGACGACGCCCTGGCCACCGTGGAATGGGCGGCGGGCTTCGAGTTCCCCGACTTCGACCACGGTCACGAGTTCCTCGCGCTGACGGCCGATCGCTACCCGCTGGAGCGCGGCACCGTCCGCGGCGGCACGGGGCGCTCCTTCCCCGCCGCCGAGTTCGAGCGCAACGTCGTCGAGGAGCAGGTCCCGCACTCGACCGCGCTGCACGCCCGCTTCGCCGACGGCGGCCGCTACCTGACCGGTCCCCTGGCCCGCTACTCCCTCAACCGCGACCGGCTGTCCCCGCTCGCCCTGGAGGCCGCCGACCGGGCCGGGCTCGGCCCGGAGTGCCGCAACCCGTTCCGCAGCATCCTGGTCCGGGCCGTCGAGGTCGTCTACGCCGTGGACGAGGCCCTGCGGCTCATCGCCGGCTACGAGCCGCCGTCCCGCCCGGCGGTGCCGGTGCCCCCGCGCGAGGGGACCGGCCACGGCGTCACCGAGGCTCCGCGCGGCCTGCTCTACCACCGCTACGACCTGGGCCCGGACGGGCTCATCAGGGCCGCCCGCATCGTCCCGCCGACGTCTCAGAACCAGGCCGCCATCGAGGACGACCTGCGCCGCTTCGTCGCGGCCCGCCTCCACCTCGACGACGAGGCCCTGACCCGCCGCTGCGAGCAGGCGATCCGCAACTACGACCCATGCATCTCCTGCTCCACCCACTTCCTCGACCTGACCGTGGAGCGGTCGTGACCCTCGTGATCGGCGTCGGCAACGACTTCCGCCGCGACGACGGCGCCGGACCCGCCGTGGTCGCGGCGCTCCGCGGCCGCGTCGAGGCCGGGCTCGCCGTCACCGACGGCGAGCCCGCGAGGCTCGTCGCCCTGTGGGCGGGCGCCGACCTCGCGATCGTCGTGGACGCCGTGCGCGCTCATCCGCCCACACCCGGCAGGGTCCGCGAACTGGACGCCGAGACCGCGGCGCTCGTCGCGCGGCCGGTGACCGACCACGCCCTCGGCCTCGGCGACGCCGTCGCGCTCGGGCGGGCCGTGGGCCAGATGCCCGCCCGTCTCCGCGTCCTCGCGATCGAGGGCGCCGACTTCGGGTTCGGCCAGGGCCTGACCCCGAGCGTCGCCGCCGCGGTCGGCGCGGTCGCCGACCGCCTGGCGGACGCGCTCACGATGGACGACCACGCAGGAAGGAAGAACGGATGACCGCTCCGACGAGCACGTCGAAGCCCGGCGGCCCCGCGGCGCTGGAGCTGAGGAGCCTCCGCCCGCTCTGCGAGGCGCTGCGGCGCGCGGGCTACACCGTCATCGGCCCGACCGTGCGCGACGACGCGATCGTCCTCGCCGAACTCGACTCGGCCGACCGCCTGCCCCACGGCTGGGGCGTCACGCTCAGCGCCGGCGCCTACCGGCTGCGGCGGCGGGAGGACGGCGCGGCCTTCGCGCACGCGGCCGGACCGCAGTCCTGGAAGCCGTTCCTGCACCGGTCGAAGGTCAAGCTCTGGGAGGCGGACCGGACGGAGGACGGGTTCGAGGTCCGGGAGCACGCGCCCGAACCGGCCCGGCTCGCGCTGCTCGGCGTCCGGCCCTGCGACCTGCGCGCGATGGCGATCCAGGACCGCGTCCTCATGGGCGGCCGCCACGTCGACCCCTCCTACGAGGCGCGGCGGCACGACAACTTCGTCATCGCCGTCAACTGCACAGAGCCCGGCGGGACGTGCTTCTGCGCCTCCATGGGCACCGGCCCTCAGGCGGGCCCCGGCTACGACCTCGCGCTCACCGAACTGGTCGGCGAGGGCGGCCTCCGCTACGTCGTCGACGTCGCGACCGAGGCGGGCGCCGCCCTGATCGACGGCCTGGACTGCGCCCCCGCCGAGGCCTCCGACGTCGACCGCGCCCGCGCCGAGGTGTCGGCGGCCGCCGGCCGGATGGGCCGGGAGATGCCCGCCGCGGGGCTGCGCGAGCTCCTGGCCGGGACCCTGGAGGCCGACCGCTGGGACGAGGTGGCCGAACGCTGCCTGAGCTGCGGAAACTGCACGATGGTGTGCCCGACCTGCTTCTGCACGAGGGTCGCCGACACCACCGACCTGACCGGCGACCACGCCGAGCGCTGGCAGCTCTGGGACTCCTGCTTCGACCCGGACTTCACCCATCTGCACGGGGGCGACGTCCGGGCGTCCGCCAAGAGCCGCTACCGCCAGTGGCTGACCCACAAGCTCGGGACCTGGCACGACCAGTTCGGCTCCTCCGGCTGCGTGGGCTGCGGCCGGTGCATCGTCTGGTGCCCGGTCGGCATCGACCTGACCGTGGAGGTCGCGGCCCTGCGCACCGAGGCCGCCGGGGAGGGCCCGGGAGGCCCAAAGACCCAAAAATAGGAGCAATTCGCCTCTGACCGCCCAGCCGGCCCCGCGCGAGCCTGGTGGCATCGGTAGGAGGCTCGCGATGAAGCAGACGTTCAGATTCGGCACCTTCCGCGGGATCCCGGTCGGGATGCACTGGTCGGTTCTGGTGATCATGCTGGTGATCGCCGAGATCCTCGCGCGCTCGGTGCTGCCCACCGCCGACCCGGGCGCGTCCTCCGGCGTGCGCTGGACGGCAGCCGTGGTGGCCGCGGTGCTGTTCATGGGCTCGCTGGCCGCGCACGAGTTCGCGCACGCGCTGGTCGCCCGCCGCCGCGGCGTGCGGGTCGGCTCGATCACGCTGTGGGCGCTCGGCGGCCTCGCGGAACTGGACGGCGAACCCGGCACCGCCCGCGACGATCTCCAGATCGCCGGGGTCGGCCCGCTGACCAGCGCGGTGGCCGGGGCGGCGTTCGCCGGGGCCTGGGCGGCCGGGCACGCGCTCGGCGCCCCCGTCATCGTCACCGCCTCGCTGAGCTGGCTGGCGGCGACCAACCTCCTGATCGCGGTGTTCAACCTGCTCCCCGGCGCGCCGCTGGACGGCGGGCGCATCCTGCGCGCGCTGCTGTGGGGCCGGAGCGGGGACCGGGCCGCCGCGACCCGCAGCGCCCAGCGCGCCGGGATGGTGCTCGGCCAGGTCATGATCGGCGCAGGTCTGCTGACGCTGCTGCTGTGGAGCTGGTTCAACGGGCTGTGGCTGGCCGTGGTCGGCTGGTTCATCGCCGGCTCGGCGCGGGCCGAGGCGCGCTTCACCGACCTGCGCGAGGCCGCGAAGGACCTGCGGGTCGCCGACGTCATGACGCGCGACCCCGACCACGGCTGGGCGTGGCAGCCCGCGGCCGCGTTCGTCCAGGACGTGGCGGTGCGGTCGCACCAGACGGTGTTCCCGGTCGTGAGCGTGGCCGGCGACCCCGTCGGCGCCGTCACGGTGGACCGGCTGTCCCGCGTCCCGGAGCGGGAGGCCGGCGTCACCCTGGGCGATCTGAGCGTGCCGCTCGGCGCCGACCGGATCATCGACCCGGAGCGGCCGGCGGACGTCCTGCTCCAGATGGCCCCCGTGGCGGGCAGCCTCGTCGCGGTCGTCGCCGCCGACCACCACCTGCTCGGGATCGTCACCACCGACGACCTCCAGCGGATGATGCGCCGGACCCGGCTCAGCCGCGGCAGCCCCGCCCCCGCCTGAGCCCCGAGCCCGGAAGCGCCGGTCCCGCCGGCGGCGGGAGCCGCCGGCGGGACCGGCGCTGGGGTCAGTGGGCGGGAACGACGGCGACGGGGCACTGCGCGTGGTGGATGACCCCGTGGCAGGTCGACCCGAGCTGGGGAGCGCTCCAGCGCCGGTCGTGGGCGCCGACCACCAGCAGGCGGGCGCTCCCCGACGCGTTGGCCAGCGCGGTCACCGGATGCTCCAGGACGATCTCGTCGGTGACGTCGACCCCCGGATGCGTGCGCCGCACGGGCTGGTAGGCCGCGGCGACCTCCTTGCGCAGATCGTCCTCGATCTGGTCGGCGTCGACGGCGTAGCCGGCCTCGATCAGCGTCGCGAACGTCTGCCACGCGTGGACGACGCGGAGGCGGGCGCCGTGGAGCGCGGCCGCCTCGAAGGCGTAGTCGAGGACCGGATCCATCTGCCGGGCCAGGTCGATCCCCACCACGACCTCGCCGCGGTCGGCCCCGCCCCCGCGAACGATCACGACCGGCACCGCGGAGTGGCCGGCCAGGCGCAGGCTGGTGGACCCCAGCATCAGGCTGGAGAAGCCGCCCCGGCCGCGGCTGGCCACCACCAGCTCGAACGCCTTCTCCGACTGCGCCCGCAGGGCCTGCCACGCCTCCTCGGCCACCAGCTCTGTGGTGATCTCCAGGTCCGGCCACCGCTCCCGGATCCGCTCGCGCGCGGCCGCCAGGAGCGTGCGCCCCGCGCGGGTCATGCGCTCGGCGGTGTCGGGCGGCGCGAACAGCGGCGTCTTGTAGGGCCAGCTCTCCACGGCGTGGACGATGTGCAGGGGGCGCTCACGCGAGGCGGCTTCGGCGGCGGCCCAGTCGAGGGCGCCCGCCGCCTCGTCGGAACCATCGGTCCCGACGACGATCGGCTCGGACATCGGTTCTCCTCCCGGCTCAGCGGCTGTCGCTTCCTTCGGCGCGACCCCGCGCAGAGCGGCGCGGCCGCTCCTTTCCACGCTCCATCGCAGGTCACGCGCGCCCCTAGGGACTAAGGTCCCCATCTCAGGCACCCCCTCGTCCCGCCGGTGACGAGCCGACCGCCCCTGCGGCCCCCGGTCGCGGCCTGCAAGCGTGGACGGCACGGACTCACACAGGCGGCGAGGTGGGATGTCGGTCAAGGGCGCGTTCACGCGCAACGCTCACGAGACGCTCTTCGCGCTGACCGGCGGCGGGCTGGCGGCGGGCGCCGCGCTCCGCTGGTCGGTGGGCTCCGGCGCCGCGGACCTGGCCTGGCTGCTGGCCACGGCGGTCGCGCTCTGCCCCGCCGTGTGGTGGGTCGTGGAGGGGCTCCTGCACCGCAGGTTCGGCAGCGATGTGATCGCCGTCCTGGCGCTGGCCGGGACGATCGCGGTCGGCGAGCCCTTCGCCGGCGCCGTGATCGCCGTGATGCTCACCGGGGGCCGGCTGCTGGAGGAGCGGGCGGGGCGGCGCGCCCGCCGCGACCTCGGGGCGCTGCTGTCGCTCGCGCCCCGGGTGGCGCACCGCCGGACCGGCACCGGCCTCGACACCGTCGACGTCTCCGAGGTGCGGCCGGGCGAGCTGCTGCTGGTCCGCGCCGGGGAGACCGTGCCGGTGGACGGGCTGGTGGAGCGCGGGACGGCGGTGCTGGACGAGTCGACGCTCACCGGGGAGCCGCTGCCGGTGGAGCGCCCCGCGGGAGACGCGGTGCGCGGCGGCACGGTCAACGCCGGGGACCCGTTCGAGCTGCGCGCGACCAACGACGCCCGGTCCAGCACCTACGCCGGGATCGTCCGGCTGGCCGAGGAGGCCGCGGCCGGGAACGCGCCGTTCATCCGGATGGCCGACCGGTACTCGGCCCTCTTCATCCCCGCGACGCTGCTGCTGGCCGGCGCGGCGTGGATCGCCGCCGCCGACCCCGTCCGGGCGGTGGCGGTGCTGGTCGTGGCCACTCCCTGCCCCCTGATCCTCGCGGCGCCCATCGCCTTCGTCTCCGGCCTGTCGAGATGCGCGCGGCGGGGGGTGGTCGTGAAGGGCGGCGGCACGCTGGAGCGGCTCGCGGGGGCGCGGGTGCTGCTGTTCGACAAGACCGGCACCGTCACCACGGGCCGTCCCGCGCTCACCGAGATCATCCCCGCCGATCCGGCCCGCGGCGAGGACCCCCTGTTCCTCGCGGCCTCCCTGGACCAGGTGTCCCCGCACGTGCTGGCCTCGGCGATCGTCCGCGGCGCCCGCGAGCGCGGGATGCGCCTCGCCGCTCCGGAGGACGTCGCCGAGCGCGCCGGGCAGGGGGTGCGGGGAACCGTCGAAGGCCACCGGGTGAGCGTCGGCAAGGCGAGCTGGGCCGGGCGGGCCGACCCGGCGTGGCTGGAGCGGGTCCGCGGCCGGGCCGCCGCGCGCGGCGCGATCACCGTGTTCGTCGGCGTGGACGGCCGGCTCGCGGCCGTCCTGCTGCTGCGCGACCGCGTGCGGCCCGACGCGGCGCGCACGTTCCGGCTGCTGCGCCGGGCGGGGATCGGCCGGGCGGTGATGGTGACCGGCGACCGCGCGGACGTCGCCGGTCCGATCGGCCGGCTGGTGGGGGCCGACGCCGTGCACGCCGGCCTGTCGCCGGCCGGGAAGGTCGAGGTCGCCCGGGACGAGAGCGCCCGCGCGCCGACCGTGATGGTCGGCGACGGAGTCAACGACGCCCCCGCGCTGGCCACCGCGGGCGTCGGCGTCGCGCTCGGCGCCCGCGGCGCCACGGCCTCGTCCGAGGCGGCCGACGTGGTCATCACCGTGGACCGCCTGGAGCGGCTGGCCGAGACGCTCGCGATCGCGCGGCGCACCCGGTCGGTCGCGCGCCAGAGCGTGCTCGCCGGGATGGGGCTCGCGCTGGCCGCGATGGTCGTCGCGGCGCTGGGGTTCCTGACCCCGGCGGCGGGGGCGCTGCTCCAGGAGGGCATCGACGTGGCGGCGATCCTGTCCGCCCTGCGCGTGCTCGGTCCGGGCCGCGACCGGGCGCCGCGCCTGCGCGGCGACGAGGCCGAACTCGTCCGGCGGCTGGACGAGGAGCACCGCGCGCTGTGGCCGCGGATCGAGCGCCTTCCCGCGCTGGCGGGCGCGGCGGCCGGTCCCGCCGGACGGCGCCGGGACGCCGCCCTGGACGCGCTCTCGGAGTTCCTGGCGGACCTGGAGGTCCACGAGCGCAAGGACGAGCGGCTGCTCTACCCGGCGGTCGCGCGCGCCCTCGGCGGTTCCGACCCCACCGGGGCCATGAGCCGCGGGCACGCCGAGATCGCCGAGCTGGCGCGCCGGATCGGCGCGCTGACGGCGGAACTGCGCACCGCGCCGGAGGCGCCGGAGCCCGCGGACGACCTGCGCCGGACCGTGCAGGAGCTCTACGCCGTCCTCCGCCTGCACTTCGCCCAGGAGGAGGAGAACTACTTCGTCCTCGCCGACGTCCACGACCAGGCCGGCCCCTGACCGGCCGATCACCTGCCGCCCCTCCCCGTTCGGCCCCGCACACCCGGGACGTTCGCCCCTGGGGGCGGGCGCCGCCGGAGACGAGGCTTGAGGCAGACACCGCCGGAGGTGAGGAAATTGACGGTCTTGGTGGCGTACGCGAGCGCCAACGGCTCCACGCGGACCATCGCCGGGCGGATCGGCGCGGTGCTGGCCGAGCGCGGGCTCCGGGCGGACGTCCGCCCCATGGCCGAGGTGGAGGACGCCGGAGCCTACGACGCGTTCGTGCTCGGAAGCGCGATCCACGACCGCGCCTGGCTTCCCGAGGCGCTCGGCTTCCTCGCGCGCGAAGGGGACGCCCTCGCCCGCCGGCCGGTGTGGCTCTTCAGCGTCGGGGTGCCGGCCGCCCTGCGCGGACCGTGGCAGCACTTCGGCGCCAAGGAGGAGGGCCTCCTGCGGGACGACCTGCGGACGAGGGTCGACGCCGTCGACCACCGCCTGTTCTCGGGTGTCTTCATCCGCGAGCACACGTCCCTGGTCGGGCATCTGCTCTTCCGGGCGCTGGGATGCCGGTACGGCGACTACCGCGACTGGGCCGGGATCGACACCTGGGCGTCGACGATCACGGCGAGGCCGGCGCTCTCCGGGCGGCTCCGCCCGCGCCCGCGCGCCGGTCACCCCTCACCCGTCGCGGACGGCCGGCCCGCCCGTCCGCTCAGCCCCCGGTGAGGCCGCGGAGCTCGACGGGCAGAGGGCCGGACGGACTTCGGCAGGACGACGCGAGGACCTAGGTCCCTGGCGGCGGGGCCGCCCGGCGAAGGAGTCTTGGGGCATCAGGGAAAGGCCTAGGGGGAAGCCATGGGCACGCAGGAGATCAGCTTCGAAGCGTTCGGGGAGCTCGTCACGTCGATCGACGACGGCGACGGCGACGGCGACGGAGCGGCGCGCGTGACGGCCCGCGGCGAACTGGACATCGCCTCGTCCGCCGCGTTCGGCATCGAGCTGGCGAGGCTGATCGGCGAACGGGGACCGGACGTCGTGGTGGACGTCTCCGGCCTGACCTTCTGCGACGCGCGGGGCCTCGCGGCGCTCGTCGCCGCCGACGATCTCGCGCGCAGCCGCGGCGGGGCCGTCACCCTGACCGCGCCCCGCCCGCAGATGGCGAAGATCCTGCGGCTCACCGGCCTCGACCGCCGGTTCA
Organism: Actinomadura sp. NPDC048021; assembly: GCF_040653135.1. Taxonomy (NCBI): domain Bacteria; kingdom Bacillati; phylum Actinomycetota; class Actinomycetes; order Streptosporangiales; family Thermomonosporaceae; genus Actinomadura; species Actinomadura sp. NPDC048021. The sequence goes on from NZ_JBEZJQ010000009.1 coordinate 195,574, forward strand.
CGCCGGTCCGCACGGCCGTCCGCTGAAGCGTCCCCGCGCGGGGTCTCCCGACGGGCCAGAGCACCCCGACCCGACCGCGACGGGTACCCGTACCCCGTATTAGGCACTCATCGACCAGCCGAGAGTGCAGCACCTCACATCACCCGTCTTCTTCCTGAGCTTGTGGTTTCGGAGATACCCCCCTAGGGTAAGCCGGACCCGCAAGGATACCCCCTAGGGGTAATGAGGAGGAGACATGTCCGCTCGTTCCGCACCCCCCGCCACCCGCCGGTGGTGGGCGCTGGCGCTCATCGCGACCGCCCAGTTCATGGTGATCATGGACACCTCGATCATCGGGGTGGCGCTTCCCCGCATCCAGGACGACCTGGGCTTCTCCCAGGAGAACCTGTCCTGGGTGTTCAACGCCTACGTCGTCGCCTTCGGCGGCCTGCTCCTGCTCGGCGGCCGGCTGTCGGACCTGCTCGGGGCCCGCAGGCTGTTCTCGGCGGGCTGGGTCGTCCTGCTCGGCGGCTCCGCGGTGGCCGGGGCCGCCGGCACCGTCGCCGTCGAGCTGACCGGCCGCGCGCTGCAGGGCGTCGGCGCCGCGCTCATCGCGCCCGCCGCGCTCACCCTGCTGATGATGCTGTTCGGCTCCGAACCCCGCGAGCTGACCAAGGCGCTGTCGCTCTACGGCGCCGCGGCTCCCGCCGGGGGCACCGCCGGGGTGTTCCTCGGAGGCGTCATCACCGAGTACGCGGCCTGGCCGTGGGTCTTCTACATCAACATCCCCATCGCCGTGCTGGCGCTGGCCGCCGCGCCGGCGCTGATGCCCGGGGGCGGCGGGAGCGCCCGCGGCTCGGTGGACGTGGTCGGCGCGCTCACCGTGACCGCCGGGCTCGGCGCCGTCGTCTTCGCCGTCGTCCGCGCCCCCGAGGTCGGCTGGGACGCGGCGGCGACCTGGGCCGTGCTGGCCGGCGGGCTCGTCCTGCTCGGCGCGTTCCTGGCCGTCCAGGCGTCCCGCCGCACCCCGCTGATGCCGCTGTCGATCTTCCGGGCGCCGAACCTGGGCGCCGCGAACCTCGCCCAGCTCCTGCTCGGCGGCGCGTGGATCCCGATGTGGTTCTTCCTGAACCTCTACCTGCAGCGGGTCCTCGGCTACAGCGCCTTCCCCGCGGGGGCCGCGCTGGTCCCGATGACGGCACTGATCATGCTCGGGATGATCGTCCTGGCGCCGCGGGCCATCAGGCGCCTCGGTTCCAAGGGCTCCGTCGTCACCGGGCTGCTGGTACTGGCCGCCGGCATGGGCTGGCTGGCGCTCATCCGCCCGGACGGGAACTACTGGGTGGACGTCCTGCCCGCCTCGCTGGTGGCCGCCCTGGGCATGTCCCTGGCCTTCATCCCCTCCCTGGGCACCGCGCTTTCGGCCGCCCGTCCGGAGGAGGGCGGCCTGGCGTCCGGCATCGTCAACACCAGCTACCAGGTCGGTTCGGCTCTGGGCCTGGCCGCGATGACCGCCATCGCCGCCTCCTTCGGCGCCGACCGGATCGGCGACCTGCCCGCGCTCACCGACGGCTTCTCGGCGGCGTTCGCCGGCGCGGCACTGGTCGCGCTCGCCGGCGCGGCGCTGGCCGCCGTCACCCTGCGCACCCCGCGGCCCGAGGGCGCGCCCGCGCCCGCGCCGGAGCACGAGAAAGCCCCGGGGCGCTGACCGGCACCTCCGCGGGACCGCAGCCGGCGGTCCCGCGGAAGCCCGTCCGGGCGGCGGACCGGCCGCCCGCCCTGCTCAGGCCGCGTGCACGACCGCGACCGGGCAGGGCGCGTGGTGCAGCAGGGCGTGGCTGACCGAGCCGAGCAGCAGGCCGCGGAAGCCTCCGAGGCCCCGCGAGCCGACGACCAGCAGGCGCGCCTCCTCCGCGGCGGCCAGCAGCACCTCGCGCGGCGCCCCGGTCACGATGTCGATCTGGACCTTCACGTCGGGGTGGAGCTCGCGCGACGGGATCATCAGCCGGGCCATCCTGGCCGCGGCGGCGTCCCGCATCCCCGCCTCGTCCACCAGCGGGGGCACCTCCTTCTCCGGCACCGCCTCCCAGGCGACGACCGCGCGCACGTCCCAGCCGTGCGCGGCGGCCTCGGCGAAGCCCAGCGCCAGCGCCTCGCGCGACGCCGGCGACCCGTCCACGCCGACGACGACGTGCCCGTGCACCTGCTCCGGCGGCGGGACGAGGTCGCCCCGGACGATCACGACCGGGCAGGGGGCGTGCGCGGCCACCTGCGCGCCGACGGAACCGAGCACCAGCCCGACGAACCCGCCGAGCCCCCGCGGGCCGAGGACGAGCATGTCCGCGCCGTGCCCGGCCTCGATCAGCCGCGCCGCCGCCTGCCCCCGCGCCAGCACGCCCCGCACGCTCAGGCCCGGCGCCACCTTCCGGACGTGCTCGACCCCGTTGCCGAGGTTCTCCTCCGCCACGGCGCGCAGGTCGACGAGCGGCATGGCGATCGGGCCGCCCCCGACGTAGACGTCCCACACGTGGAGCACGGTCAGGGGCAGGCCCCGGATGCGGGCCTCGGCGGCGGCCCACTCCAGGGCCTGCACACCGCCCGTGGAGCCGTCGTAGCCAACGACCACTCCGGTGATCGGCTCGTCGTTCATGTGCGAACTCTCCTTCGGGGGTTCCTGCCGGGTCGAGTCCAGACTCGCCCGCCGTGGCCCCGCGCAGGAGGGGCGACGGTCCGCAGGATCAGGGACCTTCGGCCCTCGTCCGCCACCCGCGTCACCGGGCGAGCGGCACCACGGCGATCGGGCAGACTGCGTTGTACAGCAGCCACTGCGCGACCGAGCCGAACGCGGGATGCGCGGCCCCGACCACCAGGAGGCGCGCCTCCTGCGCGGCCTCCCGCAGCGCTTCGGGCGGAGGGGCGAGCGGGTTCTCGGGGTGCCCGCGCTCCGCCCCCGGCGCCTCCTCCCCCTCGGCGCCCGAGGAGACGGTCTTCACGGGAAGCTGCCGCAGCTCCGCCTCACGCGCGGCGAACGCGAGCGCGCTCCGCGCCGCGGGCGAACCGTCCACCACGGCCACGACCGGCGCCGGGCTTCCGGGGCGGGGCAGCGCGCCCACGCCCCTGACCACGATGACCGGGCATCGCGCGTGCACGGCGACGTGGGCGGCGACCGAGCCGACGGGCACGCGCGCGAGCCGCCCGAGCCCGCGGGACCCGAGCACCAGGAGCTCGGCGCCGGCCGACAGCTCCGTGAGCCGCTCCGCCGCCGACCCCTCCTCCGACACCGGCCTGACCGCGACCCCGGCCGTGCGCTGCCGGGCGCACTCGACGCCGTGGGCCAGCACGTGCTGCGCCGCCTCGTGCAGCGACCGCCGGCCCGCCTCCTCCAGTTCGGGGGCGACCCCCTGGTAGGGCCAGTGCCACGCGTGGCACAGCACCAGCGGAGATCCGCGCAGCTCCGCCTCGTCCAGCGCCCAGTCCAGCGCCTGCATGGCGTACACCGACCCGTCGAATCCGACGACCACCTCGCGCGCACCGCTTCCGTCGGACATCGCGAACCCCCGTCTCCGTCCGGATGGATCCGCAAAAGGCGTTCCCGGCCGGTGGCCGGGAGACGGCGTCCGCGGAACGTGAAGGGGGCGGGAGAAGCCCTCCGCCGCTTAGGCAGCGTTTCGAGATGGACGGTGCGTGGTCTCCCACTTCTCCGTCCCTTTCCGCTCGACTTCTCTCGCCCGGTTTCATTCCATCTCGCCGCCGGCGCCCGGTACAGGGACGAAAGTCCTTCGTTCGCCTCGGGCCTGGGACGGGAGTATGTGCTCCGGCGGGCTGGTCAGCGGAGGAGCCGAAGGTCCCCTCGGCGGGGCCGGGCGGCCTCCGCGTCCTCCAGACCGGCGAACCCGCGCCGGGCGACGCGCCGGCGGAGCTCGCGGAACTGCCTGTGCTGCATGATGAAGTGCGCCGGCTCCCCGAGGAGCCAGGTGAACAGGCGGTCCGGGACCGACGGCACCCCGTGTCCGCGCGTCCGCACGATCAGGCGCGTGCACCCGTCGGGCAGGCGGTGGAGGTGGAAGGCCCAGAGCCCGTCCGCGTACGCCCGCGGCTTCGGTCCGCGCGGGTCGAACGACCTTCCGGACGGCAGCTCGATGTCGCTCCGCAGCACCAGGGTCCTGCCCGGATCGAGGACCTCGACGCGGAAGTAGGTCGTCCCGCCGGGGACCGTGGGCACGCGGTCGCCCGCCGCCAGATCCTGCCATTCCGGAACGATGCGGTCCGTGCTCGGCCGCCCCCTGTTGTCGAGCAGGTCCCAGCTGTACCAGCCGCCCCGCCCGTATCCCATCTGCACCAGCCACGGCCAGACCGCCTCCGGCGGCGCGGGCAGCGACACCGCCATGGTGGACTGGCTCGTCGCGTTCTCGATCAGCTCGTCGCTCGGATACGAGGTCTCCGCCTCCGTGTCGGTGGCCCCCCAGGACAGCAGCGCGGGACGGACCGCGGCCGCGTAGGCGGCTGCCGCGCCGCAGGCGAGCGCGAGACCGCGAACCCTCTTGCTCATGGCGAGTCCTCCCCCAGTCGATGACCGCTCGGGTTCCACGCTGGCGGGCGGCGGTCCGGTCCGGCAGAGGCCTTCGCCACGCCGGCCGGGGACGTTCGTCCCTTCTGACCTGGCGGCGCGCCGTCGCCGGACCGGAGAAAGGGACCTTCGGGCCGCGGCGTCGAGGACATCCGTCCGTGGCGCCCGGCGCGTCCCCGGGAAAGGCTGGAGGTACTTGGAGGGATGAGCCGTTGAGGGCGACTTCCGAGGTCGTTCGGTCATCGACCCGGGGAGCAGGCATGAGGCCGCCGGACGCCGGCACACACGCGGACCGCCTGCGGCGCCGCTGCGGGCTCGACGGCAACGACCTGCGGCGGAGGGTCGATCGGGCGCAGTGGCGCGTCGGGCTCCTTCTGCTCCTGCTCTTCCTGGTCGCCGCACCGATCGCCTGCGCCCACGTGGTCTCGTCCGTCGATGCCGCGGGGGTCCGCGCCGAACGGTACGAGGCCGCGACGCGCCACCGCGTCGACGCGACGGTGGTCGGGGTCACGCAGCTGGAGTCCGGACGCGAGGTCAACGTGGTCTGGACCGGCGCGGACGGCACTCCGCACAACGGCCGGTACACCAGCTGGCGCGCGACCGTGGTCGGCGAGCACCGCGTGCTCTGGACGGGTCCCCGCCACACCCTCGGAGAGATGGGCCCGCGGAAGCACGCGCGGACGATCGGTGACGACGTGTCGGCCGGCGCGGCCGTCCTGGCGGTGACGGGGCTGCCGATGCTCACCGTCTACCTCGCGTTCCGCTGGGGTTGCGACAGGCGCCGGTACCGGCAGTGGGACGAGGAGTGGGCCGACTTCGACCGCCGCTCCCGTTCGGCCTAGCAGACCCGAGACGGCACGCCGGAGGTGCGGGATGCAGCGGATGAACGCGCTGGACGCGGGGATGTTCTTCGCCGACAACGACACCACGCCGCTCCAGATCGGCACGGTGACCGTGTTCGAGGGCCCCGCGCCCGGCCACGCGGAGCTGGTCCGGGAGATCTTCGCCAGGCTCCGGTTCGCTCCCCGCTGCCGGCAGCGCGTCCGGACCGTCCCGCTCCACCTCGCGCACCCGGTCTGGATCGACGACCGCGGCTTCCGGATGGCGGACCACGTCCGGCACGTGGAGGCGCCCGCGCCCGGCGGCCCGGACGAGCTGCGGGAGCTGGCGGGCCGCGTCCTCGGCAGGCGGCTGGACCTCACCCGCTCCCCGTGGGAGGTGTGGCTGGTCGAGGGGCTGGAGCACGGACGCTGGGCCCTGATCTCCAAGGTGCACCACTGCATGGTCGACGGGCTCGCGGGGATCGACCTGCTGAGCGTCCTGCTCGACGCCGGCCCCGGATGGTCGCCCGCCGGTCCCCGGCTGTGGACGCCCGCCCCGGAACCGTCCGCGCGGGCCGTCGTGCGCGGCGCCGTGGCGGACCGGCTGAGGGGGTTCGGCCGGCAGGCCGCCCGGCTCTTCCTCCCGGCCCTGCGCGAGTCGATCGCCGTCGCGGGCGCGGCCCCCGGCTACGCCGCGCGCCTCACCGGCCCCGGCGCGTCCTCGCTCAACGGCCCGACCGCTCCCCTCCGGCGCTGGTCGCGGACCTGCGCGGGCCTGGACGAGGTGAACCGGATCAGGTGCGCCCTCGGCGGATCGGTCAACGACGTGGTGCTCGCCGCGACCGCCTCCGGTTTCCGGTCGCTGCTGGCCGCCCGGGGCGTGCTCACCGCGGAGTCGGCCGTCCGCGCCCTGGTGCCCGTCTCGGTCCGGTCGCCCGACGAGCGCGGGATCCTGACGAACCGGGTGTCGGCGGTGCTGGTCGACCTGCCCTGCGGGGAGCCCGACCCCCTGCGCCGCCTCCGCCTGCTGCGGGAGCAGATGGACGGCGCGAAGAGCGCGGACCAGGCGGCCGGGCTCGACGCCTTCCTGCGGCTCGTCGGCGCCGCCCCCGGGCTGCTCGCCGTGGCGGCCCGCACGGCGCTGCGGCTGCGGCAGCCCCTGGTCCACACGATCGTCACGAACGTGCCCGGCCCCTCGTTCCCGCTGTACGCGATGGGGCGGCGGATGCTGGAGATGGACCCCTACATCCCCATCGCCGCCGGGTCGCGCGTCTCCGTCGGCATCATCTCCTACGACGGCGTCCTGTCGTTCGGGATCACCGGCGACCGCGACGCCCTGCCCGACCTGCCGATCCTGTGCGCGGGCATCCGCGAGGGCGTCGACGAGCTCCTCAAGGAGGCGGCGCGGAAGGTTCCGGCATGACCGCCCGCGCACGGCGGCGGAACTCGCTGGGGCGGCGCGAGCACGGCGTTCACCAGGAACGTACGCGGCGTCCCGTCATCTCAGGCGGCGCAGGTAGGGGTCCCAGGCGCGCCGGGGAAGGAGCCGGACACGGGCGTCGACGGCCACCGCGCCGTCGGGCCGGACGACGGTGGGATTGAGGTCGAGCTCGGCGATCTCGGGATGCTCGGCCGCCAGCCTGGACAGCCGGAGCAGGAGGTCGCGCAGGGCGGCGAGGTCGCCCGCGGGGCGGGCGGGATGGCCGAGCAGCAGGGCGGACAGGCGCGGCTCGCGGATCAGGTCGTCGGCCTCCCGCGCCGTCAGCGGGGCGAGGCGGGCGGTGCGGTCGGCCAGGGCGTCGGCGTCGAAGCCGCCCGCACCGAAGACCACGACGGCTCCGAACACCTCTTCCTGGACGGCGCCGCACAGCACCTCGACGCCCTCGTCCACCATGGCCTGGACGACCACGCCCTCCAGGGCGCCGCCGAACCGTCCGGCGAGGCTCCCGAACGCCTCTCGGACCTCGCGGTCGCCGTCCAGGCCGAGCCGCAGGGCTCCGGCGGCGGTCTTGTGCACGACTCCGGGCACGTGCGCCTTCATCGCCACCGGGACGCCCATCTCGCGGGCCGCCGACGCGGCCTCCTCCTCGGTGCGCGCCCAGCACCAGGGGGCGAGCGGAAGCCCGTAGGACTCCAGCAACCGGAAGGTGCCGACGGGCGGCAGCCAGCCGCCCTCCGGTCTCGCGGACAGGAACCCGTCGATGATGCCCGCCGCCTCGACCGGCATCAGCCCGGTCAGCGCGGGCGGCGCGCCGGGCGGGGCGCCCCGCCGCCGCGCGTAGGAGAAGGCGCGGGCGAACGCGCGGACGGCGTTCTCCGGGTAGGCGTAGCAGGGCACGCCGCGCTCGTTGACCACGACGGTCTCGGGCTGCCCGAGCACGACCGCGGCGAGCGGCTTGCCGCAGCCGCCGAGCGCTCCGCGCAGGTCCGCGAGCGCGGTCGGCGCCACCAGCGCCAGGACGGCGTCGACGGACCCGTCCGCGGCGACCGCGTCCAGGGCGCTCCGGAACAGCTCGGCGGAGACCCCGGCCGTGGTGTCGACCGGGTTGGCGACCGCCGCGCACGCGGGCAGGAGGCCGGAGAGGCGACGCCGCGTCGCCGGCGTCAGGACGGGGACGGAGAGTCCGGCGTCGGCGCAGGCGTCGGCCGCCAGCACGCCCGCCCCGCCCGCGTTGGACACCACCGCGACGCGCGGCCCGTCCGGGAGCGGCTGGGCGGCCAGCAGCGCGGCGGCGTCCACCAGCTCCCCGAGGTCGTCGGTGGCGACGATGCCCGCCTGCTCGAACAGGGCCCGGCGGGTGATCTCGGGGGTCGCGGCGGCCGCGGTGTGGGAGGCGGCCGCCCGCGTGCCGGGCGCCGACCGCCCGGCGAGGACGGTCAGCAGCGGCATCCGGGCCGCCACCCGCCGGGCCGTCCTGGCGAACTTGCGCGGGTTGCCGAACGACTCCACGTGCAGGACGCCGAGCCGGGTCGTCTCGTCCGACTCCCACCACATGAGCAGGTCGTTGGAGCTGACGTCGTACTTGTCGCCGACCGAGGCGAACGAGGAGATCCCGATCCCCAGCCGGGACAGCTGCTCCAGCAGCGCGATCCCGACGCCGCCCGACTGCACCACCACCCCCGCGCCCCCGGGGACGGGGTGCCGGGCGCCGAACGTCGCGTCGAGGGAGATCTCGGTGTTGGCCGTCCCCAGGCAGTTCGGGCCGACCAGCCGCATGCCGTGCTCCCGGCAGACCGCCAGCAGGTCGCGCCCCTGGCCGGCGGTCAGCCCCGAGCTGACCACCACCAGCGCGCGGACCCCGTACCGCCCGCATTCGGCCGCCGCGCGGACCACCGCGCCGGCGGGCACGGTGACGACGGCCAGGTCGGGCCGCTCCGGCAGGTCGGCGGGCGCCGCCACGCACGGCGCGCCGTGCAGGTCGCCGCCGGCGGCGTGCGGGTTCACCGCGTACACGGCGCCGCCGAAGCCGGCGGAGAGGAGGTTGCGGAGGATCTCGGCGCCGACCGTCCCCGGCCGCCGGGACGCGCCGACGACCGCGACCGTCCGCGGCCGCATCAGCGGCTCCAGGCTGGCGACGTCGGCGCACCGCTCCCGCTCGGCCACCGCGTCCAGGTAGCGCTCGTCGGAGACCAGCGGCAGGGTCAGCTCGACCACGCCTCCCGAGAACCGGCGCCGCGCCGTCATTCCGGCGTCGGCGAAGACCCGCAGCATCGCGGTGTTCTCGGCCAGCGTGTCGGCGCGGAAGGCCACGATCCCGTGGTCCCGGGCCACGGACGCGAGGTGCTCCAGCAGCAGCGTCCCGACCCCGCGGTGGTGCATCCGGTCGGCCACCGCCATCGCGAACTCGGCCTCTCCGGGCACGTCGGTCGGCTCGTACTCGGCGACGCCGACCAGTCCGCCGCGCAGCCACGCGCCGAGCGCGGCGTGGCCGTCGCAGTCCGTCCGGCAGACCCGGCCCGCGACCTGCTCGGAGACGGCCCGGTTGAGGCCGAAGAACCGCAGGTGGAGACTCTCCTCGCTGAGGCCGCGGTGCAGGTCGCGCACCGCCGCCCGGTCCGCCTCCCCGAGCCGCCGGATCTCGACCTGCGTCCCGTCGGTCAGCAGCGCGAAGACACGCGCGCCGGAAAGGCTCTTCGTCATGCCCCCAGCGTCGGACGGGGCGGCGCGGCCGGTCAGCGTCCCAAGGTCACGGGTCGTCGGGACCTTCGTCCCCACGCCCCGGAGAGGCCCGCCGGGTAGGACAGGGGGGAACACCGGTTCCGCCATCCTGAGGAGCGGCGCTCTCGTGGATCTCAACTCGCCCGGCCGCACGCTGCGGATCGGCGGCCGCCCCCTCCCGGTCGTCGGCCCCGCCCGCATGTACGTCTGCGGGATCACCCCGTACGACGCGACCCATCTCGGCCATGCCCGCACCTTCGTCTGGGCCGACGTCGCCGCCCGGGTCCTGCGGCACGCGGGCGGCGAGGTGCGCGTGTGCCGGAACGTCACCGACGTCGACGACGTGCTGGACCAGGCCGCGCACCGTGCGGGCAGCCCGTACGACAGCTTCGCCGCCGTCCAGCAGTTCTACTTCGAACGCGACCTGGAGGTCCTCGGGGTCCACGCCGTCGACCACCAGCCCCGCGCGCACAACCATGTCGGCGAGGTCGTCGCGCTGGCCCAGGGACTCCTCGCCTCCGGACACGCCTACGTGCGGGGCGGCGCGGTCCACTTCCGCGGCGGCGAGGTCCCCCGGCGCGCCGGCCTCGACGCCGGCCGGGCACGCGCGCTCCTCGCCGAGTACGGCGACGCGCCCGACGACCCCGGCAGGGACGACCCGTTCGACGTCGCGGTCTGGCGGCCGTCGCGGTCGGGCGAGCCCGCCTGGCCCAGCCCCTGGAGCGCGGGGCGGCCCGGCTGGCACGCCGAGTGCGCCGCGATGGCGATGACGGCCTTCGGCCCGGCGCTGGACCTGCACGCCGGCGGCGAAGACCTGCGGTTCCCCCACCACGCCTACGAGGCGGCCATGGCCGAGGCGCTGACCGGCGTGCGGCCGTTCTCCCGGGCCTGGCTGCACGTCGGGGTGGTCCGCCGGGACGGCGCCAAGATGGCCAAGTCCACCGGCAACCTGGTGCTGGTCTCCGATCTGGTCCAGGACCACCCGGCCTCCGCGGTCCGTTTCATGCTCCTCGCCGAGCCCTGGGCGCGGGAGTGGGAGTACACGCCCGGCGCCCTCGACCGCGCCGCGGAAGGGCTGGACCGCCTCCTCGCGGCGGCGGGCCGCGGCCGCTCCTCCCCCGCGGCGGAGGCCGCCGTGACGCGGGCGCTGCTCGACGACCTCGACGTGCGGACGGCGCTCGAAGTGGCGGAGCAGGAGGGCGGCCGGACCGCTCGCCTGGTGACGCGGGTCCTGGCCCTCGGCTGAGCGGCCGCCCGGGCGCCGGCGCACGTGGCGCGCCCCGCGCAGGGGTGCGGGCGGGCCGCTGACTCAGTGCGGAAGGGTCACGCGGAACAGCGTGTGCTGGGCCTCGACGAGTTCGGCGCGGCCGCCGTGGGCGGCGGCCACCGCCTGGACGATGGCCAGTCCGAGTCCCGTGCCGCCCGCGCTGCGGGACCGGCTCTGGTCGGCGCGGACGAACCGCTGGAAGATCTCCTCGCGCAGGCCGGCCGGAATGCCGGGGCCGTCGTCCTCCACGTCGAGGAGCACGGCGTCCCCCCGGTCCGCGAGCCTCACGGTGACGTGGGTGCCGGGAGGCGTGTGGGCGCGCGCGTTGGCGAGCAGGTTGGCGACCAGCTGGTGGAGGCGCCGGGCGTCCCCGGTGACGGTCACCGGTTCCTCCGGGAGCACCAGTTCCCAGCGGTGCCGCGGGCCGGCGGCGCGGGCGTCGGCGGTGGCGTCCAGCACGATGCGGGTCAGGTCCACCTGGTCCGTCTCCAGCGGGCGGCCGGCGTCCAGGCGGGCGAGGAGGAGCAGGTCGTCGACCAGTTCGGACATCCGGACCGACTCGGCCTCGATCCGTCCGAGCGCGTGCCGCACCTCGGGCGGAACGGGCTCGGTGGTGCGCAGGGCGAGTTCGGCGTGGCCCCGGATCGCGGCGACGGGGGTGCGCAGCTCGTGGCTCGCGTCGGCGGCGAAGCGGCGGAGCCGCTCCTCGCTCGCGTGCCGGCGGGCCAGCGCGTTCTCGACATGGCCGAGCATCCGGTTCAGCGCGGCGCCGACCTGCCCGACCTCGGTGCGGGGATCGGTGTCGGGGACGCGCTCGGGCATCGCCACCTCCCCGCTGGCCAGCGGCAGCTCGGTCACCCGGGACGCGGTCGCGGCGACCCGCCGCAGCGGGCGCAGGGCCAGCCCGACCCACGCCGCCGCCGCGATCCCGGCGGCGGCGAGCACGGCCGCGAAGACGATCGCCTCCACCAGGATGACGCGGCGCAGCGTCTCCTCGGCGGGCCGCAGCGGCAGCCCGGTGACCAGGACGTCCCCGTCGTCGCCGCGGAGCGCCATCATCCGGTACTCCGCCAGCGCCGACAGGTCGAGCGAGCGCGCCCGGCCGTCGGGCGGGAGTGCGGCGAGGGCGCGCCGGTCGGCGGCGTCGAGCGGCACGGGCACGTCGGAGCTGTCGCGCACGACCGCGGCCTCCGTCACCGTCCGGCGGAACAGCCGCGCGCCGAACGTCCCCGGCGCCTGCCCCCGGGTGTCCGGACCGTTGTCGGCGTCATGGCGCCGCTCGTGTTCGAGGCTCGCCGGGAACCGCCCGCCGGACGCGGTCAGCTGCTCGTCCAGCCGCCCCATCAGGAACCGGTCGAGCGCCGTCGCTGTGGCGATGCCCACGGCGAGGCAGCTCAGCGCCAGCAGGACGAGCAGCCCGGCGGTGAGCCGTGCCCGCAGCGTCCGCAGGCCCCTCACGAGGCCCCCGGCTTCAGCACGTACCCGACGCCGCGCACCGTGTGGATCATCGGTGCCCGGCCCGCGTCGATCTTCTTGCGCAGGTAGCTGATGTACAGCTCGACGACGTGGGCCTGCCCGCCGAAGTCGTAGTCCCAGACGCGGTCGAGGATCTGGGCCTTGCTGAGGACCCGGCGCGGGTTGCGCATCAGGAACCGCAGCAGCTCGAACTCGGTGGGCGTCAGCTCCACGACCTCTCCGTCGCGGGTCACCTCCCGGGCGTCCTCGTCCATGGCCAGGGCGCCGACGGTGAGCAGCCGGTCCGTGCCGGCCGTCCGCGCCATGCCCGCCCGGCGCAGCAGCCCCCGGAGCCGCGCCAGCACCTCCTCCAGGCTGAACGGCTTGGTCACGTAGTCGTCGCCGCCCGCGGTGATGCCGGCGATGCGGTCCTCGACGGCGTCCTTGGCGGTCAGGAACAGCACGCACACCTCGGGCGAGTCGGCGCGCAGCCGCCGCAGCACCTGCAGGCCGTCGATGTCGGGGAGCATCACGTCCAGCACGACGGCGTCGGGGCGGAAGTCGCGCGCGGCGGCGAGCGCGCCCGCGCCGTCCCCGGCACTCCGCACCGACCAGCCCTCCGAGGCCAGCACGCGCGACAGCACCTCCGCCAGGTCCGGTTCGTCGTCGACGACGAGGACCCGCACGGGCGTCCCGTCGGCCCGCCGCAGGCCCGCCACCGCGGGTTCGTCCTTTGTCATGGTCGGACCAGCATCCCTCTCCAACCTCTGCCTTCCCTCTGAAAAGGCTCTGAGAGACGCCATTCCCCATCGCGTCAGAGGGAACTCAGAAACTGCGTTGGCAGGGTGGCCGCCATGACGACGACCAGGTACGACATCATGCGGCCGACCCCGCAGGTCAGGCGGCCGTCGTGGCGCGTCCCGCACTGGTGGCCGCAGGTACTGATCTACGCCGGCGCGCTCGCGGTGCTGGCGCTGTGGTGGCGGAGCACCGGCTCGATCACCGGTCTGGACGGCTGGCTGACCGAGGCCGGGCGCGTCACCGGGCTGCTGGCGGGATACGGCTGCGCCGTCCTGCTGGCCCTGATGGCCCGCGTGCCGGCGCTCGAACGGGGCGTGGGCACCGACCGGCTCGCCCGCTGGCACGCGATGGGCGGGCGGTACACCGTCTGCCTCGCGCTGGCGCACGCCCTCCTGATCATCTGGGGGTACGCGGTGACGGCCCGCACCGACGTCGTCCACGAGACGGCGACGGTGGTCGTCGACTACCCGGAGATGATCAAGGGCACGGCCGGGTTCCTGCTCCTCCTCGGCATCGGGATCACGTCCGCGAGGGCCGCCCGGCGGCGGATGCGCTACGAGACCTGGCACTACCTGCACTTCGCGACCTACCTGGCCATCTTCCTGGCGTTCTCGCACCAGCTCGCCAACGGAGCCCAGTTCGCCGGATCGCCCCTGGCGAAGGCCGCCTGGTACACCCTGTACATCGGCGTCGCCGTCACCCTCGCCTGGTTCCGGTTCCTGATGCCCGCCGTGCGCGGGATCCGGCACGGGCTGCGGGTCACCGCCGTCCACGCCGAGGCGCCCGGGATCGTCTCCGTCTACATGAGCGGCCGCCACCTGGACGAGCTGCGCGCCGAACCGGGCCAGTTCTTCCGCTGGCGGTTCCTCGCCCCGGGCTTCTGGTGGACGGCCAACCCCTACTCGCTGTCCGAGCCGCCCCGCGGGCACCGGCTCCGCATCACCGTCAAGGAGGCCGGGGACCACAGCCGTGCGCTGGCCCGGCTCCGCCCCGGGACGCGGGTCTGGGCCGAGGGGCCCTACGGCGGGTTCACCGGGGCGCGGCCGCACCACGACCGGGCCCTGCTGATCGCCGGCGGCGTCGGCATCACCCCGCTGCGGACGCTGTTCGAGACCCTGCCCGGTGACGTGACCCTCGTCTACCTCGCCCGCCGGCCCGAGGACCTGGCCCTGCGCGGCGAGCTCGACGACATCGCCCGCGTCCGCGGCGCACGGGCCTACTACTTCGTCGACGAGCCGTCCCACTACTCCCTGTCGCTGGACGGCCGGGCGCTGCGCGACCTCGTCCCCGACATCCGGCACCGGGACGTCTACCTGTGCGGGCCGCCCGGCATGATGGCCGCCGCCCAGGGCGCGCTGAAGCAGGCCGGCGTGCGACGCCGCCACGTCCGATCCGAATCCTTCGAGTTCTGAGAGGTCCGCACCCTATGCGCCGAGCCGTGTTCACCACGAGCGCGACGATCGCGGGAGTCGTGCTGCTGCTGTCGTTGAAGCCGCACCACCACGACACCGCCGTGGCGCCCCCGCCCACCGCGGGCGGCGGCACGAGCAACGGGACGAGCGGCGGCACGAGCGGCGGGGCGAACCCGGTGAGCAAGACCTACCGGGGCGAGAGCGTCGACACCCGCTACGGGCCCGTCCAGGTCGAGATCACGATGTCGGGCGGCCACCTCACCGGAGTCCGCGTCCTGCGCTCGCCGTCGGAGAACGGCCGCGACCGCGAGATCGCCTCCTTCGCCCTCCCCAAGCTCACCAAGAAGGCCCTCGCGGCGGGCAGCGCGCGCATCGACACCGTGTCCGGCGCCACCTACACCAGCGAGGGATACATCACGTCCCTCCAGAGCGCCCTGGACAGCGCCCGTGCCTGAGGGGATCCGCCACGTGGAGCACGCGATGGGGACGGTGTTCTCCTTCGACGTCCGCACGCCGCGCTCGCCGGCCATCGCCGCGGCCCTCGCGCAGGCCGTCGCCTGGCTCCACCACGTCGACCGCGTCTTCTCCCCCTACCGCCCCGACAGCCAGGTCACGCGCCTGGCGGACGGCCGCGCCGAGCTCGGCGAGTGCGATCCCGAGGTCGCCGAGGTCCTGCGCCTCGGCGCGGAGTTCGAACGGGCCACGGGCGGCGCGTTCACCTGCGAACCGGGGGGCCGGCTCGATCCCAGCGGCGTGGTCAAGGGCTGGGCGATCGAGCGGGCGTCGACGATCCTCCACGACGCCGGCGCCCACGACCACTGCGTGAACGGCGGCGGCGACGTGCAGGCGCGCGGCGAGGCCGGGCCCGGCGAACCGTGGCGGATCGGCATCGCCGACCCCGGCGACCGCGGCAGCCTCATCGCCGCCGTGTCCGGGAGCGACATCGCCGTCGCCACGTCCGGCACCGCCGAGCGCGGCCGGCACATCCTCGACCCCCGCACCGGGCTCCCCGCCGCGGGCCTCGTCTCCGTCACGCTGGTCGGGCGCCACCTCACCGACGTCGACGCGCTCGCCACCGCGGCCTTCGCCATGGGCGACGCCGCCCGCGCCTGGCTCGAGGCCCGGCCGGGGATCGAGGCACTCGGCGTCACGTCCGAGGGCGGCCTGTGGTGGACGCCCGGCTTCGAGGACTTCGCCCTGCTTCCTTCCAGGAGGGGCTGAGGGCCGAACCCGGGGCGAAAGGACCGTCGCCGTCCGAGGCGGGGACCAAGGTCCCTACGGCCGAGCGACCGCGCGGACGACGCTGTGTTCATGGCAAAGCCCTCCCCCTTCGGGCCTGACGGCCCCCCATCGTCGGGCACCGCAGGCGATCGCGCGGTCCTGGTCGGGACCGACGGTTCCGCCTCCTCCGAACGCGCCATCGGCTGGGCGGCCGACGAGGCCGCGCGCCTCGGCAAGGAACTGCACGTCCTCCACGTCCTGGAGACCCCGACGAGGACCGCGCCCGGCGACACGGGCGGCGACGCCGAGTCACTCATCGACGCCTGGAACCCGGTGCTGCGCGCCGGGCGGGACGCGGCCCTGCGGCGGCACCCCCGCCTCAAGGTCGAGACGATGCTCGTCCACGACCGGACCGTGGCGGGCGGCCTGCGGCACTACGCCGGCGAGGCCGCCGAGGTCGTCGTCGGGCATCGCGGCCGGGGCGGCTTCGCCTCGCTGCTGCTCGGCTCCACCGGTCTTCACCTGGCCGGGCACTACCCGGGCCCGGTGGTCATCGTCCGCGGCCACTCCGACACCCCCATCGGCGAGGTCGTGGTGGGCCTGGACCTGGCGGAGGACCCCGCCCCCGCGCTCGGCCACGCGTTCGCCGCGGCCGCCGCCCGCGGCGCCCGGCTCCGCGTGCTGCACGCCTGGCGGCCCGCCGCCGGCTCGGGGGCGGACGTCCACCTCGCCGCCAACGGCCGCCACGACCGCCTGGCCGCGGCCCTGGCGCCGTGGCGCGGGCGCGCCCCGGACCTCAAGGTCGTCGAGGACGTGGTCACCGGCCACCCGGTCCAGACGCTCGCGCAGGCCTCGGCGGAGGCCGACCTGGTCGTGGTCGGGTCCCGGGGCCGCTCGTTCCCGCTCGGATCGGTCGGCCACGGCGTCGTCCACCACGCCCACTGCCCCGTCGCCGTCGTCCGCCCCCGCGACTGACACGCCGCCCGCCCCGGCTGAAGGGTCACAGCGTCTGAAGGGTCATACCGCGCGGCCCAGGGCGCCGGGGGCGGCCTCGGCGAGCCGGGTCTGGGTCGCCTCCAGGCGGCCGACGACCTGCTCGGCGAAGCGGCGCGTCAGCTCGTAGCCGAGGGACGGGTCGACGGCGCTCAGCGTCCGGACCAGCCGGCCGTCGAACTCGATCGCCTGGACCGGCGTGCTCGCGACCGCGCCGAACCGCCACCGGTGCGGGCGGAACAGCCATGACCAGCCCACCACCGACCCGGGCCCGAAGGTGTCGACCACGAGGGTCCCGCCGTCGGGAAGGTTCATGTCGACGGCCACGCTCCCGTCGAGCAGGAGCCAGAACCGCTCGGCCGCGGCGGACTCCGCGAACATGCGGCGTCCCGCGGGGATGTCGGTGTGCCGGGCCGCCTTCGCCAGCCTGGTCAGGTCCGGGCTCCGCATACCGTCGAAGAACGGCTCGCGTGCCAGATCGGCCGCGGTCACCATGC
The DNA here is from genome assembly GCF_040653135.1 of Actinomadura sp. NPDC048021. Taxonomy (NCBI): domain Bacteria; kingdom Bacillati; phylum Actinomycetota; class Actinomycetes; order Streptosporangiales; family Thermomonosporaceae; genus Actinomadura; species Actinomadura sp. NPDC048021. Next base: position 212,746 of record NZ_JBEZJQ010000009.1, read on the forward strand.
TCACTTGGCTCGCCTACCTTCGGTGTTCTGCGCCGTCCGGCGTCATCCGGCCCGCTGCGGGACGATCGTGATCGTGCAGGGCGCGTGCTTGAGCAGCGCGTCGCTCGTCGCGCCGAGCGTCAGCGCCTTGACGGCGCCGGCGCCGCGCGAGCCCACCACCGTCAGCGTCGCGCTCTCCGCCGCCTCCAGCAGGGCCTCGCGGGGCGACCTGAGCACCAGCGACGTCGCGGCCTGCACAAGGGGGTACTTCACCAGCCAGGGCGCGACCGCCCGTTCCAGGACCGTTCCGCACACGTGGCGGAGCTTGTCCTCATCGCCGAACAGCGACAGGTCGTCGTCGGGCGCTGCACCCGGATCCCAGCACCCGTACACCGCCCGCAGCCGCCAGCCGCGGAGCGCCGCCTCCTCGAACCCGAAGGCCAGCGCCGCGTCGGCGCCCCGGGACCCGTCCACGCCCACGACCACGAGACCGTCGGGAGAGGAGGCCGAGCGCACGACCGCGACCGGATGGTCGGCCTGGGCCGCCACCCGCAGCGCGGTGGACCCGACGGACCTCTCCTCCGGCGGGTGCGAGCCGACGACGAGGAGATCCGCGTCCGGCTCCTGGTTCAGCAGCGCCAGCGAGGGGCCTCCGGTGTCCAGCCGCTTGCGCACCTTCAGGCCGGGGGCCAGCTCATGCGCCAGCGCCACGCCGTGGTCGAGCATGTGCTCCCCCATCCGGCGGACGATGGCGACGCCCTCGCGGTCGCTGAAGTGGATCGGATACGGCCACTGCCAGGCGTGGCACACCGTCAGCGGCAGCCGCCGGAACCGGGCCTCCTCCACCGCCCAGCGCAGGGCGCGGTCACTCTCACTCGTTCCGTCGTATCCGACGACGACGTGGCTCATGACGCCCTCCTCCTCGGTCCGCCTCCATTCCACCGCCCGCGGGATCCGCTCCCCAGGGCCGAACGGCCCTCGGCGGCGGGACCTCCGGCGCCGCTCAGGCCGCCGTGAGCTCGCTCTCCAGGCGCACGCCGACGCGGGGGGCGTCGAGGATCGAGTTGTGGACCGTGCAGGCCATGACGGCCGCCATCAGTCCTCCCACGTCCCGGTCGGGCAGCCGGACGGGAGGGCGCAGGCGCAGCTCGACGCGCGACACCCGGGCGGGGCCCTCCGGGCTCATCGCGTAGTCGACGGCGACCTCCAGCCCGTTCGCGGGCAGGCAGCGCGCCTTGAGGTAGCGGCGGGCGTGGTGCGCGGTGCACGCGGCGAGGGACGCCACGAACAGCTCGACCGGCGTCGGCCCGGCGTCCATGCCTCCCCCCATGTACGGCTGGTCCACGTGGATCACGTGGTCGCGGACGATCACCGCGAAGGCGTCGTCCTCACGGTGGACGACCAGCATCTCGCTCATCGGTGCCACCTCCTCTGCTGACGGTTCCTCGCTTGGACCCAAGCCTCGTTTTCGGGAGTCTTCGCAGGTAGAGCCGAACGTCCTGCCGGAGGTCCCGGTGGGGGCGTGAGGCACCTCACGCGCGAACGGATACCCCAGGGGGTATGGTGGGCGCCGGAGGTGGACGATGGAAGAGCATCTGGAGATGGACGCGACCGCCCTGGCGGACGCGCTGACCCGGCTCCGGCGGGCGCACGGCCAGCTGGGCGGGGTGATCTCGATGATCGAGAACGCCGACGACTGCGAGCGGGTGCTGACCCAGCTTGCGGCGGTCTCCAAGGCGATCGACCGGGCCGGGTTCAAGATCATTTCGACCGGGCTGCGGCACTGCCAGGCGGCGGCCGACCGCGGCGAGAAGCCGCCGATCAGCACGGAGCGCCTGGAGAAGCTCTTCCTCGCCCTTTCCTGAGGACGGCGAAAGGGCCGCCCCTCATCGTTCGACGAGGGGAATACGACCATGGCCGCGATCTGACCGAAGCATACCCCCCGGGGTATAAGGAGTGAACGCAGATGGTACATGTCCAGGTAGTCGAGACCTCGTCCCTGGGCGACCGCAGCTACCTCGCCCACGACGGGCGGGTGGCGTTGGTCGTCGACCCGCAGCGCGACATCGACCGCTTCCTGGCCCTCGCCGGGCGGCTGGACGTCCGCATCACGCATGTGGCCGAGACCCACCTGCACAACGACTACGTCTCCGGCGGGCTGGCCCTGGCCAGGGCGACCGGGGCGGCGTACCTGCTCTCGGCCGACGAGGACGTCGAATTCGAGCGGACCGCCCTCTCCGACGGCGACGAGATCGCCGTCTCCGACGCGCTGCGCATCCGCGCCGTCGCCACCCCGGGGCACACCTTCCACCACCTGTCCTACATCCTGTCGGGCTCCGGCGGGCCCGAAGGGGTCTTCACGGGCGGCTCGCTGCTGTTCGGCACCACCGGCCGCACCGACCTCCTCGGCTCCGAGCACGCCCACCTGCTGGCCGAGCGGCAGCACGCGTCGGCGCGGCGGCTGGCCGACCTGCTGCCCGACGGCGCGCACGTCTGGCCCACGCACGGGTTCGGCAGCTTCTGCTCGGCGAGCCAGTCCGACGCCGCGTCCTCGACCATCGGCCAGGAGCGGCGGGCCAACCCGGCGCTGCGGCTGGAGGCCGACGACTTCGTCACCCAGACCCTGGACGGGCTCGACGCCTACCCCGCCTACTACGCGCACATGGGCGTCCGCAACAGCGCCGGCGCCGACCTGCTCGACCTCACTCCCGCCCGGACCGCCGACCCCGCCGAGCTGCGCGACCGCATCGCCGCCGGGGAATGGGTCGTCGACCTGCGCTCCCGCAAGGCCTTCGCGCAGCGGCACCTGGCCGGCACCCTCAGCTTCGGCCTGGACGGCGCGATGTCGACGTGGCTCGGCTGGCTGGCGCCGTGGGGCGCGCCCCTCACCCTGCTCGGCGACAGCCCCGAGCAGATCGCCGCCGCCCAGCGGGAGCTGGCGCGCATCGGCGTCGACCGCCCGGCCGCGGCGGCCTCCGGGGAGCCCGAGCAGTGGGCCGGCGGCGACGCCGGCCGGCTGCGCGAGACGCCCGTCGCCACGTTCGGCGACCTGGCCGCCGCCCGCGCCGGCCGCGTCCCCCGGCACCTCCCCGCACCGGACGCCGTGCTGGACGTGCGCATGACCAACGAGTGGAGGGACGGGCACGTCGAGGGCGCCGTCCACATCCCGCTGCCCGAGCTGACCGGGCGGCTCGAAGAACTGCCCGACGGGACGATCTGGGTGCACTGCGGCTCCGGCTACCGGGCCGCCGCGGCCACCAGCCTGCTCCAGCGGGCCGGAATCCCGACCGTGCACATCGACGACGCCTACTCCGAGGCCGCGCCCGCGGGCCTCACCATCACCGACCGCTGACCCGGACCGACCACACCGCACGACGATCCGACACCACGACACAGGAGAAGACTCCGTGACCACCCCGCCCACCGCGTCCACCGTGGACGTCCCCGCCCTGCGCGAACTCCTGGACTCCGTCGACCGGCCGCGGCTCATCGACGTCCGGACGCCGGGCGAGTTCGAGACCGGGCACATCCCCGGCTCCTACAACGTCCCGCTGGACCTGCTGCGCGAGCACCGCGCCGAACTGCGCGCCCACCTCGACGAGCAGGTGGTGCTCGTCTGCCGCTCCGGGCAGCGCGCCGGCCAGGCCTCGCGGGCGCTGGCGACCGCGGGCCTGCCGAACCTGCGCGTCCTGCACGGCGGCATCGGCGCCTGGCAGGCCGCGGGCGAACCGGTCGCCGCGGGACGCCCCCGCTGGGACCTGGAGCGCCAGGTCCGCCTGGTCGCGGGCTCGATCGTGCTCGGCTCGGTGCTGGCCAGCACGACCGTCCCGCGCGCCAAGTGGCTCGCGGCGGCCATCGGCGGCGGCCTCACCTTCGCCGCCCTGTCCAACACGTGCGCCATGGGGATGGCCCTGTCCAAGCTCCCCTACAACCGCGGGCCGAAGTGCGACATGGCCGCCGTCCTGGGCGCGCTGGCCGCGGAGCGCCCCTGACCCGCCGGCCGCGTCCGCCAAGGAGGTGACGACATGCTGACCGCGCTCGTCCTCGGCGCCCTGATCGGCGTCCTGCTCGGGCTGCTCGGCGGCGGCGGCTCCATCCTCGCCGTTCCCGCCCTCGTCTACGGGGCGGGCCTGCCGCTGGCCTCGGCGGTTCCGGCGTCCCTGCTGGTCGTGGGCATCTCCTCGGCCACGGCCGCGCTGCCCCGCGTCCACGCCGGGCAGGTGCGCTGGCGGATCGCGGGCGTCTTCGGCGCCGCCGGGGCGGTGGCCGCCTTCGGCGGCGCCGCCCTGAACCGCCTGCTGCCCGACCAGGCCGTCCTGCTCGGCTTCGCTGCGCTCATGGTGGCGGCGGGCTGGCGGATGCTGGCCGGAGGCGACCGGCTGGGCGGGGCGTGCGCCCTGCCCGGCGGCGGCGTCGACTGGCGCTCCTGCCTGCCCAAGTCGATCGGCGCGGGCGCGGCCGTCGGCGTGCTGACCGGGCTCTTCGGCGTCGGCGGCGGCTTCCTCATCATCCCCGCCCTCGTCGTCGGGCTGGGCCTGCCGATGGCCGCGGCGGTCGGCACCTCCCTGGTCATCGTGGTGGTCAACTCGATCGCCGGCTTCGCCGCGCACGCCGGGGACGCGACGCTGGACTACGGCGTCATCGCGGCCTTCACCCTGGCGGCCGTCGCCGGGTCGCTCACCGCCGCCCGCCTCGCCCGGCGCCTGGACGCCGACCGGCTGCGGCGCTGGTTCGCCTACCTGGTCTTCGCCGTTGCGGCCTTCGTGGCCGCGCAGGCCCTCCTCCATCCGGGAGCCACCGGATGACCTGGCGGCGCCGACCCGCGCCGGATGCCCGGATCAGGCCAAAAGTCCTAATTCGGGGGGACGCTCGGCACTGACCCGCGGATCCCGCCGGGCGGGAGGGTGGAGGTGACTGAGGGAGGTCGCTGATGTGGGTCGTGCCCGAACAACGGTCCGTCGTCGTCGGGGTGGACGGTTCCCCCAACTCCATGGCCGCGCTGCGCCGCGCCGCCCGCGAGGCCTCCGAACGCCACGCGCGCCTGGACGTGGTCCGCGTCATGGAGCCCGGCGACGGCCCCGCGCGGCGCCCGTTCAACGCGATCAGGGAGTGGCTGCGGCTGCGCCGCCTGGTCGCCCGGCTCATCCCCCGCTCCCGGCACCTGACCACCCGGCTGCGCGTCCTGCACGGCGAGCCGGGCCCGGTGCTGGCCGGGGCGGCGGAGCGCGCCGAACTTCTGGTGGTCGGCGCCCGGACGCACTCCGAGCACGGCAACCCGCTCGGCGGCGACACCGTCCCGGTCGTGCGGGAGCGGGCGCGCTGCGAGGTCGTGATCTGCGCGGACCAGAGGGCCACCGCCGGCGACGGCCTCTGAGGCCCGCGGCGAGCCCGGGAGGAGAGCCATGAAGCGCCGCACGGTCGGGGACGTCATGACCAGGACCGTCGTGACGGTCTCCGAGGACACCCCCTTCACCGAGATCGCCGACGCGATGGCCGAGCACCGCATCAGCGCGGTGCCCGTCATGGACGACGACGGCCGGCTCACCGGCATCGTCACGGAGGCCGACCTCCTGCGCAGGGAGGAGTACGGCGGCGGCGCGGGACCGCGCCGGCCCCGGCTGCTGCGCCGCACCCAGGACGAGGCGCGGGCCAGGGCCACCGCTCCGGACGCCCGCGGGCTGATGAGCGCGCCGGTCGTCACCGTCGCGCCGGGCACGCCCGTCGCCGAGGCGGCCCGCGTGCTGAACGCCCACGGCTTCAAGGCCGCGCCGGTCGTCAGGGACGGCCGGCTGGCCGGGATCGTGGCCCGCCGCGACCTGCTCTCGGTGTTCCACCGCTCCGACGACGACATCCGGGACGAGATCATCGACGACGTCCTGGTCTCCCGGCTCTGGCAGGACCCCGCCGAGGTGCACGTCCGCGTCCAGGAGGGGGTCGTCCACCTCACCGGGCGCGTGGAGCAGAAGAGCCTGATCCCGATCGTCGTGCGCATGGCCGCCGCCACGGAAGGCGTCGTCGACGTCGTCCCGACCCTCGGCTACGACTACGACGACACCGGCCCCGCCCCCCACCCGAGGGCATGAGGCCCATGGAGGACGCCGCCGTCGCCGAGACCCACATCGGCGTGGTGTTCTTCGCCGGGGACCGCGCCTACAAGCTGAAGAAGCCCGTGGACCTGGGGTTCCTGGACTTCAGCACCCGTGAGCTGCGCGAGCGCGCCTGCCACGAGGAGGTCCGGCTGAACCGGCGGTTCGCCCCCGACGTCTATCTCGGCGTCGCCGACGTGCGCGGGCCCGGCGGCGACGTCTGCGACCATCTGGTCGTGATGCGGCGGATGCCCGCCGACCGGCGCCTGTCCACCCTGGTCCGGGCCGGCGCGCCGGTGCGGGACGCGCTGCGCGACACCGCCCGGATCCTGGCCGCCTGGCACGCCAGGGCGCCGCGCGGTCCCCGCATCGCGGCCGAGGAGACCCGCGACGCCGTCCGAGGGCGCTGGCACGACAGTTTCGAGCAGGTCCGGCCGTTCCACGGCGCCGTCCTGGACGCCGCGGCCGCCGCCGAGACCGAGGACCTCGCGGAGGAGTTCCTCGCCGGCCGCGAGCCCCTGTTCGACGCCCGCATCGCCGACGGCCGCGTGGTCGACGGGCACGGCGACCTACTGGCCGGCGACGTCTTCTGCCTCGACGACGGCCCCCGGATCCTCGACTGCCTGGAGTTCGACGACCGGCTCCGCTACCTGGACGGTCTGGACGACGCCGCGTTCCTGGCGATGGACCTCGAACGCCTGGGCGCCCCGGAGCTCGCCGGACGCTTCCTCGGCTGGTACGCCGAGTACGCCGCCGACCCGGCCCCGTCCTCACTGCGCCACCACTACGTGGCCTACCGCGCCTTCGTCCGCGCCAAGGTGGCGTGCCTGCGCCACGGCCAGGGCGCCCCGGACGCGGCCGCCGACGCCCGCGCCTACGCCGACGTCGCGCTGCGCCATCTGCGCGCCGGCCGCGTCGGTCTGATCATGGTGGGCGGGCTCCCGGGCACCGGGAAGACCTCCCTGGCCGGCGCGCTCGCCGACCGGCTCGGCTGCACGGTGCTCAGCAGCGACCGGATCCGCAAGGAGCTCGCCGGGCTGGCCCCCGCCGACCCCGCGGGCGCCCCCTACGGCTCCGGCATCTACACGCCGGAATGGAGCCGGCGCACCTACCGCGAGATGGCCGCGCGCGCCGCGCGGCTGCTCCGGATGGGCGAGACGGTCGTCCTGGACGCCTCCTGGACGTCGGACGCCGACCGCGAGGCCGTCGCCGCCGTCGCCGAGCGGGAGCACGCGCGCCTGACGCCGCTGCGCTGCGAAGCGCCGGAGGCCGTCTGCGCCGAACGGATGCGGACCCGTCCCCGGGGAGCCTCCGACGCCGACGCGGGCATCGCCGCCGCCATGCGCGCGGACTCCGCGCCCTGGCCCGGATCGGCCGCCGTCGACACCGGCGGGTCCCTGTCCCGCGCGGTCGACCAGGCCCTCGCCGTCCTCCATCCCGCGGGTCCGCCTGAGCATTCTCCTCCGCCGCGGCCAGCCTGACCCGCCCGACCGCGCCCGACCACGCCCGACCGCTCGGCCGTCCGACGCGCCGTCCCCTCCTGCCGGACACGCGTACGAGGGGCGCTCACGGAGAGCGCCCCTCGTGTCGCGGATCAGGTCACTTGAGGAAGGGGAGGCGCTCGACCAGGCGGGTCGCTCCCCACCAGCGGCCGAGACCCAGGGTGTCACCGGCGCTGACCAGGGCCAGTCCGATGATCAGGATCGCGTAGACCAGGTGGTCGTCCATGAAGGGGTTGTTCTCCGGGGGCAGGACCGCCGACCACATCATCACCAGCAGCGCGGCTCCCGCCGCGGCGGCGATCCGCATGCCCACGCCGAGGACGAGGGCGGCGCCGATGCCGGCCAGGCCGAGCATGAACAGCCAGTCGGCCCAGGCCGCTCCCGCGATGTCGTGGTAGAAGCCGGCGAACGGCCCGGCGGTCGCGTGCGCCAGGAACCCCTCGGTCGGGCTGCCGCCGTCGACCCACGCCTTGGCCGCGGGGGTCTCGTGGCCGAGCCCGAAGGTCTTGTCCAGGAACGCCCACAGGAAGATCCAGCCGAGCGCGAGGCGGGCGGCGGCCCACGCGTAACGGGCGGCGTGCGACTCGGTCAGCGGCTTGGGGGTCACCACCCGGATCAGGGTGTCGCGGCCCACGTGGGTCTTGTGCTCGGAGAGTGCCATCGCCACTCACCTTCCATCGCATCGATGATCTCGTCACCCATGACTCAACCCTGGATCGCCCTTGGCCTGTAGGTACGTTCGGCGCATGATCGGCGGGACCAAGGTCCCGCCTTCCGAGGGCTGGAGGGCCCGGGAGGTCCCTCCCGCGTAGGGCTTCCGCCTCTGCAGCCGTCCAGGGCGGATGCGTAGCGTCAGGGTGGAAGGAAGGTGAAGGGACGGCGTCATGGGAGCGACGACCATGCGAGCACGGACCGGCCGCTGGACAGCACGGATCGACCGCTGGCGTCGCAGTTGCGGTTTCGACCGCAACGACCTGCGGCGCCACGTGGACCGGGTCCAGTGGCGGCTCGGACTGCTCCTGCTCATCGTCTTCCTCAGCGCGACGCCGCCGCTGCTCGCCCATGCCGTCCAGGCCGCGTACGGCTCGGGCGTGCGGGCCGAGCGCCAGCAGGCCGCCACACGGCACCGCGTCGAGGCCACCATCGTGAAGGTCCAGGATCCGGGGGGCCGCCGCACGGTCACGGTCGCCTGGACCGAACCCGACGGGACCCGGCGGACCGGTGACTACACGACGTGGCGGGGAGCCGGCGTCGGGGAGCGCCTCATCCTGTGGGCCGGGCCCGACGGCGTCTCGATCACGCCGCCCCGCCGGCACGCGCAGACGGTCATCCACACCGCGGTGGACGGGACGGGCGTGGTCATCGCCACGGGGCTGCCCGCGCTCTGCCTCTACTGGCTCGTCCGGGCGCGGTGCGACCGCTGCCGCTCCCGGTCGTGGGACGCCGAGTGGGCGCGCCTCGACAACCGCATCGGCCCCTGATGCCGGCGGGACCGGTGCGTGCGGAAGATCAGGCGGGCTTGAGCGGGACGCACCAGACCAGCAGCGTGCCGCCCTCCGGGCGCCGTTCGGCGGTGCACGTGCCGCCCAGGCCCTCGGCGCGGGACTCCATGTTGCGGAGCCCGCTGCGGCGACCGCCCTCGGCGATGCCGACGCCGTTGTCCGCCACCCGCACCGTCACGTCGTCCCCGACGTCGATGGTCAGGGCCGCCTCGGTGGCGTGCGCGTGCCGGGCGACGTTCGACAGGGCCTCCCGCACGACCGCGAGGAGCTGCTCGCCGATCTCCTCGTCGACCGAGGTGTCCAGCAGCCCGTCGAGCCGCACCGAGGGCGCGAACCCCAGATGCTCCGCCGCCCTGTCGGCCAGGGAGTGCACCCGGCTGCGCAGCGACGTCTCGTCGGTCTCGGGGCCCTGCAGCGCGAAGATGGACGACCGGATCTGCCGGATGGTGTCGTCCAGGTCGTCCACCGCCCGCTGCACCCGGACGGCGACCTCCCGCTTCTGCGTGATCTTGATCGCCGCCATCAGCCCCATCGCGGTCGCGAACAACCGCTGGATGACGGTGTCGTGCAGGTCCTTGGCGATGCGGTCGCGGTCCTCCAGCAGCGCCAGCCGCTCGGCGTCCCGGCGCCGCTCGGCCAGCTCCAGGGCCACCGCCGCCTGTCCCGCGAACGCCTCCAGCAGCCGCTGCGTCCCCTCCGAGAACAGCGCCCCGCCGGGCGGGTTGACCACCGAGATGACGCCGCGCGCCGCCGACCCGAGCCCCAGCGGCACGATCAGCAGCGGGCCGATCGGCACCCGCGTGGGCAGGTTCGCATCGCGCGCCGCCTTCTCCCCGTCGGCCAGCCGCAGGGCGGTCCCCTCGGTGAACACCGGCCCGGCCACCGAGTGCTCCAGCGGCACCCGCAGCCCTTCCAGCCGCTCGGCGCCCTGTCCTCGGGCGGCCTCCACCGCGAAGTGCGCGCCGCCCTCCTCCACCAGCGCCACGGCCGCGAGGTCGGCCTCGGCGATCTCCTGCGCCCGCTGCGCCACCAGCGTGGTCACCTCGTGCGGGTCGGTGCCCGACAGCAGCGCGGTGGAGACCTCGGCCGACGCCTCCAGCCACCGCTCGCGCCGGCGGGTCTCCTGGTACAGGCGGGCGTTCTCGATCGCGACGCCGGCGGCCGTGGCCAGCGCGATCACCACGACCTCGTCCTCCTCCTCGAACTGGCCGCCGCCGGCCTTCTCCGTCAGGTAGAGGTTGCCGAACACCTCGTCCCGCACGCGGATCGGGACGCCGAGGAACGTCCGCATCGGCGGATGGTTGGAGGGGAAGCCGCTGGAGGCGGGGTGGTCCCCGAGGTCCGGGAGTCGCAGCGAGCGCGGCTCCCGGATCAGCAGGCCGAGGATCCCGTGCCCGTGCGGCCAGTGGCCGATCGCCTCGATCTCCTCGTCGCTGACGCCCACGGTGACGAACTGCACCAGGTGCTCGCCCTCTTCGCCGATGACGCCGAGCGCTCCGTAGCGGGCGTCGACGAGGGTGGTGGCCGCCTCGGTGATGCGCCGCAGCACCGACTCCAGGTCGAGTTCGCTGCCGATCGAGACCACGGCCTCCAGCAGCGCGTGCACCCGGTCCCGGGTGGACCTCGCCGCCTCCAGCCTCGACTGCAGCTCCGACAGAAGATCGTCCAGCTGCAGCTGCGGCAGGATCAGCCGTGCCCGGTCATGGCCGGCGCCCGAATCATGAACCACAGGTCCAGTATTACCCTGCCCCGGGGCGAGAAGTCAGGTCAGGGACCTTAGACCCTGATGCCCGGGCCGCCGGTGCACCACATTGGGGTCATGCACCTCGACCACAGCGGCATGGAGATCCTCGACGACGGGGAATGCCGGGCCCTGCTCGGCCGATCGACGGTCGGCCGGATCGTGTTCACCCTCCAGGCGCTGCCCACCGTACAACCGGTCAACTTCGTCTTCGACGGCGAGCTCATCGTGGTGAAGACGTCATCGGCCTCGCGGCTGGCCACCGCCGCCTCCGACACGATCGTCGCCTTCGAGATCGACGAGATCGACGCGGACGGCGGCAGGGGCTGGTCGGTGGTCACCGTGGGGCCCGCCCGCCGCGTCACCGAGCCCGGCGAGATCGCCCGGCTGTCCGCGCTCCCGCTGCGCAGCTGGGCGCCGGGCGAGCACGACCAGTTCATCGTCGTCCGGCCCCGGCTCATCACCGGCCGCCGCATCCCCGAAGCCGTCCCGCTCAGGGCTCCACGATCATGACCTCGGCGACGGGCCGGCGGACGGTGTCCAGCCCCTCGCCCTCCGGCGCCCCGATGCGCAGGAGCATCTGCGGGTAGGCGTCCCGGCAGAAGTGGGCGCGGATGAAGGCGCGCAGCTCCGGCACTTCGAGCGCCTGGGTGTGGAAGGCGGCCGCCAGGTCGCCCTCGGCCGCCCTCAGCAGCGCCCGCTGCAGCGCCTGGCCCGTGCGCAGCCAGTCGGCGGGCCCGTCGCCGTCGGAGACCAGGAGAAGCGCCACCCCCGCCGTGCTCTTCCCCTCCGGGTGCGCGGGTTCGGCGCCCCACCCCTGGCCGCGGGCGAAGTCGCGGGCGGGGAAGTTCGGGCTGGTCTCGGGAGTCCGCCTGGGGTAGGCGCCCTCCTGGACGCCGTCCTTGCGGGCCGTCCTGGGCGAGGGCGCCCAGCGGCCGATCTCCGTGGAGTACGCGGGGGTGCGGCGCTGGATGTGCTCGGCCGCGTCGGTCAGGGCGGCCAGGGCCCCCTTGACGTGCGGGTCGACCGCCTCGATCAGCCGGGCGCCCTCGCGCTCGACGTCATAGCGCATGGCCGACAGGACCCCGGCGGGGACGGTCTCGGGACGGAACGCGCCCCGATGGCTGCGCCGGCGCCGGATCTGCTCGTGCTCCCGCAGGATCTGCCGGTCCGCGGGCTCGTCGGGCTCCAGGACCACGTCGGCGAGCAGGTGCGGGCGGTCCGGATCGGGCAGCAGGCGCACGAGCGGGTCGTAGCCCTGGGCGCGCAGCGACAGCCGGAGGTTGTACAGCGCGGCGCCGCAGCTGATCAGCATCTCCCGGCCCCTCGGGTCCGCGACGCCCAGGCGGCGGTCCGGGTCGGCGCGCAGGCTGACGCGGGGGCCGCGCACGCCGAACCGCCACGGCTGGGTGTTGTGCACCGACGGCGCCCACAGCGCGTCCTCGACGGCGCGCTCTATGTCGTCCGCGATGTCCGCGGAAGTCCTGAACCTGGTTTGCATGGATCGCTCCTTCCCCTCAGCTTTCACCTCACCAGCGGCCCCCGCCCCCGCGGCAGGGCCGAAGGTCCATCCCGAAGGGGCGCAGGGACGTGTTCCGGGTCGGGACGTAGGTCCCGCGGGCGGGGGACCTCCGCGGGCTGGGGACGGGGCCGGCGGCGAGGTAGCGTCCATTCCGTCACCACCGGACCGAGGAAACGAGAGCCATGACCGCCCAGACGCCAGGGAACGCGGGGACGATCCGGGTCTTTCTGATGGACGACCACGAGGTCGTCCGCCGCGGAGTCGCCGCGCTGCTGTCCGCCGAGGACGACATCGAGGTCATCGGCGAGGCCGGCACCGCGGCCGAGGCGCTGGCGCGGATCCCGGCCGTCCGGCCCGACGTGGCCGTGCTGGACGTCCGCCTGCCCGACGGGGACGGCGTGAGCGTCTGCCGCGAGCTGCGCTCCCAGCTGCCGGAGCTGGCGTGCCTGATGCTGACCTCCTTCGACGACGACGACGCCCTCTTCGAGGCGGTCATGGCCGGGGCGTCCGGCTACGTCCTCAAGCAGATCCACGGCTCCGACCTCGTCGGCGCCGTCCGCACCGTCGCCACCGGGCAGTCGCTCCTCGACCCCCGCAGCACCGCCCGCATGCTCGAACGGCTCCGCACCCGCCAGGAGAAGAGCGACCCGCTCAAGGGCCTGACCGAGCAGGAGCGGCACATCCTGGAGCTCATCGGCGAGGGCCTGACCAACCGGCAGATCGGCGAGCGCCTCTTCCTGGCCGAGAAGACGGTCAAGAACTACATCTCGAACATCTTCGCCAAGCTCGGCATGAGCCGCCGCACGCAGGCCGCCGCCCTCGCCGCGCAGCTCAAGGCCGACGGCGCCCAGGCAAGGCAGGGGCGCGACTGAGCCCTGGCCCGGCCGGGCCTTGGGGGGGCGGCCGGGCCAGGCTTCCCCGATCACCTGCGTCCTACGGTCGCTGTCATCGCGTCCTACGGACGATGGCGACCGGGCAGTGCGCGCGCAGCAGCATCGCGTGGCCCACCGATCCCAGCAGGAGCCCGGCGAACCCCCCGTGCCCGCGGGAGCCGACGACCAGCAGGCCCGCGTTGACGGACGCGTCCGCCAGGACCTTCGCGGCCCGGCCGTTGACGGCCTCGGACACCACCTTGACGTCGGGGTACCTGGCCCACCACCCGGCGAGCGACTCGGCGAGGACGCGCTCCTCCTCCGCGGCGACCAGGGAGCGGTCGTAGACGAGAGGCTGCGTGTCGCCCCGGCCCGAAGGGACCGGGTGCGTCCAGGCGGTCAGGGCGCGCAGCCGCACCCCGCGCAGGGACGCCTCCTCGAAGGCGAAACCGACGGCGTCCGCGCCCGCCGGGGAACCGTCCACCCCGACCACGACGTCTCCACGCGGGTCCGCCTCCGGGTCCCGCGCGACCACCACCGGGCACGCCGCGTGCGCGGCGACCTGCATCGCCACCGAGCCCAACAGCAGCCCCGAAAGGCCCCCCGACCCGCGCGAGCCGGTCACGACCATCAGCGCGTCGCGCCCCTGCTCGACGAGGACCTTGGCGGGCTGCCCGCCGGTCTGCTCGCCGGTCACCTCCAGGCCCGGAACGCGGTCGCGCGCGCGGGCCACGGCGAGCTCGACGATGTCCCGGCCGCCGTCCAGCAGCTGCTCGCGGACGCGGGCGGCGCCCGGATCGGCGGGGACGTCGAACAGCCACGGCGTGACCACGTACACGACGTGCAGCGAGGCGCCGCGGCGGGCGGCCTCGTCGGCGGCCCAGTCGACCGCGAGCAGGCTCGGCTCCGAACCGTCGTCCCCGACGATGATCCTGTTCATACGGCCACGCTCCGCAGGTCGCGGGCGATGCCGGCGGCCCAGTCGCCGACGCGGTCGCGATCCCGGTAGTCCCCCGACGCCGTCCGGGCGAGCTTGCCGGCCATGAAGCCCCGGGCGTCGGGAGCCAGCCGCCCGCCGAAGGTGGCGTGGCCCCGGGCGCGGATCCGGCGGGCGTACTTGGCGACGCCGGGGACGGGGTCGATCGTGCGCTCCCGCGCGCTGTCGTCCAGCGGACCGCTGCTGAACAGCCACACCGGCCGGTGCGCCAGCGCGTCGGCGTGGTGCCGGACGAAGCGGCGCGCCTCCCGGTGCCAGCGCCCGACGTACAGGGCGCCGCCGACGACGACGGCGTCGTACCCGTCGAGGGCGTCGACCTCCCCCGCCGGGCGCACGTCGGCCTCCACGCCCGACTCGCGCAGCGCGGCGCCCGCCCATTCGGCGATCTCGGCGGTTCCGCCGCGCTCGGAGGCGTACGCCACCAGTACCCGGATCATGACGGCTCCTTCGTGTGCGGGTCGCGGTCGTGGACGACCGCGACCGGACCCGGCGCCTCGTGCAGCACGAACCTCGTGACGGCGCCGAGCAGGGTCTTCGGGGACGAACCGATGCCGCGGTCGCCGACCACGAGCAGCCTCGCGTCCCGGGCCTCGTCGGCGAGGGCGCGCCCGGCCCGCTCCAGGACGAACCGCCGCTCGACGGCGACCCCGGGGTGCGCGGCGAGAAGGGGCGCGACCGCCGCGGCGAACCGCGCCTTGGCCTGCTCCTCGAGGCCCTGCGGATCGCTGGACGGCAGCCGGTCCGGGCCCGGGAGCGCGGCGGGGTCCCACCACGCGCACACCAGCGTCACCGACGCGTGCCACAGCCCGGCCTCGCACAGCGCGAACCGCAGCGCGGCCTGGCTCGCGGGCGACCCGTCGACCCCGACGACGATCCTCTTCCCGGCCCGCGCCGGGTCGTGGGCGGGCACGACGACGACGGGACGGTCGGCGTGCGCGGGAACGTGGACGGCGGTGGAGCCGAGGGGCAGCCGGTCGAACCCGCCGGCCCCGCGGGCGCCGACCACGATCAGCTCGGCGTCCCGCGACGCCGCCAGCAGCGCGGCGGGCGGCGTGCCCTGGGACAGCAGCGGCCGCACGTCCAGGCCGGGCGCGGTCTCCCGGGCGATCCGGAGCCCGTCCTCCAGGGCGATGACGCCCATGCCGCGGACGATCTCCAGCGCCTCGTCCCCCTCCGGCCCCGCGGGATAGGGCCAGTTCCAGGCGTGGCAGACCCGCAGGGGCACGCCGCGCAGGGACGCCTCCGCCGCCGCCCAGCGCAGGGCGCGCCCGGCGGCGGGGGAACCGTCGAACCCGACCAGGACATGTGCTCCGTCCATCGTCTTCCACCTCCAGATCTCCAAGACTCACAACACCGGCGGCGGAGCGGTCAGAGGCGTGGGTCCGCCGACGCCGGGACCTTCGGCCCTGCCCCCGGCCGCGGCGTGCGGCCAGGCTGGGGGCGGCAGGAGGTGCGACGATGGACGTACGCTGCGACCCCGCGGTCGCCGACCCCGGCGGCCGCGGCCGCGGGCCCCGATGACGACGGCTCCGGCGCCCTACCGCAGGACGGCCGACGAGGTCGTGCGCGCGTTCGGCGGCGACGCCTCCGACGGGCTCTCCTCCGGCGAGGCGGCGAGGCGGCTGGAGCGCGACGGGCCCAACACGCTGCCCGCCGCGCGCGGGCGCGGCCCCGTCGTGCGGTTCCTCCTGCAGTTCAACAGCCCGCTGATCTACGTGCTGCTGGTGTCGGCGGCGGTGACCGGGCTGCTCGGCGAGCACGTGGACGCGCTGGTGATCCTCGGGGTGGTGGTCGTCAACGCCGTCGTCGGCTTCGTCCAGGAGTCGCGCGCGGAGAAGGCGCTGGGCGCCCTGGCCGCCATGGCCCGGACGGCGGCGCTGGTCGTCCGCGACGGCGCGGCCCGGCGCGTGCCGTCGGCCGAACTCGTGCGCGGCGACCTGGTCAGGCTGGAGGCCGGCGACAAGGTCCCGGCCGACCTGCGGCTGCTGCGCTCCGACGAGTTCGCGGTGGACGAGTCGGCGCTCACCGGCGAGTCGGTGCCCGTCGCCAAGGACACCGCGGCGCAAGACGAGGCCGCCCTCGCCGACCGCACCGGCATGGCCTTCTCCGGCACGCTGGCGACGTCCGGAAGCGCCGCGGGCCTGGTGGTGGCGACCGGCGCGGACACCGAGCTCGGCGGCATCCACCGGCTGGTGGAGGGCACCGGCGCGGTCCGGACGCCCCTCACCCGCAAGATCACACACTTCAGCCAGATCGTGACGGTGGCGATCCTGGCGCTGGCCGCGCTGACCTTCCTCATCGGCGTGCTCCGCGGGCGCGGCGCGACCGAGATGCTCACCGCCGCGGTCGCCCTCGCGGTCGGCGCGATCCCCGAGGGGCTGCCCGCGGTCGTCACGATCACCCTCGCGCTCGGCGTCTCGCGCATGGTCGGCCGCGGCGCCATCGTCCGGCACCTGCCCGCCGTCGAGACGCTCGGCAGCACCACCGTCATCTGCACCGACAAGACCGGCACCCTCACCCAGAACCAGATGACCGTCACCGCCGTCGCCGCCGGCGGGCGCGACTACACCGTCACCGGCGCCGGCTACGCGCCCACCGGGACGATCCGGCGGGACGGCCGGGACGTCGACGCCGCGGCCGACCCGGCGCTCAGGGAGACGCTGCTGGCCGGCCTCGCCTGCAACGACGCGCAACTGCACCGGCGGGACGGCTGGCACATCACCGGGGACCCGACCGAAGGCGCCCTGCTGACCAGCGCGGCCAAGGCCGGCGTGGACGGCGTGCCGGACCGCGTCGCCACCCTGCCGTTCACCGCCGAGCGCCGCTACATGGCCACCCTGCACGAGGACGGCGCCGTCTACGTCAAGGGCCCCGTCGAGCGGATCCTGGAGCTGTGCGAGGACGCCGCCGGTCCGGACGGCGCGCCCGTCCCGCTCGACCGAGCGGCGGTCACCGCGCGCGCCGAGGCCTACGGCGGCCAGGCGCTGCGCGTGCTGGCCTTCGCCCGGGGACGCGCCCGCGGCTCCGCGCTGGACGAACCGCCCCCGCTGACCTTCCTCGGCCTGCAGGCCATGTTCGACCCGCCCCGCGAGGACGCCGCCCGGGCCGTCCGGACCTGCCACGACGCCGGCGTCCAGGTCAAGATGATCACTGGTGACCACGCCGCCACCGCGCGCGCCGTCGGAACCCGCGTCGGGCTGGACGGCGAGGTGATGACGGGCGCCGAGCTGACCTCGGGCGTCTCCGCCGAACGCGTCCAGGCCACCACCGTCTTCGCCCGCGTCTCCCCCGAGCAGAAGCTCCGCCTCGTCCAGATCCTTCAGGACCGGGGGCACGTCATCGCGATGACCGGGGACGGGGTCAACGACGCGCCCGCGCTCAAGCAGGCCGACATCGGCGTCGCCATGGGACGCGCCGGCACCGACGCCGCCAAGGAGTCGGCCGACATGGTCCTCACCGGCGACGACTTCGCCTCGATCGAGAAGGCCGTCGAGGAGGGGCGCGGCGTCTTCGACAACCTGGTCAAGTTCATCGTCTGGGCGCTGCCGTCCAACATCGGGCTCGGGCTCGTGCTGGTCGCCGCGATCGTCGCGGGCACGGCGCTGCCCGTCCTGCCGCTGCAGGTCCTCTGGCTGAACATGACCGCGGTGCTCGTGCTCGGCCTGCCGTTCTCCGTCGAGCCGAAGGACGAGCACATCATGCGCCGCCCGCCCCGCGACCCGTCGCTGCCGCTGCTCACCCGCGCGATGACGCTGCGCGTCCTGGTGGTCTCGGCGATCCTGCTCGCCGGCGCGTTCGGCCTCCAGCACTGGGAACGCGCCCACGGCGCCACGCCGGAGGTCGCGCAGACGATCGTCGTCAACGTCTTCGCGCTGACACTGCTCACCTACCTCTTCAACTGCCTGTCGCTGGACCGTCCGCTGCTGTGGCACGGCGTCCGCCGCAACCCCTGGGTCGGCGCCAGCGTCCTGGCCCTCGTCGCCGTCCAGGCGCTCTACACCTACGCGCCCTTCATGAACGGCCTGTTCCACTCCGCCCCGCTCGGCGCCGGCGCCTGGGCGCGGATCGTCGTCATCGCCGCCGTCTCCTACGTGGTGATCGAGATTCTGAAGTACGTCCAGTCGCGCGCCGATCCGGCCCTCCGGCGCCGGGTCGGGGGACGTTCGCCCCTGCCGGCGGCAGGCGTCCCGGAGGAGTCTGGAGCCGGAGGCAATCCGTTCGGCCCGGAGGAGGAGCCATGACGCCGAGCCCACCGCTGGAGCAGCGCGCCGTCGCCGAGCTGATGAGCCGCGACCTGCTCACCATCGCCGCGGACGAGTCCGTGATCATGGCCTGGGAGCTGATGTGCCGGGCCGAGATCCACCACCTGCCCGTCACCGACGTCGAGGGCGGCTTCCTCGGCGTCCTGGACGCCCAGACCCTCACCTCGGCCTGGGACGCCGCCGTTCCCCGCGAGGCGCGCCGCCCCGTCACGGATCTCCTGCCGTCCCGGCCGCCCGCGACGGTGCGCCCGTCGGCCGCCGTCGCCGAAGCGGCCCTGGCCATGCTGGAGTCGGACCGCGACTACGTGGCGGTGACGGACGAGCACGGCGCCCTGGCCGGCCTCGTCACCGCACGGGACCTGGTCTGCGCCCTCGCCGGGGTGCACCGCGAGATCCCGGCGCGGACCGGCGGCATGCCGTCGCTGTACCGGATCGAGCCGGTACTCCCCCGCGAGACGCGGGCCCCGCACCCGGGCCGGAGCAACATCGCCCCCGACTGAACCGGCGCCGGCCGCCCGCGGCGAGGCGCGAGCGGCCGGCGGGGCGTTCCCCTCAGGCGACTCTCTGGGCGGTGTACCGGGGCGCCGGGACGATCGCGACCGAGCAGGGGGCGTGGTGCAGCATCGCCGAGCTGGTCGCCCCCAGCAGCAGCGGATCGAGGCTTCCGGTGCCGCGGTCGCCCACCACGAGCAGGTCGGCGCCGTCGGCGGCGTTCAGGAGCGTCTCGCGGGGCCGCTCCAGCAGCAGCGAGACGTCCACGTGGACCTTCGGGTACCGCCGCCGCCAGGGGTGGACGAGCCGCTCCAGCATCGCGGCCCGCGCCTGGAACAGCCTGGCCTTATCGGCGAACAGCGGCAGGTCGCTCTCGGGCACGGCGCCCGGCTCCCACGCCCCGTGCACGACGCGCAGGTCGCACTCGCGCAGCGCGGCCTCCTCGATGGCGAAGCCGACCGTCGCGTCCGCGTGCTCCGACGCGTCGACTCCGGCCACGATGAGACCGCGGTGGCCGTCGGCGCCGCGGACGGCCACCACGGGGCGGCGGGTCCGCGCCGGGAGCTCCGTCGCCGTCGAGCCCGCGGGCAGCAGGTGCCGCTCGTGCGAGCCGACCACGATCAGCTCCGCGTCGTCGGACTCGTAGACCAGCGTGTCGCACGCGGGCTCCCGCCTCAGCAGCGTGCGCACCTTCCCCTGCGCGCCCAGGTCGCGCGCCCGGCGCGCCCCCTTGCGCAGGAGGTTCTCTCCCGCCCGCTGGAGCACCGCCTGCACGCCGGCGTCCACGTGGCCGCTGGGGTACGGCCAGTGCCAGCAGTAGCACAGCATCAGGTCGAGCCCACGCAGCCGCGCCTCCTCCACCGCCCAGCGCAGCGCGGGGTCGTTCTCCTTGGTCCCGTCATAGCCGAACAAGACGTTCGACCTCTGAGCCCTCGTCAGCGCCGCCATCCGTCCACCCCTCCTCGAACAGAGGTCCCGACTTCAGTCTCGGCCGGTCCGGGCCACGGGGCACGGGCCGAAGGTCCCGCCGCGCCGGGTCGTCCGGTACTGCCGGGAGCCGAGGGGCCGATGACAGCGTGGTTGGCGGGAGTGCCCGGCCGAGGGCCCCGACGACGGTGTGAGGAGACGCCATGAGCCGGTGGATCCTGGCCTACGACGGCTACGATCCCGCGACGGAAGGGCTGCGGGAGGCGCTGTGCACGCTCGGCAACGGCTATGTCGCCACCCGGGGCGCCGCCCCCGAGTCGGCGGCCGACGGCGTCCACTACCCCGGGACCTACGTCGCCGGCTGCTACGACCGGCTCCCGACCGAGATCGGCGGGCTGCGGGCCGACAACGCCGACCTCGTCAACATGCCGAACTGGCTGCCGCTGACCTTCCGCGCCGAGGACGGCGAGTGGTTCGACCCGGACGCCGCCCTCCAGGAGGACCGGCTCCTGTCCTACCGGCAGGAACTCGACCTGCGGCGCGGCGTCCTGACCCGGCTCGTCCGCGTGCGCGACCGGGCCGGGCGGACGTTCCGCCTGGCCCAGCGCCGGATCGTCTCCATGGACGACCCGCACCTGGCCGCGCTCGAGACCACGATCGTCGCCGAGGACTGGAGCGGCACGCTGCGCATCCGGTCCGCGCTGGACGGCCGGGTCTCCAACGCCGGCGTCGAGCGGTACCGCGACCTGCCCGGAACCCACCTGACCCGCGAGGAGCCGCTGCGGCGGGACGACCGGGGGCCGCTCCTGCTGCGCGCCTCGACCGTCTCCTCGAAGATCGGCATCGGGGTCGCGGCCCGCACCCGGGTGTCGGTCCCCGCCGAGGCCTCCCGGCTCGCCGAGGACGGGTGGGCCGCCCAGGACCTGACCGTCGACGCCGCGCAGGGCGCGCACGTCACGGTCGAGAAGGTGGCGGCGGTGTTCACCTCCCGCGACCGCGCCGTCGAGGAGGCCGGGGAGGCCGCGCTGGGCGCCGCAGCGGAGGCGGGCGGCTTCGACGCCCTGCTGGAGCGGCACACCCTGGCGTGGAACCGGCTGTGGCGGCGCTGCCAGCTGAGCGTCGACCACGTCGAGGTCCAGCGCGTCCTCAACCTGCACATCTTCCATCTGCTGCAGACCGTGTCGGAGCACATCGTCGACCTGGACGTCGGGGTCCCGGCCCGCGGCCTGCACGGGGAGGCCTATCGCGGCCACGTCTTCTGGGACGAGGTGTTCATCCTCCCGTTCCTGACCATGCGGTTCCCCGAGATCGCCCGCGCGCTGCTGCTGTACCGGTGGCGGCGGCTGCCCGCCGCCCGGCGCGCCGCGGCGGCCGCCGGGCACCGCGGCGCCATGTACCCGTGGCAGAGCGCCGCCGACGGCCGCGAGGAGACCCAGCTCGTCCACCTCAACCCGCGGTCGGGCCGGTGGCTGCCCGACCACACGCACCTGCAGCGCCACGTCGGCCTGACCATCGCGCTCAACGTCTGGCGCTTCTACGAGGCGACCGGCGACGCCGAGTTCCTCGCCGAGTACGGCGCCGAGATCATGCTGGAGGTCGCCCGGTTCTTCGCCGACCTGACGGTCTACGACCGCTCCACCGACCGGTACGGGATCCGCGGCGTCATGGGCCCGGACGAGTACCACGACGCCTACCCGGGACGGGACCGGCCCGGCCTGGACGACAACGCCTACACCAACGTCCTCGCCGCCTGGCTGCTGGAGCGGGCGCTGGAGGCGCTCGCCGTCCTCCCCGAGGACCGCCGCGGGGAGCTGCGCGAACGGCTCGCGCTGACCCGCGAGGAGATCACCCGCTTCGAGGACGTGGCGCGCAAGATGTACGTCCCCTTCCACGCCGGGGTGATCAGCCAGTTCGAGGGCTACGGCGGCCTGGAGGAGCTCGACTGGGCCCGCTACCGGGAACGCTACGGCGACATCCGCAGGCTGGACCGGATCCTGGAGGCCGAGGGCGACTCGCCGAACCGCTACAAGGCCTCGAAGCAGGCCGACGTGCTCATGCTCTTCTACGTGCTCTCGCCGGGCGAGCTGGACGCCGTCCTGCGGAACCTCGGCTACGAGCACGGGCCCGAGCTCGCCGCCAGGACCATCGCCTACTACCTGCCCCGCACCTGCGACGGATCGACGCTGAGCTCGCTCGTCCACGCCTGGATCCTCGCCCACACCGACGGCGACGAGGCCTGGGGCGTCTTCCTCGAGTCGCTGTTCACCGACGTCACCGGCGTCCAGCGCGGCACCATCGCCGAGGGCGTCCACCTGGGCGCGATGGCCGGCACCGTCGACCTCGTCCAGCGCTGCCACGCCGGCGTCCGCACCCGGGGCGGCGCGCTGCGGCTGGAGCCGCGCCTGCCCCCGGCGGTCGGCGAGCTGCGCCTCGGGCTGCGCTACCGCGGCAACTGGGGCATCGACCTGACCTGCCGCCAGGACCTCGTCCGCGTCGCGCTGCGCCCCGGCGCGGCCTCCCCCATCCGCATCTCCTACGGCGCCGAGGAGATCGAGATCCAGCCGGGCGCGTCCTGGGAGAGCCCCCTGCTGGCCGGCAGGCCGCCGCCGGCCGGCGGCTGAGCCGGGCCGTTCGAAGGGCCCGGCCGGAAGGGGACGGACGGCTTCCGGCGAGGTGACCTTGGCCCCTCCCGCTCGCCGGGGGCGGAGCGGAGCATGGAGACATGAGGGAGGAAGCCATGAGGGGCGCGGACGAGGCGGCGGGCCTCACGCGAGCGGAGTGCCTGCGCCTCATGAGCACCGCCACCGTCGGCCGGATCGTCTTCACCGAGCAGGCGCTGCCCGCCGTGGCGCCGGTCGGTTTCGTCGTCGACGGCGAGGACGTGGTCATCGCGGTGCCGCGCGGTTCCCGGCTGCCGGCCGCGACCCGGGGCGCAATCGTGGCCTTCCAGGCGGACGATCTGGACGCCGCCCGCCGCAGCGGGTGGTCGGTCACCGTCATCGGGCGGGCACGGGTCGTCCGCGATCCCGGGGAGCGCGCCCGCGAGGCCCTCCGGCCCTGGACGGCCGGAGCCGGGGCGGATTTCATCCTGGTCTCCTGCCGGCAGATCACCGGTCAGCGCGTCGGGGTCTCCCCCGTCGACGCCCACGAGACCGCGGCCTGAACGACTCGGCGGCGTGACGGCGCCCGAGGCGGCTTGTGCCGCCCGTTCATCGCGTAGGGCCCGGCGAGGTGCCGGGCCCTGCGCGATGCGGCGTCCATGTCCGATGTGCGCTCAAGGATCCGATGTGCGCTCAAGGAGCGGAGGCGCCCGCGATGGGGACGACGGCGACCGGGCAGTGCGCGTGGTGGAGGAGGCCGTGCGTCACCGCGCGGCTGCGCGGCACGGTCAGGCCCTCGCGGGGATGCGAGCCGGCGATCACCAGGTCGACGTCGCGGGACGCGGCGACGAGCGCGGCGGCGGGGTTGTCCTGCACGAGGTCCTCCACGACCTCCACCCCGGGGAAGCTCTTGCGCAGGGGCGCGTGCGCCTCGATGACGCGCCACCGGGCCCGCTCCTCGAAGCGCCGGAGGTCGAGGTTCTCTCCGTGCCCGTCCAGGACCGCGGGGAACGGCCAGGCGTGCACGACGCGCAGCCTCGCCTCCCGCACGGCGGCGGCCCGGAACGCGTACTCCAGCACGGCGGAGTCGTCGCCGAGGCCGACGCCCACGGCGATCTCGCCGCGCTCGGCGGCCGGTTCGCCGCGCACCACCACGACCGGGCAGGCGGAGTGGCGGACCGCGCCCAGCCCGACCGAGCCGAGGACCAGGCCCGCGAACCCGCCGAGACCGCGGCTGCCCACCACCACCTCGAACGCCTCCTCCGAATGCTCGGCCAGTGCCCGGACGGTGCGCGCGGACGCCAGTTCCAGGCTCACCGGCACCTCCGGCCGCCGGGCGTGCGCGACGCGCTCGGCGGCGGCCAGCACCTCCTCGCCCTGCCGCGTCAGCGAGACCACCTCGCCGGGGGCGGTGTTGAGCGGCACGTCGAACCCCCACCGCTCCACCGCGTGCAGGATCCTCAGCGCGCGCCCGTACCGGGCGGCCTCATCGGCCGCCCAGGCCACGGCCCGTTCGGAGGGGACGGAGCCGTCGGCTCCGACGATGATCGGATCGGACATGGTCAACTCCTCCTCGCTTCTCCCCGGCGGACGTCCCGCCGGGCGGCGCCGGTCACCGGTCGATGGGCACCACGACCACGGGGCAGTGCGCGTGGTGCAGGACCGCGTGGTTGACCCGGCCCAGCGCCATGCCGATCCGGCCCGTCCGGCGGGCGGCTCCGACCACCACCAGGGCGGCCGACCGCGAAGCCTCGACAAGGGCCTGGGCCGCCGCGCGGTCCGAGACGAACTGCTCGACCCGGACGTCCGGATGGTGCTCGCGCAGCCCGGCCAGGGCCTCCGACAGCTCCAGGTCCTCCATCACGCGCCTCCGGGGGGACCCGAACTCGCCGCCCACGGCGTGCAGCGCCAGGATCGCGGCGCCGCGCGAGGCGGCCTCCTCGAAGGCCCAGCCGGCCATGGCGCTCTCGCCGGGGCGGTCCTCGACCCCGACCACGACCCGCGCCGGGGCCTCGGCGGGGTAGGGCGTCTCATGCGGCACCACGAGGACGGGGCACCGGGCGTGCGCGGCGGTGTACAGCCCGACCGACCCGAACAGCAGGCCCTCGAACCCGCCCAGACCGCGCGATCCGACGGCCACGAGCGCCGCGTGCTCGCTGCCCTCCACCAGCGCGCCGCCCGGGTCCGTCCGTTCCAGCCGCGTCGCGACGTCGAGGTCGGGATGCACCTTCAGCGCGTACTGGCGCGCCTCGGCGAGCAGGTCCTCCCGCTCGGCGACCAGCCGGCTCAGCGCGTCCCTGGGGATCACCCCGTCGTCCACCAGCGCGCGGGACGCGTGCACCAGCTCCAGCGGCCGGCGGTGCCGGACGGCGTAGTCGGCGGCCCAGTCGAGGGCCCGCCAGGCGTGGGCGGAGCCGTCGACGCCCACGATGATCTGGGTCCGCATGGCCTCTCCTTTCCGGGTCGTCTCGCCGCTCGCCCGCACGGCGCGGCGGTCGCGGACGGCCGCACGGGGTTCAGCGGGTCAGGACGACCTTGAGGGCGCCGGTGTGAGCGGGGTCGGAGAAGACGTCGTAGGCCTTCGGGAACTCGTCCAGCGCGAAGTGGTGGGTGACGAACCGTCCGGCGTCCAGCTGGCGGCCGGCGACGAGCCGGAGCAGGGTGGGCGTGGAGAAGGTGTCCACCAGTCCGGTGGTGATGGTGATGTCCCGGATCCACTGCTCTTCGAGGTGCAGCGCGGCCGGAGCGCCGTGCACGCCGATGTTGGCGACGTGCCCGCCGGGGCGGGCCAGCGCGACGGTGAGCTCGAATGCCTCGGGGACGCCGACGGCCTCGATGGCCACGTCGGCGCCGAGGCCGCCGGTCATCTCGCGGACCGCCGCCAGGGCGTCCTGCCGGGAGTTGTTCACCGTGGCGTCGGCGCCGAACTGCTTGGCCGCCTCCAGCCGGCTGTCGGCCAGGTCGATCGCGACGACGTGGCTCGGGCTGAACAGCCGCGCCCCCATGATCGCCGCGAGCCCGATCGGCCCGGCGCCCACCACCGCCACGACGTCGCCGGGGCGGACGGCGCCGTTGAGCACGCCGACCTCGTAGCCGGTCGGCAGGATGTCGGCCAGCATCAGCACGTCCTGGGCGGGCACGCCCGGCGGCAGCGGGTGCACCGAGGTGTCGGCGAACGGCACCCGGACGTACTCGGCCTGCGTCCCGTCGATCCTGTGCCCGAGGATCCAGCCGCCCCCGCCCAGGCACTGCCCGTAGCGGGCCTCGCGGCAGAACCGGCACGTGCCGCACGCGGTGATGCACGACACCAGCACCTGGTCGCCCGGCTTGACCGTTCGCACGCCGGGACCGACGGCCTCGACCGTGCCGACCGCCTCGTGCCCGAGGATCCGCCCGTCGGTCACCGCCGGGACGTCTCCCTTGAGGATGTGCAGGTCCGTGCCGCAGATGGTCACCGCGTCCACCCGCACCACCGCGTCGCCGTCCGCGACGATCTCGGGCTTGGGCACGTCCTCCCAGGACTTCCGGCCGGGCCCGTGGTACACCAGCGCCCGCATGGCGAGCCTCCCTCATCGTCCTCAGGTTCGCTACCAGAGTCGATCTCGGGGCGCTGCCGGCGGCAGGGCCTAACGTCCCGTGGCGGGGGCCTAACGTCCCGGCGCGTCCGGCGCCGCGGGCGTCGCGAGGCCCGGCGCGTCACCGGGCTCGGTCTCGCCCATGTCCAGCCGGAACGGCGGGTAGCGGTCGGTCATCAGGAAGGCGTAGCCGGCCACCCGCAGGACCCACCGGTCCAT
Source organism: Actinomadura sp. NPDC048021 (assembly GCF_040653135.1). NCBI lineage: Bacteria > Bacillati > Actinomycetota > Actinomycetes > Streptosporangiales > Thermomonosporaceae > Actinomadura > Actinomadura sp. NPDC048021. The sequence goes on from NZ_JBEZJQ010000009.1 coordinate 239,022, forward strand.
CCCCATCACGAACGGGAAGACGCTCCGCAGGTAGCTCCCGGTGAACAGCAGCGCGACCGCGGCGACGAGCACCAGCAGGCCGACCACGCCCGGCGAGTTCCAGTTCTCCCCGCCCATGCCGCCGCCGGTGAACAGCGAGACCACCAGGTAGTGCGGGATCGCCAGCAGCCACCACTTCACCAGCACCAGCCCCCGCGACAGAGGCCCGGGGTAGTCGATGCGCAGCCGGGCCGGGTAGTCCGGGACGTCGCCGAGCGTGAACGGCGGGTACCGGTCGGTGCCCAGGGCGCCGTACCCGTAGAACGCCACCCGCCACGCCCAGCGCAGCACCCCGACGTCGAACTCGAAGATCGACCGCGGGTAGCGGCCGGTGATCAGGATCGCGAAGAACGCGACCACGGTGAGCACGGTGAACGCGATCCCCAGGAAGAACAGCACGATGTAGTGCGGGATCAGCAGCAGCCACTTCACCAGCCACAGCCACCGCGACAGCGGCTCCTCCAGCCGTCCCCCCACGTGGACCGGCATGTCCCGGCCGTCCATCTCGTCCTCCCTCAGCCGAGCGTCCGGCGACCCGGTGCCACCGGGCATGTCCTAGGACCACGGTCGGCTTCCGCGCCGCGGCGGCGTAGGGAGGAACGTCCGCACCCCTCAGGGACCAAGGTCCGGGGGCGCCCGGCGCCTACGGGCTCAGCGGCACATCGAGGCGATGAGGTCCGGGAAGTGCGGGAACTCCGCCCGCGCGGCGGCCACGACCTCGGCGGGCGAACGGCGGCCGGGGGCGTGGCGCTCGGCGATCGCGCGGAAGGCGTCGTTCGGCTCCTCGGGGGACTCGGGGTCCTCGAACGCCTCCCCGGGCCCGAGGCCGGCGGCGAACAGCCACAGCAGGTCGCCGAGATCGCGCGCGATCACGCCGCGGTCGCCCTCGGAACCGATGTAGACCACGGGCTGGCCGGTGACCGGCACGCCGGGCCGCACCAGCCAGAAACCGGCGTAGTCGCCCGCCCCGGTCGAGCCGAAGAAGCGGAACACGCCGCCGTCCGCCTCCGGGTTGCCGGTCCAGAGGCGGAACCACCACGCCGTCTTCGCCGGGTCCTCGAAGCCGTCGTACATCTCGAAGTCGCAGCCGCTCGCCTCGTCGGTCTCGTCGTCCCATTCCCATTCGAAGCCGATCGCGGCCACCTCGGCGAGAGCGGCGGGCAGCGCGAGTTCCCCAGGCGTGTTCGTCACCCCGGCAGGCTAAGCGATCTTCGCGCGTGCCGGGGCGGAAGCCGCGGATCAGCGCGCGGGCGGGGCCGCGCGGCCGGCGCCCACCCGGAACCGGTCGGGGGCCGGGCGCTCGTCCGACGCCGCTTCGGCGATGATCCGGCCGAGCAGCGGCGCGAACTTGGCGCCGTGCCCGGAGCACGGCGAGGCGACCGTGATCCCGCCGGCGCCGTCGACCACGAAGTCCTCGGTGGGGGTGTTGGTGAACAGGCAGGTCGTCTCCGCGTAGGGCTCGGGGACGACCCCGGGCAGAGCCTGCCGGACGTAGGCGACGATCCGCTCGCGGTTGGCCGGGTCGACCGCACCGGTCTGGGCGGCCGCGCTCCGGATCGGCCGTCCGCCGTTGAACTCGGCCACCTTCTGGCCGCTCCGGCCGTCCGGGAGGGCGGCGTCGCGGCCGCCGGGCAGGCCGTAGACCAGCGTGTCCGACTCCTTGTGGATGAACGTCGGCCACGGCTCCCCCGGATCGTCCCGGTAGGGGAAGTGGTAGGCGTTCTCCTGCATCACCTGGAGCGGCGGGAACGCCGCCAGGAGCGAGTCCGGCAACCCGAGGCCGCCGAGCAGGTCGGGCAGCCAGCCGCCCACGGCGACGACGACCTTCTCGGCCTCCTCCGCCCGCCCGTCCACGCCCACCACCCGGTGCCGGGTGCCCACCCGCTCGACGGCCGCCACCGGGCGGCCGGTCTCGACCCGGGCGCCCTCGGCCTCCGCCAGCCGCAGCATGGCCGCCACCGCGGCCTCCGCGTCGACCACCCCGGCGTCCGGGTGCCACAGCACCTCGCCGCCGCCGAAGCGGAACTGCGGCCAGCGCGCGGCCGCCTCGGCGGCGGTCAGCAGCTCGTGCTCGACGCCGACCCTCGCGAGCACCGCGGCGAGCGCCGCCGGGTCACGGCCCGCCCCGGCGTCCAGGGAACCCGTGCGGGTGACGAGCCGCTCCCCGGACGAACGCTCCAGCTCCTGCCATTCGCGCCGTGCGTCGACGACCATCTGGGCGTAGAACGGGTCGGCGTAGCCGTACCGGAGGATCCGCGCGGACCCGTGCGAGCTGCCCTCGGCATTGGCCGGCGTGCGGCCCTCCAGCACCGTCACCTCATGCCCTCGCCGGGCCAGCTGCCAGGCGCTCGCGGCACCGACGAGGCCAGCCCCGACGACGACGTACGTGCCCATCGTGATGCTTCCTTCCGCCGTGGACCGGATCATCACCGTAGGCTGGCGCGGTGGACAGCGATAGGTTCGTCGCCGGATTCGACTACCCGATGTTCGTGGTGACGGCCGCCGATCCCGGCGCGGGGACGCGGGCGGGCTGCCTGGTCGGGTTCACGACGCAGACCAGCATCGAGCCGTTCAGGTTCCTGGTGTGCCTGTCCCGCCGCAACCGGACCTACCGCGCGGCCGAGAGGGCGTCGGTGCTGGCCGTGCACGTCCTCGGACGCGGTGAGGACCAGCGGGAACTGGCGGCCCTGTTCGGAGAGCGGACCGGCGACGAGATCGACAAGTTCGCCCGCTGCTCCTGGCGGCCGGGCCCCGAGGGCGTGCCCCTGCTCACCGGCGTCCCCCGCCGCATGGTCGGCCGGATCGTGGAGCGCACCGAGCTCGGGGACCACGCCGGGTTCCTCCTGGCCCCGATCGACGTGACGATCGAGGCCGAGGCCGACCCGCTCACCTTCCAGGCCCTGCCCGACCTGGATCCGGGCCACGAGGCGGGCTGACGGTCCGCTCCTCCCTCCGGCTGCCGCGCGGCAGGGTGACGGCCATGATGCTGCTCGGCGTGTCCAGCTCAATGCGGTGCCAGCGGCCGCGCGGGACGATGGCGGCGCTCCCGGCCGTCAGCCTGATCACCTCCTCCCGCGGACCCGGCTCCTCCAGGCGGAGGCAGAGGCGGATCTTCCCGATGAGGCAGGACACGACCTCCTCGGCCTCGGGGTGGACCTCCCACCGGTCGGCGTGGACGTCGGCGTTGGTCTTCGCGTGGAAGACCGTCACCCGCCACCCGTCCCGCTCGGGGCTCCAGGCGCGCGGCGCGGTCGAGATCCCGCCGCCGCGGTCGAGGTGGAGGAAGCAGGTGGAGAGGTCGATCGGAGTAACGGTCATGACGGGACGTCCTTTCAGTCCTGGACGGTCAGCAGGTCGCGGTCGTCGAGCCGCTCGGCCATTGCGGGCGGGGCGGTGCGGCGCAGCACGGTGAGGGCGATGAGGGCGGCGGCCATCAGGAGTGCGGCGCCGAGGGCGAGGCCGAGCGCGTACCCGTCGTTGAGGGCCGCGGGCGTGGAGGCGCCGCCGGTGCGGTGCTGCGCGGCGGTGCCGAGGGCGGCCAGGCCGAGGGAGGCGCCGATCTGGCGCGAGCTGTTGAGCAGCGCCGAGGCGGTGCCGGTCTCCCGGGCCGCGACGCCCCCGGTGGCGACGGACACGAGCGGCGCCAGGCAGAGCCCGAAGCCCACCCCGGCGACGATCGAGGGCCCCAGCACGTCGGCGGCGAAGGCGCCGTCCGCACTGATCATGCCGAACCAGGCGAACCCCGCCGCCGTCAGCAGCCCGCCGGCGACCAGCAGGGTCCGTGGGGCCGACCGGTAGCCGAGCTTGACGGCCAGGACCGACCCCGCGGCCACTGCCAGCGCGAACGGCAGGAACATGGTCCCGGTGAGCGCCGCTCCGTGCCCGAGCACCCGCTGCAGGTAGAGCGACATGAAGTAGAAGGACGAGGCCATCGCGGCGCCCACCAGGAGGTTGAAGGCGTTGGCCCCGGCCACCGAGCGGTTGGAGAACAGCCCCAGCCTGATCAGCGGGTCGCGTGCGGTGGTCCTCTCCTGGCGGAGGAACGCGGCCAGCAGCGCGGCGGCGACGGCCAAGGTCGTCAGGGTGACGGGCGAGGTCCACCCGTGCCGGTCCGTGCGCACGATCCCGAACACCAGCAGGCTCATCCCCGCGGTGGCCAGGACGGCGCCGAGGACGTCCGGACGGCCCCTGCGGTCCGGGGGCGGACCGGCGGCGACCCCGCGCCAGGCCAGCGCCAGCGCGCCGGCGGTCATCGGCACGTTCACCAGCATCACCCACCGCCAGCCGGCGTACTCGGTGAGCACGCCGCCGATCAGGACGCCGAGCGCGCCCCCGGCGGCGTTCGTCGCGCTCCAGATCCCGAAGGCCCGGACCCGCTCCCGGCCCGAGGGGAACGTCGCGGTCAGCAGCGCCAGCGCGGCCGGCGCCAGCGCCGCCGCGCCGACGCCCTGGGCGGCGCGGGCGGCCACGAGATGGCCCGGCGCCTGGGCCAGGCCGCCGGCGAGGGACGCCAGGCCGAACAGGACGAGCCCGAGCAGGAGGACGGGTTTGCGGCCGTACCGGTCGGCGGCCTTGCCCCCGAGCAGGAGCAGCCCGCCGAAGGAGAGGGCGTAGGCGTGGATGACCCAGGTCACCCCGACCGCGCCGAACCCGAGGCCGGCGGCGATCCGCGGGAGCCCGACGTTCACCACCGACAGGTCCAGCGACACCATGAACTGCACGACGGCCACCGCGGCGAGCGTGAGCCCGGGGCGGATCCCGCTTCTGTCTTCGATCGTGTGCATGCCTGACATCGTGGTGTTCGAGCAGGTCAGCGCACATCGAGCGGGAGATGGCCTTTCCACTGACGCCCGGAGCGTACGTTCAGTGCTACTACACCGCGAGATGTAGTGATTTCTCCGCCGTTCCGCCGAGGAATCTGGATGGAAACGGTCTTAATCTGCACGGATGAGCTCCATGAACGGGTGGCGGCCGCTCGTCCAGGACGGCCTGCTCGCCGTGGCGATGGCCCTCTTCCTGTCGGTCGTCGTGGCCATCACCCCGCACGCGGGGGCGCTCGACCTGGCCGCGGCCCTGGCGGGCTCGCTCGCGCTCGTCGCCTGGCGGCGGGCGCCCCTGGCGGCACTCGTCGTCAGCGCGGTCTGCATGCTCGCGCTCGCCGCCCACGTCCGGCCGGGCCCGGCGGCCGCCTTTCCCGTCATCGTGGCGGTGTTCGCCGCTTTCCGGGCGGGCCACCGGGTCGCGACGGCGCTGGTGGGCACGGCCTTCCTCGGCCTCGGCCTGATGGTGCGGCTGCCCAGCGCCGACGGGTCCCTGCGCGATCTCCAGAGCCTCTCGCTGCTGGTCGGGTGGTTCGCGGCGGCCGGGGTGACCGCGACGGTGACCCGGCACCGGCAGGCCTACCTGGAGGAGGCCGAGCGGCGGGCCGCCGAGGCCGAGCGCACCCGCGAGGAGGCCGCCCGGCGCCGCGCCGGCGAGGAGCGCCTGCGCATCGCCAGGGAGCTGCACGACTCCCTCACGCACAGCATCTCGATCATCAAGGTCCAGGCGGGGGTGGCCGTCCACCTGGCGCGCAGGCGCGGCGAGGACGTGCCGCCCGCGCTGCTGGCCATCCAGGAGGCCAGCGGCGACGCCATGCGCGAGCTGCGCGCCACGCTGGAGGTGCTGCGCGACGCCGACCGCTCCGACGGCGAGTCCCTCGCCAGCGGCCTCGACCGGCTCGACGACCTGGTGGAGCGGGCCCGCTCCATCGGGCTGCCGGCCACGGTGACGATCTCCGGCACGCGGCGCGACCTGCCCGCCGAAGTGGACCGGGCGGCCTACCGGATCGTCCAGGAGGCGCTCACGAACGTCTCCAGGCACGCGGGCGGCGCCGCCGCCGCGGTGCGCGTCGACTACGCGACCGGGGAACTGGTCGTGCAGGTCGACGACGACGGCGAGGCCGACCCGGACGCGCCGCCCGTGCCCGGCACGGGCCTGCTCGGCATGCGCGAGCGCGTCGCGGCGCTCGGCGGGCGGCTGCGGGCCGGGCCCCGCCCCGAGGGCGGCTTCACCGTGCGCGCCGAGCTTCCCCTGGGAGATCCCTCGTGATCCGCGTGCTGCTCGTGGACGACCAGGCGCTCATCCGCGGCGGCTTCCGGGCCCTGCTGGAGAACGAGGACGACATCGAGGTGGTGGCCGAGGCCGCCGACGGCGAGCGGGGCGTCGCGCTCGCCGCCGAGCACCGGCCCGACGTCGCCCTCGTCGACATCCAGATGCCGGTGATGGACGGCATCGAGGCGACCCGGCTGATCGTCGCCGACCCCCGGCTGAGCGGCGTCCATGTCGTGATCCTCACCAACTACGGCCTCGACGAGTACGTCTTCAACGCGCTGCGCGCCGGGGCCTGCGGTTTCATGGTCAAGGACACCGAGCCCGAGGACCTGGTGCAGGGCGTCCGGGTCGCGGCCCGCGGCGACGCGCTGCTGTCGCCCGCGATCACCCGCCGTCTCATCGGCGAGTACGTCGCGCGCCGCCCGGAGCCCGCCCCCGAGGGGCTCGGCATGCTCACCAGGAGGGAGCGCGAAGTCGCCGTCCTGGTGGCCCGGGGCCTGTCCAACGACGAGATCGCCGCCCACATGGTGATCAGTCCGGCCACCGCGAAGACGCACGTCAGCAGGGTGCTGGCCAAGCTGCGCGTCAGGGACCGCGCCCAGCTCGTCGTGTTCGCCTACGAGTCGGGCCTCGTCACCCCGCGGCGCGCCTGAGCCCGCCGGGCGGCCTCAGGCCCCGCGCAGGGACGTGACGGCCTCCTCGGCGGTGGGGTGGAAGGCGAAGACCTGGTCGAGCCCGGTGATCTCGAAGACCCGGGTGAGGTCGGGGTTCAGCCCCGCGAGCACGATCCTGCTCCGGGCCGCCTGCGCCCGGCGGTAGCCGGCGATGAGCACGGTGATGCCGGTGGAGTCGCAGTAGTTCAGCTCCGTCACGTCGAGCACGGCGCCGCCGCCGGGGGCCAGCGGCAGGGCTTCCAGCGCCTCCCGCAGGCGGGGGGCGGTGTGGTAGTCGAGGTCTCCCGCGACGCGCAGGACCGGGACCTCGGCCTCCTCGGACGGGAGGTTGACGGTGAAGGTGTGGTCGGTCACCGAAGAGGCTCCTGTCCGGACGGTTCGGCACGGCGGGGCACGGAGAGGGCCAGCAGCGCCGTGTCGTCGCTGACTCCCGCGCCCAGTTCCGTGAGCAGTTTATGGATGTTCGCCAGCAGATTATCCGCTCCGTCGAAGGGCGTGCTGGTCAGATGCGCGGTGAGACCCTCGTCGCCGAGCATCGCCCCGTCCGGGGTTCGTGCCTCGGTGAGGCCGTCGGTGTACAGCAGGAGGGCGTCGCCCGGGGCGAGGCGCACGTCGGCCTGCGCGAAGCGCGGTTCGGGCAGTATCCCGATGAGCTGCCCGCCCGGGGTGTCGACGGCCTCGACCGTGCCGTCCGCGCGGACCGCCAGGGCGGGCGGATGGCCGCCCCCGGCCAGCGTCACGGCGAACGAGCCGTCCGGTTCGGGGTCCAGGACCCCGAACAGGGCCGTGCAGAAGCGGGGGTCGCTCTGGTACTCCCCCTTGAGGACGGAGTCGAGGTTGCCGAGCGCGGCGCAGGGGTCGGGCTCGTAGATGGCGGCGGCGCGCAGCGTGTAGCGGGTGAGGGAGGTCAGGGCGGCGGCCTCGGCGCCCTTGCCGCACACGTCGCCGAGGAAGAACGCCCAGCGGCCGTCGTCCAGGGGGAACAGGTCGTAGAAGTCGCCGCCGACCTCGTCCTGGGAGACCGGGTGGTACGCGGCGGCGGCGTCGAGGCCGGGCACCTTCGGCAGGGCGGGCGGCAGCAGGGTGCGCTGCAGGGTGCGCACCAGGCGCTCGGCTCCGGTGCGCATGGTGCGCTCGGCCGTGATGGTGCAGATCGACGACAGCCGCAGTTCCAGCTCCTGGGCGACCAGGGCCGCCAGGTCCGTCAGGATGGCCAGCTGGTCCTCGGACGCGTCGCGGGGACGGGTGTCCAGCACGTTGACGGTGCCGAGGCGGTGTCCGTCCGCGGTGGTGATGGGGGCCGCCGCGTAGAACCGCACGCCCATCTCGCCGTGGACGAGCGGGTTGGCGGCCGTCCTCGGGTCGGTGAGCGCGTCCCTGACGACATACGGGCCGCCGTGCAGGATGGCGGAGGCGCACAGCCCGGGGTCGCGGTCGATCTGCGAGACGCCGTGCAGGCCGTGGGCCGCCTTGAACCAGATACGGTCGCTGTCCACGATGGCCACGGTGGCGATCGGCGCGCCGCAGCTGCGTGCGGCGAGGGAGGCGATGGTGTCGAACGTGCCGTCGGGCGGGGTGTCGAGGATCCGGTAGCGGCGGACGGCCGCGAGCCGCTCCCGTTCGGCGGCGGTGGGGGCGGGCGCGGGTTCGAGGTGGCGGGCGTGCTCCGTCACCGTCACCTCCTCTGGTCGGGACCGTGGCGGCAGTCCCGCCAGAAAAAGGGCTTTACCCTGTTTGTACTGCTTATCACGTAAGTAATGACCTGGACGCGCGGCCGCGACGGCGGCGGCGCGCCGCGGAAAGGCGCGGCACGACGGACGTCCAGGTTCTGGCGAAACGGTTGTTGCCTCCGGGTCATCCGGGGTAAAGGCAGGGCCATGCGGGGAGCGGGCGCGGCGGGCGTCCGCCGGATGCGGTAGGTGATCGCCTTAATGGAAGAGGGGTGCGGTGGCGCTTTCGGAGGACGCCGAGCGTTCTGAGGAGGCCGGACGCGAGCCGCGGGCGGGGGCCGGCGTCTTCTCCGCCGACAGGGAGATCGGCCCCGATCTCGCCGCGGTGGACTGGACGGCGACGCCGCTCGGCCCTCCGGACGGCTGGCCGCAGAGCCTGCGGACAGCGGTCGACATCCTGCTGTCGTCCCGCTTCTCGATGTGGATGGCCTGGGGGCCGCGGCTGACCTTCTTCTGCAACGCCGCCTACCGGCGCGACACGCTCGGACGCAAGTACCCGTGGGCGCTGGGCCGGCCGGCCCGCGAGGTGTGGACCGAGATCTGGCCCGACATCGGACCGAGGATCGACACGGTGCTCGGCACGGGGAACGCCACGTGGGACGAGGCCCTGCTGCTGTTCCTCGAACGATCGGGCTACCCCGAGGAGACCTACCACACCTTCTCCTACAGCCCGCTGCGCGACGACGCGGGCGACGTGGTGGGCATGCTGTGCGTGGTCAGCGAGGAGACCGAGCGGGTCATCGGCGATCGGCGGATGACGACGCTGCGCGAGCTCGGCTCCGACCCCAGCGTGATCCGGACCGAGGAGGAGACGCTGGCCTTCGTCGACCGGCAGCTCGACCGCAACCGGAAGGACCTTCCCTTCACGCTGACCTACCTGTTCGAGGACGGCGGGACGGCACGGCTCGCCGGGGCGACCGGCGTCGCCCGCGACCATCCGGCCGTCCCCGCCGCGATGTCGGCGGACGAACCCGGCGGAATCTGGCCCGCGGCGGTGCTCACGCGGGGAGAATCGGTGCTGATGCAGCTCGATGATCCTCGGTTCGGGGTCCTGCCCTCGGGGGACTGGCCCCAGCCACCCGACCAGGCCCTGGTGGTGCCGCTGCCGCGGCAGGGCAGCGCGCCGTACGGTTTCCTGGTGGCCGGGCTCAACCCCTACCGCCAGCTGGACGACGCCTACCGCGGTTTCGTGGAACTGGCGGCCGGGCACGTCGCGGCGGGCATCGGCAGCGCCCGCGGCTACCAGGCGCAGCGGCGGCGCGCCGAGGAACTCGCCGAGCTCGACCGGGCCAAGACGACGTTCTTCTCCAACATCAGCCACGAGTTCCGCACCCCGCTGACCCTGATCATGGGCCCGGTGCAGGAACTGCGCGCGAGCCTGGAGGGCGCCGGCGAGCAGGTGCACCGCGAGCTGGACGTCATCCACCGCAACGGGCTGCGCCTCGGCAGGCTCGTCAACTCGCTGCTGGACTTCTCCCGCATCGAGGCCGGCCGGATGCAGGCGCGGTACGAGCCGGTCGACCTTCCCGAGGTCACCGCCGAGCTGGCCAGCGTCTTCCGCTCCGCCGTGGACAGGGCGGGCCTGGCCTACACCGTCGAGTGCGAGCCGCTCCCCGAGCCGGTCTACGTCGACCGCGACATGTGGGAGAAGGTGATCCTGAACCTGCTGAGCAACGCGCTGAAGTTCACCTTCGACGGGGCGATCCACGTCCGGGTCGGCGTCGAGGACGGCCGGGCGCTGGTGACGGTGGCCGACACCGGGGTCGGGGTCGCCGAGGACGAGGTGCCGCGGCTGTTCGAGCGGTTCCACCGCGTCGCGAACACCCGCGCACGGTCCAACGAGGGCAGCGGCATCGGCCTGGCCCTGGTCAAGGAGCTCGTCGGCCTGCACGGCGGGACCATCGACGCCGCGAGCACCGAGGGCGAGGGCACGCGCTTCACCGTCCGGCTGCCGTTCGGGAGCGACCACCTGCCTCCCGGCGCGGTCGCCCCGCCGCGCTCCTCCACGGCGGCGTCGGTCACCGCCGACCCCTACGTGCAGGAGGCGCTGCGCTGGCTGCCCGCCGAGCATTCCGGCGGGGACCCGAACTCGACCGACCCGACGCCGCCCGAGCCGGTCCCGGTGCCCGCGCCCGAGGTCCCGGCGCGGGTGCTGGTCGCCGACGACAACGCCGACATGCGCGAGTACCTCACCCGGCTCCTGCGCGGCGCCGGCTACGAGGTGGAGACCGTCGCCGACGGCCGGGCGGCCCTGCGGGCGGTCCGCGAGGGCGGGATCGACATGGTGGTCAGCGACGTCATGATGCCGTACGTGGACGGGCTGGAGCTGGTCGCCGCCCTGCGCGGCGACCAGCGCACCGCCGCCCTGCCGGTGCTGCTGCTGTCGGCCCGCGCCGGCCAGGAGGCATCGATCGAGGGCCTTCGGGCGGGCGCCGACGACTACCTTCTCAAGCCTTTCGCCGCCGCCGAGCTCCTGGCCCGCGTGCGGGCGAACGTGGAGCTGGCCCGGCTGCGCGGTCACCACGCTCGGTGGCGCACCGCGCTGGTCGACTCCCTCCAGGAGGCGTTCTTCGTCTGCGCGGAGGACGGCGGCGTCGTCGAGTTCAACACCGCCTTCACCGACATCCTCGGCTACGAGGCCGCCGGGCTGCCCTATCCCCCGAAGCCTCCCTGGTGGCCGGACGAGAAGACCGACTTCGAAGCGCACCGGCAGGTCGCCCAGGCCTTCGAGAGCATGCTCGTGCGGGAGCGCGGCACCTTCGACGTCCCCGTCAGGCACCGTGACGGCCATCGCGTCTGGGTCAGCGTCGCCTTCAACCACGTCCGCGACCCCGAATCCGGCCGGCGGGTCATCGTCGGCACCTTCCGGGACGTCACCGCCGACCACTACGCCATCCAGCGCGAGAGCGCCCTCGCGGCCCTCAGCATGCGCCTCACCGAGGCCGTGAGCCTGCGCGACACCCTGGTCGGCGCGCTGGAGGAGCTGCGGGACCTCTGGCACGCCGAGCGGGTGATGGCGGCCGTCTTCGGCGGCGGACCGCCGGAGCTGACCTCGACCGAGCCGGGGCAGAGCTGGCAGGACCTGTCCGAGGAGCGCCGCGGGGAGCTGGCCGCGCTGCGCGAGCACCCGCCTCTCACCCCCGTCGCCGAGCACCCCACCGCGATCACGCTCGAACACCCCCGGGGCACCCTCGTCCTCTGGATCGACCTGACCGAGCGGCGCCCGTTCACCGACCAGGACCGGCTGCTGCTGTCCCTGCTCGCCGGACGCCTCTCCCAGGGGCTCTCCCGCGCCAACCTGATCGACCAGCAGCGCGACACCGCCCTGGCCCTGCAGCGCGCCATCCTCGGGCCGTCCGAGCTGCCCGACGGGTTCGCCGTCCGGTACGAGCCGGCGGCGCGGCCGCTGGAGGTCGGGGGCGACTGGTACGACATCTTCGCCCTTCCCGACGGCCGCATCGGGATCATCGTGGGCGACTGCGTCGGCCGCGGGCTGGAGGCCGCCACCGTCATGGGCCAGCTGCGCAGCGCCTGCCGGGCCCTCCTGCTCCAGGACGCGGGCCCCGCGGGGACGCTCACGGCCCTGGACCGCTTCGCCGCCGGCGTCCCGGGGGCCCGCTGCTCCACCGTGTTCTGCGGCGTCCTCGACCCCGCGACCGGCGACCTCACCTATTCGAGCGCCGGGCATCCGCCCGCCATCCTCGCCCGGGCCGACGGCACCACCCAGCTGCTCGAAGGCGGCAGGTCCGTCCCGATCGCCGTCGGCTCCCCGCGGCCCCGGCCGGACGCCGCGACCACCATCCCCGCCCGGGCCACCGTGCTGCTGTACACCGACGGCCTCGTCGAACGACGCCGCCGCTCCCTGAACGAGGGCATCGAGCGGGTCGGGCACGCCGTCCAGGAGGGCGGCGAGCGGGGGGTGGACGAGCTCGCCACCCACATCATGACGAGCCTGGCCCCGCCGGGCGGCTACGACGACGACGTCGCGCTGATGCTGTACCGGCACCCCGCGCCGCTGGACGTGAGCTTCCCCGCCGAGTCGGCGCAGCTCGCCCCGCTGCGGGAGGCGCTGCGCGGCTGGCTGGCCCAGTGCCAGCTCCCCCGCCGCACCGCCCAGGGCGTGCTGGTCGCCGCCGGCGAGGCGTGCGCGAACGCCGTCGAGCACGGCCGGCCCGCCGCCGGAGTGCACACCGTCCGGCTGCGGGCCGAGGCCTTCGTCGACCAGCTGCACCTGACCATCGCCGACACCGGCCGGTGGAAGCCGCCCGGAGGGCCCGACGCCGACCTCAACCGCGGCCGCGGCACCGCCCTGATGCGGGCGCTGATGAGCAAGCTCACGATCACGCCCGGCCCGGACGGCACCACCGTCCACATGCACACCTGGATTGGCTCATGAGCACACCCCTGACCCTCAGGTCCGCCCGGCGCCCGGACGGGAGGGCGCTCGTGACGGCCGTCGGCGAGATCGACATGAGCAACAGCGGGGCCCTCGCCACGGCGCTGGACACCGCCCGCGAGGACGGGGGCGAACTCGTCCTCGACCTCACCGCGGTCGAGTACCTTGATAGCGCGGGGCTGAGCGTCCTGTTCGCCCATGCCGACCATCTCGAACTGATCGCTCCGGTTCTGCTGGAACCGGTGCTGACCCTCTCCGGCCTCCCGGAGCTGGCCACCGTCCGCCTCGCCCCGCCCGACGCCGCAGCGCCCGGTACCGACCACCCCTGACGTGCCCGGCGCGCCGACGGCGCAGGGCCCCGACCCAGAGAAAGCGGAACGACGTGGAGGCAACGCCATGGCCGAGGTGACCGGCCACGCGCGGAACGGCTGGACAGTGATCACGATGACCGGGGATCTGGCACTGGACACCGCGCAGCAGGCCGAGCAGCGGATGCGCGGCCTGCGCAGCGAGCACGGCGAGCACCTGGTGCTCGACCTGAGCGGGCTGCGGTACCTGGACTCGGTGGGCCTCAGCCTGCTGATGCGGTTCTACCTGGCGGCCGAGGGACGCGGCGGCAGCGCCGTACTGGCCGGACCGCTGCAGGACGCGGTCCGGCGCGTCCTGCAGATCACGCACGTCGACGAGCGCCTGACCATCCACCCGACCCTGGACGCAGCGCTGGCCGAGTCGCTGCCGCCGGGTGCGGGGCGCAGCGGGTGAGCCCTGCGGCGCGGGCGCCGGGAACGTCTACGCATCACTTCCGTTACAGGAAATATTATTCCGCAAAGATTCCTCGTATGATGACGCTCTGAGCACGGCCTCCCCCTCCCCGGCGGCGGATCCCGCCGACCGGCGCACACCGCGCGCCCGCGGCGGGGAAGGCGGACGCGGGAAGGGGAGGCGGGCGGATGGAGAGGACGCCGAGGCGGCGCGACGACAAGCCGTGGACGTTCCTGACCAACCACGCGCGGGTTCTGATCGCCATCGCGCGCGACCCCGGCCTCCGGGTCCGCGACGTCGCCCAGGACATCGGCATCACCGAGCGCGCGGCCCAGCTGATCATCACGGATCTGGAGGAGGCGGGGTACCTCACCCGCACCCGGATCGGGCGCCGCAACCGCTACACCGTCAACGCCGACCGCCCCTTCCGGCACCCCGCCGAAGCCGACCACGACGTCCAGGTCCTCATCGAGCTGTTCGCGGGCGATGACACGGCCCCCGGCAAGGGCGGTGACACAGGGCCCGGCGCGGGCGGTGACACAGCGCCCGGCGCGGGCAGTGACACAGCGCCCGGCGCGGGCGGTGGTCCGCGCGGCGAGGCCGGCGTTCCCGCTCAGGCGCGAAGCCGGTAGAAGGTGCGCCACGGGAGGGGACCCGTCCGGACGGGTCACGGGCACCGGTGCGTTACGGTCGCGGTCGGGCAGGTCACGGACGACGCGGATGCGTCGCGCGGCGGTGCGCCGCGGATGCATATTTGCCATAAGGCAACTACTATCGGCGCGGCACCGGCGGGTCGGAGGGGGGAAGGGCGGTGGACGGACTGATGTCGCAGGGTCTTGAGGCGGCCGGCCTCGGGGCGCGCCCTTCCGCGCCGCCCGGACCGCGCATGCCGATCGCGATCACCGGCGCCGCCGACGGGGAGCCGGAGCTCGGGCCGCTGCGGGTCCTGCTGGTGGAGGACGACTCGGCCGACGCGCTGCTGGTGGAGGACACCCTCGCCGACACCGGGCTGCGGGCGTCGCTGCAGTGGGTGCGTTCGCTTCCCGAGGCGCGGGGCCCGTTGTCGGCGAACCCCATGCCCGACTGCGTGCTGCTCGACCTGCACCTGGGCGAGTCGCAGGGCCTGGCGGTGCTCCGGCAGGTGCTGGAGTGGGCGCCGGGCGCCGCGGTGGTGGTGCTGACCGGGCTCGCCGAGTCTCAGGCGGGCACCTCCGCGATGGCCGCCGGCGCGCAGGACTACCTCTCCAAGGACCAGCTGGAGGCGGATCGGCTCGGGCGGGCGATCCGGTACGCGGTGCAGCGGCGCCAGGTCCAGCAGGCGGTCGCGGCGCTCCAGGTCCAGCAGATGCGCGCCCAGGAGAACGCCCGGCTGGAGCGCGGGTTGCTGCCGCGGCCGAGGGTGTCCAATCCGCGCCTGCGGGTCGTCTCGCGGTACCGCCCCGGGCGGGCCCACTCCCTGCTGGGCGGGGACTTCTACGACGTGGTGGAGACCAGCGACGGCCTGGTGCACGCGGTGATCGGGGACGTGGCGGGGCACGGTCCCGCCTCGGCGGCCCTGGGCGTCAGCCTGCGGGTGGCGTGGCGGTCGTTCGTGCTGGCCGGAACGCGCGGAGCGCGGGTGGTCGAACTCCTGGAGGAGCTGCTGGCCGGGGAGGACGGCGGCTCCGAGATGTTCGTCACCCTCATCACGGCGACCCTGTTCCCCGACCGCTCCGTGGCGCGGGTGGTCCGCGCCGGGCACCCCGGGTTCCTGATGCACGGCAACGGCGAGGTGCGGCTGGTCGAGCCGCCGGGCGGGCTGGGCGTGGGCATGGTGCCCGGACTGGCCGGCTGGCGCGAGCACGAGATCCCCCTGCCGCCGGGCGCCTCGCTCGTCCTGTTCACCGACGGGCTGTTCGAGGGCCAGATCGACGACGAGGGCCGCCGCCTCGACCTGACCGGCCTGCTCCGGCTCGCCCAAGGCCACCGCGCGCTCTCCCCCGGCGACTTCGTCGACACACTCATCACCGACGTCGAGGCGGCCTCGCTCCAGCACGGCGGGCTGGCCGACGACGTCGCCGTCATTCACCTTGGATGGACCCCCACATGAGCACACCGCCCCTGACGGTGCGGGACGCCGAGACGGCCGAATCCGCCGATCTCGCCGCACCGCCGCCGGCGAGCGGCCCCCCGCCGCGGCGGGGACTGACCGTCCGCGCCTGGTTCATGCTGGCCGCGCTGCTGATCGTCGCGCTCACCGTCACCGGCGCCGCGGTGGTCCACAGCCTGCTGGAGGAGACCGCGCGGGCCTCGGACCGGCTGGTGGACAGGATCGCGCCGGCGCAGGTCGAGGCGAGCCGGATGCAGATGGCCATGCTCAACCAGGAGACCGGCGTGCGGGGCTACGCCCTGGCGGGGGACCGGCAGTTCCTGCAGCCCTACACCGACGGGCTGGCCACCGAGCAGCAGTCCTCCGCGCGGCTGCGCCGGCTGCTGGCCGACGAGCCCGCGCTGCGCGCCGACCTCGACGCGACCGGGCGGGCGATCGACGCGTGGCGCCGCGACTACGGCGCCGTCGTCATCGACCAGGTCCGCGAGCAGGGCTCCGGCGGCGAGGCGGCCGCCACCGCGGCCCGGGGCAAGCCCGCCTTCGACCAGGTCCGTGCCACCTGGGCGGTCCAGAACCGCCACCTGAGCCAGGTCCGCGCCGAGAGCCGCGCGGACCTGCGCCACACCCGCACGATGCGGGACTGGACGCTGACCACCCTGTTCATCGCACTGCTGGCGACCGCGGCGCTGCTGGCCATCCTGCTGCACCACGCCGTGGACCGGCCGCTGCGCATGCTCCGCTCCGCCTCACGCCGGGTCGCCGACGGAGACTTCACCCATGTCATCGGCGCGCACGGCCCCGCCGACGTCCGCGACGTGGCCCTCGCCGTGGAGGCGATGCGCGGCCGGATCACGATGGCTCTGGAACAGTCCACCGAACGCGAGCGCCTGCTCCAGAGCCGCACCGCGGAGCTGGACGCGCAGACCGTGGAACTACGCCGCTCCAACGCCGAGCTGGAGCAGTTCGCCTACGTCGCCAGCCACGACCTGCAGGAGCCGCTGCGCAAGGTCGCCTCGTTCTGCCAGATGCTGGAGCGCCGCTGCTCCGACCAGCTCGACGACCGCGGCCGCCAGTACATCGCCTTCGCGGTGGACGGCGCCAAGCGCATGCAGGTGCTGATCAACGACCTGCTGACCTTCTCCCGGGTCGGCCGCCTGCACCAGCACCAGCGGACGCTCTCGCTGGGCGAGCCGCTCGACGAGGCGCTGGCCAACCTCGACGGCCCCCTCACGGAGTCCGGCGCCCGCGTCGAGAGGCCCGACGACCTCCCGGAGCTCACCGCGGACCCCACGCTCATGGTGATGCTGTGGCAGAACCTGATCGGCAACGCGGTCAAGTTCCGCTCCCCCGACCGCGAGGCGGTCGTCCGCGTCACCTGCGAGCGGGAGGACGGGCACTGGCACCTGACCGTCACCGACAACGGGATCGGCATCCCCGCCGAGTACGCCGACAAGATCTTCGTCATCTTCCAGCGGCTGCACAGCCGCGACGCCTACGCCGGCACCGGCATCGGCCTGGCGCTGTGCAAGAAGATCGTCGAATACCACGGCGGCCGGATCTGGCTCGACCCCGACCGCGAGGAGGGCTCCCGGTTCCACTTCACCCTCGCGGCCGACGACCCGCCCGCCGCGCCCTCCGGCGCGGAGGCCTCCGACGACGCCCCCGACGGCCGGACCGCGGACGGCGCCGGCGCGTCCGCGGACGGCACGCCCGACGCCGACGTTCCCTCCCCGACCACCGACCTCCAAGGAGCCAGTTCGTGACCAGCACCGCCGTCCAACCCATCACCGTCCTGCTGGTCGAAGACGACCCCGGCGACGAGCTGATGACCCGTGAGGCCTTCGAGCACAACAAGGTCGGCAACACCCTGCAGGTCGTCCGCGACGGCGCGGAGGCCCTGGACTTCCTCTACAAGCGGGGGGAGCACGCCGACGCGCCCCGTCCCGACCTGGTCCTCCTCGACCTGAACCTGCCCAAGCGCGACGGCCGCGAGGTCCTCGAAGAGATCAAGTCCGACCCGGAGCTGGCCTCCATCCCGGTGGTGGTGCTGACCACGTCGTCGGCGGAGGAGGACATCCTGCGCAGCTACAAGCTGCACGCCAACGCCTACGTCACCAAGCCCGTCGACTTCGACCAGTTCATCAAGGCCATACGGCAGATCGACGACTTCTTCGTCACGGTCGTCCGCCTCCCCACCCGCCACTGACCCCCGTGTACTTCGACGGCTTCACCCTGGACCGGGTAGACGTCGGCGACGCCACCCTGCGAGTGCGGCACGGTGGGACGGGACCGGCCCTCCTGCTGCTGCACGGCCATCCCCGGACGCACGCCACCTGGCACAAGGTCGCGCCGCTCCTCGCGGACCGGTTCACTGTGGTGTGCCCGGACCTGCGGGGATACGGGAAGTCGTCCAAGCCGCCGACCGACGCCGACCACGCGCCGTACTCCAAGCGCGCGATGGCCGGGGACATGGTCGCCCTCATGCGGGCCCTCGGCCACGGGTCGTTCGCCGTCGCGGGGCATGACCGCGGGGCCCTCGTGGCGTTCCGGACGGCGATGGACCATCCCGCCGCCGTCACCGCGCTGATCCCCATGGACGGGCTGCCGGTGGTCGAGCACCTGGAGCGCTGCGACGCCCGTTTCGCGGCCCGGTGGTGGCACTGGTGGTTCTTCGGGCAGACGGACAAACCGGCGGAGCGGATCATCAGCGCCGACCCCGACGCCTGGTACACCGCGACCGGCGAGCACATGGCCCCCGAGGCGTGGGCCGACTTCCGCGAGGCGATCCACGACCCGGCGACCGTGCACGGCATGCTGGAGGAGTACCGGGCCGGACTGGGCATCGACCGGAGGCACGACGAGGACGACCGCCGTGCCGGTCGCCGCGTCCAGTGCCCGGTGCTGGTGCTGTGGTCGGCCCGCGACGACCTGGAGGAGATCTACGGCGATCCGGTGCGGATCTGGCGGGCGTGGGCCGACGACGTCCGCGGCGGTCCCATCGACTCCGGCCACCACATGGCCGAGGAGGCCCCCGGGCCCGTGGCCGGCGCGATCGGCGCCTTCCTCGACCGCCACGCCCGCTAGGGCCGGACGGAGACCCCGCCGCCAGGGAGACGCCCGGCATGCCGCGTGAGCCCGGCGAGATCGGGTGGTCCGGGTGGTCCGGGTGGTCCGGGTGCCGACGGATTATTGCCTAGCGCAAAGATCAGGGCGATCGCCCTCCGACCCGGGATCTCCGCCGCCGGCGCATTGCGATGCCCTTGCGGCCCTTGGGCGAGACCGGTCAGGAATCGAGAAGCGCGGGTGAAGAAGCCGCGGCTAGCGTGACCGGTATGGACATCACCATTCACACGAGCTTCCTCCCGCACGACGACCCGGACGCCTCGCTGGCCTTCTACCGCGACGCGCTCGGCTTCGAGGTCCGCAACGACGTCGGCGGCGGCAGGATGCGCTGGATCACGGTGGGGCCGCCCAAGCAGCCCGACACCTCGATCCTGCTCGCGCCGCCGACCACCGATCCCGGCATCACCGACGACGAGCGCCGCACCATCGCCGAGATGATGGCCAAGGGGACCTACGGCTGGATCCTGCTCGCCTCCCCCGACCTCGACGACACCTTCGACAGGGTGCAGGCCGCGGGGGCCGAGGTCGTCCAGGAGCCGATCGAGCAGCCGTACGGGGTGCGCGACTGCGCGTTCCGCGATCCCGCGGGGAACCTGATCCGCATCCAGGAGCGGCGCTGACCCCGGCGAACCGCGGCCTCGGCCTGGCGCGCCGTCCGGTCAATGGCACTAAGTCCCAGTCGTGGCGTCAGATCCTGTTCATAGAAACTTGGCGGCTTTGTATCGACTACGCCCCTCCGCAAGGTCATCATGACGGCTGGTCGCCCTCGATCCGGGCGCGGTCCGGGTCCGGGGGAAACGTCCCCTTCGGGACGCACTCGTTCGTAGGAGGTACCTGTGCTCAGGCAGCGCTCCCGGCCGTCCTGGACGAAACGAGCCGCCGTCACCCTGGCGGCCGCGACATGCGCGACGGGCGTCACCGCCACCGTCCCGGCAGGCGCCGCGGTCTACGGCTCCTGCACGATCTCCCGCTGCTCCGACGGCCGGTACGCCGCCTCGGTGTGGGCCGGCAAGGGCTGGCCGTCCAGCTCGGGCTGGTACTCCTGGCCTGACGGCCGGTACAACTACACTGGCGGCGTCTACCACAACTACGACGGCCAGCTCCCGGTCGGCGTGTCCTACCACGAGTACGACGTCTACTCGCGGGCGAAGGGCGCCTCGCGCGACGCCTACCGGATCGTCCACAGCAGCACCGGCACCGTCTACTTCTCGCCGGACCACTACTCCAACTTCTACAAGCTCTCCTAGGAAGGGACCCGTCCGATGACCACGCCGCCGCACTGGCTGACGCTGACCAGCGATCCGGTGCGCGCGGCCGTCGACGGGCACGCGTGCCGCACCCGCGCCGCCTTCTTCCGGGAGGCGGCGCGGGCCCTGGCCTTCCCGGACTACTTCGGCCACAACTGGGACGCGTTCCTTGACTGCCTGCGCGACCTCGACCGGCCCGCCCTCACCGTGGCCCGCGCCGACGAACTCCTGGCGGACGAGGACCCGCGGCACCTCGCGATCCTCCTCAGGATCCTGGCCGAGTGGGAGGTTCCCACGACCCTCGCCGCCGCCCCGGAGCGCATGCCCGTCCTGCGCACCCGACTGGCCGCCGCACTCCCCTGAACTCCCCGCCGCCGAACGGCTATGGTTCCTCACTGCTGCTCTCCCCCGCTGTCGGAATGGTTGGAGCGTCGGTGGTGCGAACGCGTCTGCTCGCACAGGTGCGGGATCGGGTCGACCGGTTCAACGCCGAGCGTGATGCGACCCTGGTCCTGGCCCCCCGGGCCGTCGCCGACGCGGTGGACCTGATCTGCTCGGTCCCGGACCCGGTGGACGACGTCGAGGTCGCCCAGGCGGCGGGCTGGCTGTTCTGGCTGCGCTTCGCCGCCCGCGGCTCGACCGAGGGCGAACCGGACCTCACCGTCGCCCTGGACCTGCTCAATCCGGTGCACCGGCTGGTTCCGGCCGCGGTCCCTCCGTTGATCGGCGAGCTGTTCGACCGCGATCCCCCGGACGCCCCGGACGGCGGCGGGCTGCTGGCCCGCCTCGGCCGGATGCTCTACCGGGACACGCTCGCCTCGCAGGACCCCGGCCTCCTGGACCGCGCCGTCGAGCTGTTCCGGCTGGCGGCCGACGCCACCGGGCCGGGCCACGCCGAGCACGGCCGCTGCCGGACCAACCTCAGCAGCGCGCTGCTGACCCGCTTCGAGCGGACGGGCGCGCCGTCCGACCTGGAGGAGTCGATCACCTTCGGCCGGGCGGCGGTGGAGGCCGCCGGGCCGGGCGACCCCGAACGCGCCCTCTCCCTGTCCAACCTCGGCAACGCCCTGCTGACCCGGTTCGAGCACCTCGGCGGCGAGGCGGACCTCGACGCCGCGATCGAGGCCGGGCAGGCCGCGGTCACCGGCTGGCCCGACCACCCCGACCGCGCCGCCATGGCCTCCAACCTCGATCTCGCCCTGCGGACGAGGGAGGCGCTGGCCCGCCGGGTCACCGAGCTGGACGAGCTGATCGACCTGGCGCGGGACGCGGTGATCACCACCGCCCCCGACCACCCCGCGCACGCCGGGCAGCTGTCGCAGCTCGGCCACGCGCTGCTGGCCCGGTTCGACCGCGCCGGGGACCCGGCGGACCTGGACGAGGCGGTCGAGGCCCATCGGGAGGCGGCGGCCGTCGCCGAGCCGCACGACCCCGGACGTCCCGACCACCTGTCCGACCTCAGTGACGTCCTGCGGATCCGGTCCGTCCAGACCGGAGACGAGCGCGACCTGGCCGAAGCGGTCGAGGCGGGGCGTGCCGCGGTGGCGGCCACCCCCGCCGACGATCCGGATCTGTGCGGGCGGCGGTCCAACCTCGCCAACGCGCTGTGCGAGCTGCACCGGCGCACCGGCGGCCGGAGGGAACTGGACGAGGCGGTCGCGCTCGCCCGGCGGGCCTCGGCCGCCACCCCGCCGGACGATCCCGACCGGCCCTCGCGCCTGTCGAACCTGTGCGACATCCTCCGCGTGCGGTTCGAGCGCACCGGAGAGGATGCCGACATCGACGCCGCGGTCGAGGCTGGGCGCGCCGCGGTCGCCGCCGCGCCGCCCGGCCACCCGCACCTGGCGGCCTACCTCGGCAACCTCGGGGCGGCCTCGCTGTCCCGGTTCCGCGGCACCGGCGCCCAGACGGACCTGGACCAGGCGGTCGACGCGCTCCGGATGGCGGTGGCCGCCTCGCCGGACGCGAGCCCCGACCGCGGGACGATGCTGGCGAACCTGGGCGGCGCGCTGCAGATCCGGTACGACTCCCTGCGGCGCCGCGAGGACATCGACGAGGCGGTCGACGCCTGCCGGAAGGCGGTCCTCGCCACCCCGGCGGGGCACTCCAGCCGGGGCGTGCGCCTGTCCAACCTCGGCACGGCCCTGCAGGCCCGGTTCTCGATCAGCGGGGAGCGGGCCGACATCGACGAGGCGGTCGAGACCGTCCAGGCCGCCGCGGCGGCCGTCCCCGAGGGCCACCCGCGCCGTGCCGCGGTGCTGTCGAACCGCGCGCTCGTCCTGCACCGGCGGTTCGAGCGCACCGGCGAGGCCGCGGACGTGGACGCGGCGATCGGCGCCGCCCGCGCCGCGGTCAACGCCATCGACCCCGACCATCCCGACCGCGCCGGCTACCTGGCCAACCTGGGCCAGGCGCTCGGCGCCCGGTTCGCCCGCGCGGGCGCCGGACCGGACCTCGACGAGGCGCTCGCGGCATGCCGGGAGGGAGCGGCGGCCGAGGCCGCTCCGCCCCGCGTCCGCGCGGTCGCGGCCGCCCGCCGGGCCAGGCTCGCCGCCGAGGCCGGACGTTGGGAGGACGCCGTGTCCGCCTACACGACGGTCGTCGACCTGATCGGACGGACGGTCCCGCGCGGCCTCGAACGCCGCGACCAGGAGATCCTCCTCGGCGACATGGGCGGGATCGGTTCGGACGCCGCCGCCTGCTGCGTGCGCGCCGGGCAGGTCGAGCACGCAGTCGCGCTGTTCGAGCAGGGACGCGGGCTGCTGCTCGGCCGGGCGCTCGATACCCGCACCGACCTCTCCGAGCTGGCCGAGCGCGACCCGGATCTGGCCGGGCGGTTCACCTCCCTCTGCGCGGAACTCGACCGTTCCGCGCCCCCGGTGGGAGTCCCCGGCAGCGGCGCCGACCCGGCGCCCCAGCCGTCGGTGGAGCGCCGCGCCGCGGCCGCGGCGTTCGACCGGCTCGTCGCGGAGATCCGGGAACTTCCCGGCCTCGACCGCTTCCTGCGCCCGCCCGCCGTCCGCGACCTCGCACCGGCCCGCGGCCACGTCGTGATCGTCAACGTGTCGGACTTCGGGTCGCACGCGCTGGTCCTCGACGCCGGCGCGGGCGTCGCGGCCGTGCCGCTGCCCGCGCTCACCCCCGACGCGGTGACGGCGGAGGTCGGCGCGTTCCTGGCCGCGGTCGAGGAGATCGGCGCGGGGAGCGCCAGAGCGTGGGCGGCCGGGCAGCACCGGATGTCGCGGACGCTCGAATGGCTGTGGGACGCGGTGGCCGGTCCGGTGCTCGACCACCTCGGCATCGGCGGGCCGCCCCAGGACGGCGCGCCGTGGCCGAGGCTGTGGTGGTGCCTGTCAGGGCTGCTGTCGTTCCTCCCGGTGCACGCGGCGGGTTACCACGGCACCGCGGCCGGCGAGACCCCGGCGACGGTCGTCGACCGCGTCGTGTGCTCGACGACCCCGACCCTCCGGGCCCTGACCCACGCGCGGCGCGACGCGGCGGACACGGCGCCGACCGACGGTGACCGGGCGGTCGCCGTCGCGATGCCCGGCACCCCCGGCGGCCGGTCCGACCTGCCGGGCGCGGAGGCCGAGGCGGCGCTGGTCGGCCGGCGCTTCCCGGGCCCGGTCGACGTCCTCACCGGGCCGGCCGCCACCCACGAGGCGGTGCTCGCGGCTCTGCCCAAGGCCCGGTGGGCGCATTTCGCCTGCCACGGGCACAGCGACCTCGCCGACCCGTCGTCCGGCCATCTGCTGCTGGCCGACCACCAGACCCGGCCGCTGACGGTGACGGACCTCGCCGGGCTCCGCATGGACGGCGCCGAACTCGCCTTCCTGTCGGCGTGCTCGACCGCCCGGCCGGGGGCGCGCCTCGCGGACGAGGCGATCCACCTGGCGTCGGCGTTCCAGCTCGCCGGCTACCGGCATGTGATCGGCACCCTGTGGCCGATCGGGGACCGGCACGCCGTCGACATCGCCGACCTCGTCTACACGGCCGTCGCGGACGGCGGCGACGTCGCCGGCGCGGTCCACGCCGCGACCCGGCGGATGCGGGACCTGTGGCCGGAGTACCCCTCGGTGTGGGCGTCGCACGTCCACGTCGGCGCCTGACCGGCCCGCCGCGCTACGGGGCGAGGCCCTCGAACGGGCGGCCCAGCAGGATCTCCGCCGCCTGCCGCGGGTAGTCGTCGTCGTCCGGCGCCATGAGCACGACCCGCGACGTGCCCGGTCCCCCGCCGGGAAAGGCATGGCAGTGGACGAGGAAGGGCGGCGGGCCGGAACCGGCGGGCCCCTCGGTCGGCGCGGCGTCCCTCGTCTCGAAGAGGAACCGGCCGTCCGTGACCGTCACGAGGGCGATGCCGTGCGCCCGCGCGAAGGCCACGGCGCCGCTCTGGTACGTGGCGGTGGACACCATGACGCCCTTGTGCGCGCCGACGCTCTGGACCTTCTGGTGAAGCACCTGCACCAGCTCCCGCTTGATCGGGTTCCGGTGGTGCTTGGCCTCGACCACGACGAGGAAGTCCATGCCCGCGAAGCCGTAGCGGACGGTCGCGTCGAGGTCGTAGGTCCCGTCGGAGCCGGCCACCTTCTCGTGCAGCGTGACGCTCAGCCCGCTGACGTGCGGGGCGGCCGACCCGAGGAGCCGATCGGCGACGAACTCCTCGAACTCCGCGGGGGTGATGCCGGCCCGGGCCCCGGACGGCGGCTCCGCGCGGACCTCCTGATCGCTCACGGTCGGATCCTACGAGTTCACTGCTCCCGCCCGCTGACCCACACGGCGATCTGGGTGCGGGACGAGTAGCCGAGCTTCGCGAGGATGTGCTCGACGTGCGAGTCGGCGGTGCGTTTCGCGATCGTCAGGCGCTCGGCGATGCCGCGATTGGACAGCCCCTCGGCCACGAGTTCCGCGACCTGCCGTTCCCGCTCGGTGAGCGGGGACCCGCCGCCGTCCGCGCCTTCCTCGCCCCCGGGAACGGGCTCGTCCAGCGCCTCCGCGATCGCGCGTGTCAGGGGAAGCCGCTCGCCCTCCTCGAACGCCGCGCGGTACCGCGCCTCGCCCAGGGCCTCCACGGTCTTGTCGATGTGCACGTCCCGGAGGACGGCGTGGTAGGGGCCGAACCAGGACGTCCGCGTGGACTCGCGCATCCGGTCCGCGGCGCCGAGCAGCCGGGCGGCCCGGACGTGGTCGCCACCGCTGCACAGGCAACCGGCGATCGCTTCGAGGCCCAGCGTGATCCCCAGCCGGTCGCCGAGGTCGCGTTTGGTGCGCAGCGACCGGCGGAGCCGCCGCATCGCCCCGTCCAGGTCGCCGGCGAGCCACAGGCTGAGCCCGCCCACCAGCATCCCGTAGGAGCGGACCCAGAACTCCCCGCGCTCCTCGCCCGCGCGTACGGCCCGGTCGGCGTGCGCGACGGCGGCGGAGAAGTCGTTCTCGAACAGGTGCGCCGTGCCGCGGAAGATCTCGACGAGCAGCCCGAGCACGTCGTCGTACCCGGTCTCCCGGTACAGCTCGTCCGCCCTGTCGAGCCGCTCCAGCGCCAGGGCGAAGTCGCCCGCGAACAGGGCGAGGAGCCCCTGGCCGGTGCGGGCGTCCGCGGCGGCCGCCCGATCGCCGTCCGCCCGGGCCTGGGCCAGCGCCCGTTCCAGCAGCTCGCCGCCCCCGGCGAGGTCGTTCTGCATCGTGCTCGCCATGGCCGCCATCGTGAGCAGTCCCGACCAACCGGGGCCCGTCGTGTCGCGGGTCGCGAGCAGCCGGTCCATCCAGTGGCGGCCCTCGCCCGGCACGCCCTTCAGCACCCAGAACCGCCCGAGGGTCTCCATGGCGCCGCGGACCGCGTCCGCGTCGGCCGTCGCGAGCACCCTGCCCAGCGCGTGGCGGACGTTGGCGCGTTCGCGGTCGAACCAGTCCAGCCACCGGACCTGCTCAGGGCCGGTGAGCTCCTCGCGGGCGCGTTCCAGCCGTCCGGCGTACCAGGCGAAGCAGCGGGACCGGAGCCGGACCTCCTCGCCGCCTCCCCGCGCGGCGAGGCGCTCGGCGCCGTACTGCCGCAGCGTGTCGAGCATCCGGTAGCGCACCCGGCTGCCGCGGTCGGCGCGCTGCACGATGGACTTCTCCAGGAGGTCCGTCAGCACCTCGGCGACGTGCTCGGCGTCCAAGCCGTCCCCGGAGCAGACGTGCTCGGCGGCGGCCAGGTCGAAGTCGGCCGCGAACACCGACAGCCGCGCCCACAGGAGCCGTTCCTCGGGCGAGCAGAGCGCGTGGCTCCAGTCGACCGTCGCCCGCAGGGTCTGGTGGCGCCGCAGGCCCGTCCGCCGCCCCCGGGCCTGGAACAGGTGGGTGCCGAGCCGGCCGAGCACCTGGTCCAGTGAGAACACCCGCAGCTGGACGGCGGCGAGCTCGATCGCGAGCGGGATGCCGTCGAGGCGGGTGCACAGGCGCACCACGGCGTCGCGGTTCGCGCCCGTGAGCGTCCATCCCTCCACGGTCGCCGCCGCGCGCTCCGCGAACAGGGTGACCGAGTCGCACTCCCGGCCGTCCGCACCGGCGTCGTGGGCGGCTCGCGGCCCGCCCAGCGGCGGAACCGTGAACGTGTGCTCGCCCATGACGTCCAGCGACTGCCGGCTGGTCGCCAGGACGCGCAGCTCCGGCGCCGACCGCAGCAGCGCCTCGCACAGCTTCGCGCACTCGTCGACCATGTGCTCGCACGTGTCGAGGACGAGCAGGATCCGCAGGTCGGCGAGATGGTCGGCGAGCAGAGCGTCGGCGGGCCCGTCGCCGCGCTCCCCCACCCCGAGCGCCTCGCAGATCGCCTGCGCGAGAAGGGAAGGCTCGCTCAGGCCCGACAGGCAGACGAAGAACACGCCGTCGCGGAAGGCGTCGCGCGCCAGGTCGGCCGCCCGGACCGCGAGCCTGGTCTTGCCCACGCCGCCCGACCCGGTCAGGGTGACCAGCCGGTGACCGTCGATCAGCCGCCGCGCCTGCTCCAGTTCCGCCTCCCGGCCGATGAAGCTGGTGAGCTCCGCGGGCAGTCGTCCCGTCTGTCGTTCCAGCGTCGCGGTCAGCGGCACGGCGTCTCCAGTCAGCTATCGCCGGGGTTACCGGCTCCAGGGGTGACCTGAATTGTAGTCATACCAATACGCACTGCTACGACTTTCCTAAAGTCCGATCGGCCCTCGAATCGGTACACGGATCGGTGTATCTACCGATGCCGGCTCCCCGGCGGCCCGGCAGGATGGTTCCCAGCCGGACTGGGGGAAGGTCCGCCTCGCGGGGGGACCCCGTCCCAGCGGACGGGAGCAGTGAGCGCGGCTCCCGCGATTCCGCGGCGGCCGGATCCCGTCCGCCGGCGTTCCGATGCGGGTTCGCCGGCCCGGCGGCCGGGGGTCTGGGGAGACCCCCGGCCGCCGGAACACGGCACGCGTCCCCTCCTCGCCACGAGCGTCCACGCCCGAGGCCCCGCCGGCCGGACCGGAGGCCCTCGGATCACCGGTAGCGTCGGAGGATGCGGCTTCACGTGGGGTGCGCGATGTGGGCTCACACGCGGTGGCAGGGGCGGTTCGTCCCGCCGTCGCTGCCTCCGGGCGAGCGGCTGCGAGCCTATGCGAGCTGGTGCAACGCGGTGGAAGGCAACACCACCTTCTACGCGACGCCGGCGCGGAGCACCGTGGAGTCGTGGGCGGAGCAGACCGGGCCCGGCTTCCGGTTCGTGACCAAACTCCCGAAGACGATCACACACGAGCGGCGGCTCGCCGGGGGCGGGGAGGAACTGCGGGCGTTCCTGCACGCCATCGAGCCGCTCGGGTCGCGGGCGCACGCGCTGTGGGTGCAGCTCCCCGGCTCCTTCGGCCCGGGTGACCTCGGAACGCTGGCGGCGTTCCTGCGCGGGCTGCCCGCTGCGCACAGGTACGCCGTCGAGGTGCGTCACCGCGCGTTCTTCGAGGACGCGGGAGCCGTGCGCGACCTTGAGCGCGTCCTGTCCCGCGCCGAGGCCGAGTGGGTCCCGTTCGACACGACCGCGTTCTTCCAGAGCCGTCCGACCAGCGACGCCGAACGCGACGCCTGGACGAAGAAGCCGCGGGTGCCGCGCAGGGCGGAGGCGCTCACGGACCGTCCCATCGTCCGCTACCTGGGACGGGACGACACCGAGCGCACCGTCGAGGGCTGGCGGTTCTGGGTCGGCCGCGTCGCGGAGTGGCTTGCCGAGGGACGCTCGCCGACCGTGTTCGTCCACACGCCCGACAACGCCGACGCGCCCGCGCTCGCCCGCCGCTTCCACGACGAGGTGAGGGCCCGCGTGCCCGGTTTGGAGCCGCTGCCCGAGCCCGTCCCGGCGGAGCCGCCGACGCTGTTCTGACCGGTCAGCCGGGCTCCAGCATCGCCCGGGTCGCCTCCTCGACGATGTCGCGCATGGCGCGTTCGGCGGCCTCGGCGTCGCCGGCCTGCACCGCCTGCGCCACCTCGGCGTGCCAGCGGATCGCGGCCGGCTCGGGGTGCGCGGGCATCAGGTCGTGGTGGGTGCGGCCGGCCAGGACCGCGGCGACCACCCCGCTCAGCGCGCCCATCATCTCGTTGCCGGACGCCTCCAGGAGCGTCCGGTGGAAGCGGATGTCCGCGGCCAGGTAGGCCTCCAGGTCGCCGGACCTGCCGTGCACCGCCATCTCCATGACCGCGCCGGTCAGCGCGCCGCACTGCGCCGGCGTCGCGTTCCGCGCGGCGAGCGCGGCGGCCACCGGCTCCAGCCCGCGGCGCAGCTCGCCGAGCGAGCGCAGCTGCTCGTCCCGGCCGTCGCCGTCGAGCCGCCAGCCGATGATCTGCGGATCGAACAGGTTCCAGCCCGAGCGGTCGGCGACCGTGACGCCGACCCTCCGGCGGCTCCTGACCATGCCCATGGACTCCAGGACGCGGATCGCCTCCCGGATCACCGACCGGGAGACGGCGAACCGCGCCTCCAGCTGCTCGATCCGCAGCACCTCGCCCGCGGGCAGCGCGCCGGACGTGATCAGCATGCCGAGCCGGTCGAGCACGCTGCCGTGCAGGCCCGTCGACGGGGTCTCCACCATGCCGCTAATCATCACATGAAGCCGGACAACCTCTGACAAAGATATGATTTTACGGAGCTATCCCTTGTTAACGGCAGGTTATAGCCGCCACACTCGGGCGAGCACCCTCGTTCACTCCGGCTCCCAGGAGGATGACGCATGCACCCGATCGTGCTGGCCGCGGCGCCGGCGGCGTCGAGCGGGAGGCTCGTGCCGGCCGCGCTCGCCGGCATCGCCCTGATCGTCGTACTGATCACTTATCTCAAGGTGCACCCGTTCCTGAGCCTGACGCTCGGCTCGCTCCTGGTCGGGATCGTCGCGGGGCTTCCGGTGGCCGACACCATCGACGCCTTCACCAAGGGGTTCGGCGACACCGCCGCCGGGGTCGGCGCGCTGATCGCCTTCGGCGCAATGTTCGGCAAGCTGCTCGCGGACTCCGGCGGCGCCGACCAGATCGTCGACACGATCATCGGCCGCACCGGGCGCCGGTTCCTGCCCTGGGCCATGGCCCTCGTGGGAGCGCTGATCGGGCTGCCGATGTTCTTCGAGATCGGGCTCGTCCTGCTGGTACCGGTCATCCTGCTGGTGGCGCGGCGCGCCCAGATGTCCGTCATCGCGGTGGGGATCCCCGCGCTGGCGGGACTGTCGGCGATGCACGGGCTGGTCCCGCCGCACCCGGGGCCCCTCGTCGCGATCGACTCCCTCAAGGCCGACCTCGGTCTCACGCTCGCCCTCGGCATCGCCGTCGCGCTCCCCACCATCGCGCTGTCCGGCCCGGTGTTCGCCCGGTTCGCCTCCCGCTGGGTGGACGTCCCCGCGCCGGAGCTCTACGTCACGGCCGCGGACGGGCGGGACGCCGACGACCACGCCGCCGTGGACGCCGAGCGGCGCCGTCGCCCGTCCTTCCCCGTCACCCTGTTCACCGTGCTGCTCCCGGTCGTGCTGATGCTGGGCAAGGCCGTCGCCGACATCACCCTGGACGAGGGCGACCGGGTGCGCACCGTCCTGGACAACCTCGGCACCCCGCTGGTCGCGCTGATCATCGCGGTCGTCGTCGCCATGTTCACCTTCGGCCGCGGCTCCGGCATGGACCGGGAGGGGATCGCCTCCTCGCTGGCCGGCTCCCTGCCGCCCATCGCCGGCCCGCTGCTGATCGTGGCCGCCGGCGGCGGCTTCAAGCAGACGCTCGTCGACACCGGCATCGGCGACCTCGTCGCCGACTGGGTCAAGGACAGCGACCTCTCGGTGCTGTTCCTGGCGTGGCTGGTCGCCGTCCTCATCCGGCTCGCCACCGGCTCGGCGACCGTGGCCACGGTCACCGCGGCCGGGATCCTCGCACCGCTGGCCACCACGCTCGACAGCGGCGAGACATCGCTGCTCGTCCTCGCGATCGGGGCCGGCTCGCTGTTCTTCTCCCACGTCAACGACGCGGGCTTCTGGCTGGTGAAGGAGTATTTCGGGCTCAGCGTCGGGCAGAACATCAGGACGTGGTCGCTGATGGAGACCGTGATCTCGGTGTGCGGCCTCGTGTTCGTCCTCCTGCTGAACCTGGTGGTGTAGCCATGACCTATCCCGACGCCCGCTATCTCGGGGACGGCGGCGAGAGCAGCGGGACGCTGCGCCCCGCCGGGGCGGCGCCCGACCTGCTCATCGGCGCCGTCGACGGCGACGGCGTCCACCGCGGGACGCGCGTCCACTACCTGGGCACCGGCGGCTCCACGAACGGCGCGTTCGGCCTCTACCGCTGGGAGATGGGGCCGAAGCCCTCCGGCCCGATGCCGCACTTCCATCGGACGATCACAGAGTCGTTCTACATCCTGTCCGGAACGGTCCGGCTGCACGACGGGACGGGCTGGAAGGACACCTCGGCCGGCGACTTCCTCTTCGTCCCCGAGGGCGGCGTGCACGGGTTCCGCAACGAGTCGGGCGAGCTGGCGGCGATGCTCCTGCTCTTCACCCCGGGCGCTCCGCGCGAGGCCTACTTCGAGGAGCTCGCCGAGATCGCCGCGACCGGCCGGCGGCTCAGCGACGAGGAGTGGACGGACCTGTACCGGCGCCACGACCAGTACATGGTGTGACGCCGGGCGGCTACCCGCCGATGAAGCCCTTGGACTTCAGCCACGTCTCGGCGACCTTCGCGGGCTGCTCGCCCTTGATGTCGACCTCGCCGTTGAGTTCCTGCAGGACCGCGTCGGTGAGCGCGGCCGCGATCGGGTTCACGATCTTCTCGATGGCGGGATCGTCCCGGTGGACCGTCTCCCGGACGGTCAGGGCGGGGTTGTAGACGGGAAAGAACTTCTTGTCGTCCGGAACCGGGGTCAGGCCGAGCGCCTTGATCCGCCCATCGGTCGTGGCGACCTCCCCGAAGGCGCACGGCTTGCCCTTCCCGACGGCGTCGTAGATGGCGCCCTCGGCCAGCGTCGCCACGTCCGCCTTCGGCAGGCTGAACCCGTACGCCTTCTGCAAACCGGGCCACCCGTCACTGCGTCCCGCGAACTCGCTCGCCACGCACGTGGACGCCTTCGACGGGTCGCTCTTCGCCAGCCGCGCGTAGCCCGACAGGTCCGCGATCCCGAGCCGGCGCATCGTCGCCGTCTTCACCGCGAGGGCATAGGTGTTGTTGGCGGGCGCCGCGGCCAGCCACTTCACCTTGTTCTTCGCGAGGTCCTGCTCCGCGACGGCCGCGTACTGCCGGGCCGGGTCGCCGATCGGCTCCGTCTGCTTGAGGTAGTTGACCCAGGCGGTGCCCGTGTACTCCCAGTACATGTCGATGCTGCCGGACGTCAGCGCGGCCCGCGTGGTGTTGCTGCCCTGGAGCCCGCACTTCTCCTTCACGGTCGCGCCCGCCGAGCGCAGCGCGAGGGCGGTGACCTGGCAGAGCACGAGTTGCTCGGTGAACTCCTTCGACCCGACCGTGAGGGTGACGCCCTTCAGCGAGTTGCCCTCGGCCAGGCTCCCGGCCTTGGCGTCGGTTCCGGTGGAGCTGAAGCAGCCGGCGGTCAGGGCGACGGCGGCGAGGGACGCGGCGGCGGCGAGCTTGCGCATGGTGACTTCTCCTCGGGTTTCAGAGGCCGCGGGGGCGCAGGACGAACTCGACGATGCCGATCAGCCAGTCGGCCGCCATCGCGAGCACGGCGGTCAGGACGCTTCCGGTGAGCAGGATCGGGGTCCGGTTGAGGGAGATGCCGGTGTTGATGAGGTCGCCGAGCCCGCCGGCGTTGGTGAACGCGGCCAGCG
Source organism: Actinomadura sp. NPDC048021 (assembly GCF_040653135.1). Classification (NCBI taxonomy): domain Bacteria; kingdom Bacillati; phylum Actinomycetota; class Actinomycetes; order Streptosporangiales; family Thermomonosporaceae; genus Actinomadura; species Actinomadura sp. NPDC048021. The sequence continues at coordinate 271,450 of NZ_JBEZJQ010000009.1, forward strand.
TCGCGCTGCCCACGTTGAGGATCACCGCGACCCGGACGCTGGCGAGGATCACCGGGACGGCGAGCGGCAGCTCGACGCGGAACAGGACCGCCGCCCGGGACAGGCCGATGCCGCGCCCCGCCTCGATGAGCGACCGGTCCACGCCTTGCAGCCCCACCATCGTGTTGCGCAGCACCGGCAGGGCCGACACCAGGATGAGCGCGATCACCGCCTTCTGGAAGCCGATGCCGACCGTGACGGCGAGCAGGACGAGCACGCCGATCGACGGGACGGCCTGCCCCACGTTGGCGAGCGCGAGGAACGGCGCCGAGAACCGGCTCAGCCGCGCCCGCGTCAGCAGCACGCCGAGCGGGACCGCGATCGCGAGGACCAGCGTCGTGGACACCGCGACCAGCCTGACGTGCTGGAGGAACTGGTGGGTGATCTCGGACCGGTCGAGGGACCTGCGCTCGATCGCGTCGAGGTCGAGGCCGCGCACGTAGAGGTAGAGCGCCGCCGACACCGCGACGAGGAACACGGGGGTGGCGAGGAGCCCGGCGAGGGAGCGCCCGGCGGCCTCGTCGCCAGGCCTCGTCCGCTCCGGCACCGCCGTGACGGTCACGGCCTCGGCTCCGAGTTCTGCCGGACGATCGCCGACCACGAGACGGCGCCCGCGGCGCGCCCGTCCTCGTCCAGGACGGTGGCGGTCTCCGTCCCGGCGCGGAGCATCGCGTCGAGGGCCTCGTACAGGGACTGGTCCGCGCGGACGGTCGCGGCCGGGGCGCCTTCCCCGGCGGGCAGCAACCCGATCGAGCCGACCTCGACCAGCCGCAGCCGCCGCATCGCCGCGCCCGCCCCGACGAACTCCGCGACGAACCCGTCGGCCGGCTCGGCGAGGATCGCCGCGGGCGTGTCGTACTGCACGAGCCTCGCCCCCTGCCCGAGGATCGCGATCCGGTCGCCGAGCTTCAGCGCCTCGGTGAGATCGTGGGTGACCAGCACGATCGTCTTGCCGATCCGGGCCTGGAGCTCCAGGAACGCGTCCTGCAGCCGCTCCCGCGTGATGGGGTCGAGTGCGCCGAACGGCTCGTCCATCAGCATCGCGGGCGGGTCGGCGGCGAGGGCGCGGGCCACCCCGACGCGCTGCTGCTGCCCGCCCGACAGCTCCTTCGGATACCGGCCGCGGTACGTGCCGGGATCGAGCCCCACCATGTCGAGCAGCTCGTCGACGCGCGCGCGGACGCGCCCGCCGTCCCAGCCGAGCGTCCGCGGGATGAGCCCGACGTTCGCGGCGATCGTCATGTGCGGGAACAGCCCGACCTGCTGGATCACGTAGCCGATGCGGCGGCGCAGCCGGTCGGGATCGGCGCGGGTGACGTCCTCCCCGTCGAGCAGGATGCGGCCCGAGGTCGGTTCGATCAGCCGGTTGATCAGACGAAGCGTGGTCGTCTTGCCGCAGCCCGACGGGCCCAGCAGCACGACGATCTCCCCGTCCCGGACGCTGAGCGTGAGGTCGCCGACGGCCGGGGCGTCCTGCCCCGGATACCGCTTGGTGACGCCCTCAAGCCGGATCATCTCCCGCCCGGCTGGGGCGGGCCGCGCGGTCTCGGTCGCGGCGGGTTCGGTCATCGCAGCCCCCTGGAGGTGGTGAGCCGGGACAGCAGGACGAACAGCGCGTCCAGGACGAGCGCCAGGACGGCGACGCCGAGCGTTCCGGCGAGGGTGTCGTTCAGCGCGTTGGCGCCGCCGATGCGCGACAGCCCCCCGAAGATCAGCTCGCCCAGCCCAGGACCGGCCACGGCGGCGGCGATCGCCGCGATCGCCACCGTCATGATCGTGGCGACCCGGACGCCGGTGAGCACGACCGGCCAGGCCAGCGGCAGCCTGACCCTCAGCATCCGGCTCAGCGGGCTCATCCCCATCCCCCGCGCCGCCTCCTCTACCGCGCCAGGCACACCGTCCAGGCCGGTGATGGTGTTGCGCAGGATCGGGAACACCGCGTACAGCGCCAGCGCGGTGATCGTCGGGGCCAGCCCCAGCCCGAACACCGGGATGAGCAGCCCGAACAGCGCGAGCGACGGGACGGTCAGCATGGTGCCGGTGACGCCGAGGGCCAGTCCCCGCGCCCTCGGCCGCCCCTCGACCACGACACCGAGCCCGATCCCGACCACGGCCGCGATCGCGACGGCGATCAGGACGACCTCGGCGTGCTCGCCCATCATCCGGGCGATCTCGGGCCAGCGTTCGGACAGGTACTCGGAGAAGCTCATCGCCGCCTCCCGTCACCGCGCGCGGCGGCGGGAGCCCGGGCAAGGACGGTGGGGTTCGCGTCTCCCATACCTCAGAGGCTGCCTACGGATGATCAGTCTGGCAATAACGGATCGGTGAGACCGAACGCTCGAACACGTCCCCACCGCCGCACCAGGGGCCCGCGAAGGCCCCCCACCACGCCCCCTCACGGCACGCACCGCACGCGTCGACACCAGCCCCGAACGGGCAGGCCCCCACCCCACAACACCCCCCACCAGCAACAAGCGAACAACAACTGGGCAAGCCCCACAAACCGTCCGACACCGACCCCAAGACCAGCCCCGAACGGGCAGGCACCCCACCCCACAACACCCCCCACCAGCAACAAGCGATCAACAACTGGGCAAGCGCCACGAACCGTCCGACACTGGTCACGCCGAAAGGAGCCCCGAGGTGCCCTACGCCTACGATCCAGACCTCCTCCCGTGGATGGAGCGAGTCCCGCGCCTCTCGATCGCCGACATCGAGCAGACCCGCCGGGACGAGAAAGACATGTTCGCCGGTACGCCGGAATACACCCCTCCCGCACCGGTCGAGACCCGCGACCTCACCATTCCCGGCCCGCCCAACGCACCGGCCGTCCCGCTTCGCATCTATGCGCCGGCGAACCGGGCGGGAGTCCTCCCTGGGCTCGTCTACCTCCACCCGGGCGGATTCGTCCTGGGCAGCATCGACCTGTCCTCTGACGACGCGACCGCTTTCGCGATGGAGGTCGACGCCGTGGTGGTGTCCGTCGAGTACCGCCTCGCTCCCGAGCACCCCTTCCCGGCCGGGCTCGAAGACTGCTACGCCGCTCTCACCTGGACGGCGGCGAACGCCGCCGACCTCGGGATCGACCCGGCGCGGCTGGCCATAGGCGGCGAGAGCGCGGGCGGCGGACTGTCCGCGGCCGTCGCCCTCCTCGCCCGCGACCGGGGCGGCCCGCCGCTGCGCTTCCAGTTCCTCGGCGTCCCGGAGCTGGACGACCGGCTCGACACCCCGTCCATGCGCGCCTTCACCGACACACCGATCTGGCACCGCTCCAACGCCGAGCTGAGCTGGGACTACTACCTGGGCAAGGGCGTCCGCGGCACCGACGGCGTCTCCCCGTACGCGGCCCCCGCCCGCGCCGAGGACCTTTCCGGCCTACCACCCGCCTACGTCACGACGTGCGAGTTCGACCCGCTACGCGACGAGGGCCTGGCCTACGCGCAGAGGCTGATCCAGGCGGGCGTCCCGACCGAACTGCACCACTACCCCGGCACCTTCCACGGCTCCACCATGATCACAGAAGCCCCCGTGACCCAACGCATGATCGCCGACCGCACCACCGCCCTCCACCGCGCCCTCCACCCCATCCCGTGAACCCAGCAGGCCCCCAAACCGCATCCCACAAATCACCGCCTCTTGGCTGGCCTGGCCTGGCCTGGCCTGGGTTGGGTTGGCTTGGGTTGGGTTGGCTTGGGTTGGGCTGGTGGGGGTGGCTTTGGGGATGGGGCGCGCCTTGTTGGCTTTTTCGGGGTGTCGGGGGCGGGGGCTAGCCTCTGGGGATGGCATCGCGCTTCTATCACCTGGTCGTCGACTCTCGGGAGCCTTCCGTACTCGCCGAGTTCTGGGCGGCCGTCCTCGATCAGCCGGTGCTCTACCGCTCGGAGGACGAGGTCATCGTCGGCGCGGACCCCCACACCTATCCCGGGCTGTGCTTCCTCCGGGTCGACGGCACGAAGGCTGTGAAGAACCGGTTGCACATAGACCTCGACCCGGACGACCAGGAGGCCGAAGTCCAGCGCATCCTCGCCCTCGGTGCTCGCCGCGTCGACATCGGCCAGTCCGCCGACGTGTCGTGGGTCGTGCTCGCGGATCCCGAAGGGAACGAGTTCTGTGTGTTGCGGCCTCACGCCTCCCTCATCGAATAGCGGTCCCGCGACCATGCCGCCTGGAGAAGAAGGAATCGGCGATGGACGACTCTGATGCCCTGCTCAGGATTCGAGAGATCTGCATGTCGTTGCCAGAGGTGACGGAGAAGCCTTTCGGCGGTCATACAGCGCCCTCCTTCCGTGTGCGCGACAAGCTGTTCGCGATGACCTCCGAGGACGGCCTGTCTCTGACGTTCAAGGCCGGACCCGGTGTGCAGGAAGCTCTGGTCGCGGAGGCGCCCGAGCGTTTCTTCGTCCCGAAGTACGTGGGCGCCAAGGGCTGGGTCGGCGCGCGGCTCGACGCCGACCACGACTGGGATGAGATGGCCGAGCTGATCGAGGACAGTTACCGGCTCATCGCCCCCAAACGGCTGGTCGATCTCCTCGACCGCGGGTAGCCGGCCCTTGGCGTTCAGCGTGGTCGGCGTTCCAGACGTGCGAGGCGTGCGGCTATGTGGTCCATCGTGGCGTTGTCGGGTTGCCAGCCGCGCTGGAGCAGCGCCGTCAGGAGAGCGCCCAGGTAAGGGGCGGGACGAGTCAAGAAGTTCTTGGTGACGGGGATGACGTCCCAGCCCATCTCCTTGTCGAGCCAGCTTCGGCGCTGTGCGTCGTGGCTTCTGGCCTCTCGGCCGGTGTGGTGGCGTTCGCCGTCGTATTCGAGGCCGACGCGGAACTCGCGGTAGCCGAGGTCGATATAGAACCAGTTGCCTTTCGCGCTTCGCACGGGGATCTGCGTCTCAGGGCGCGGGAAGCCGGTGTCCGCGACGGCGACGCGGATCCAGCTCTCGCCGGGGGAGGCCGCGCCGCGGTCGGCGAGCCTGAGGATCTGGCGCAGCCGTTGGTTCCCGCGGTATCCCCGCAGCGTGCGGGCCATCGCGGCGAGTTCCTCCACGGCCACGTCTCGGCGCAGGAACTGGTCCAGCGCCGCGACCGCCTCGTAGCGGGGAAGCCAGCGGGCGCAGTCGAGGGCGGTGCGGGTCGGGCAGGTGAGGCGTACATCGGATTCCTTCACTATGTGTTCGGGCGGGAGGTCGACGCTGTCGGCGGTGATCGGGACCGGGGCCGGTGGGGCCTCAGGGGGTCGGGGAGTGACGAGTTCGACGTCCCAGTCGAGCTCGCTCACTCCCGGAGGTAAGACGTCCAGGCCCCAGATCCATGCGGCGGTGCGCCGCGCGATGACGGCTTCCGGGGGAAGGATGCTGCTCAACGCCGCGGCGCGCGCGGCGAGGCCGGTCCCTTTGACGGGGACGAAGTAGGCGTCCGGCCCGATGGGGATGATCGAGTCGGCGGCCGTCCGCTTCCAGGTGAGGGTGAATCCGTCCATGGGATTGAGGATGCCTTGTCCGGCGGTGCCGGGCAGGGGGTGGCGAGAATGTGGATAACTTTGAGTTATCCGAGGTCAGTGCGCTAGTCGCGAGTTCGGCCTTGTGGCGGCTCTGCGCCTGGGACGGGCGTCGCGGAGACCACTCTCGTCGCCCATGCGGCCATGCGGTCGATCAACTCAGGGGCGGCGGCCACCTCGGCGTGGCCGAAGGACGGTTCTATCCACAGTTCCTTCGGGTCGGACGCCGCCTCGTAGAGCTGATGGCCGTGTTCGACGGGGAAGAACGCGTCCGCTGCCCCGTGGACGACCAGCAGCGGCACCGGCGCGATCCGTCCGGCGACCTCGTGCGGCGCCTCCGGAACGGGATCCCAGCCCTTGGGCGCGATGCGCGTGCCGCGCGCCAGGCGGACGGCCATCCGCCCCGCGCGCCGTTCGATCACCCAGTGCACGCGCCGCATCGGCACCGTTCCGCGGTAGTACCAGCGTGCCGGCGCGCTGACCGAGATCACGGCGTCCACGCCGCCGTGCAGCGCCGCGTGCCTGACGACGATGGCACCGCCCATGGAGAAGCCCGCCAGGACGATCCGCCCGTATCCCCGTCGCCTGGCCGCCGCGACCGCCGCGTCGATGTCGAGCACCTCGCGGTCTCCGACCGTGGAGTGGCCGCCGGACCGTCCGTGTCCGCGGAAGTCGAGCCCGATCACGCCGCCGTGCCGGCCGAGGGCCGCCGCGATCCGGCGCAGCGCGGGCCGGCGCCACGAGCAGGTGAAGCCGTGCGCCAGGACGAAGCAGACCTCCCCGTCGGAAGGCGTGTGACCTGCGTCGATTCGGACACCGTCGGCGGTGTAGAGGGTGAGCGGTTCGGGAGTCGCCACACTTCCATGGTCGCTCATCGGCCGCGATGGTCGAAGAACCACCCGCCTCGACACGTCGGCGAGCGGCCCGTCACGGTTGTGGATGGGAAGAAGTGGCCGTCGCACGTCCGCTGCTATGGCGCGACGACGCCGGATACGTCTCCGTCTCAGGCTGTGGGGACCGGCGCCATGCGCACGAACGAACAAGGAATCCGCCATTACCAGGGCCAGCGATTACTTCCCGCACCAAGAACAATTCCCTTCCTCCCCTCCTCACGGTCACAAGGAAGCCGCGCAGGTCAACACCATCGATACCGGCACCCGAGCCTCCGCGACCCCATGGCCGCCCATAGGGAAATGACGGATTAAGTATCTGTCCGCCAGAGTGGGCTGAAAGGACACGGTGCTGGGTACAAATCAATCGTGTCTGGTGGGCTGGTTGGTCGACGGGCTTTGGCGTCGGATTGGCTGCTATGGACAGCGAAGATCGCACGCTTCGGGTGAGGGCGCGCCGTACGCGGCGAGCCGGCGAGCGCGGCGCGACGACGCGGGCGCCGGACGTTCCCGAAGCCTCCGCGACGGCCTCGGAGTACAGGCGCGCGGCCGAGGAGTACGCGCAGCAGGCGATGGTCTCCTCGGCGCGAGCCCACGACCGCGCCGCGTCGCTTCTGGAGGACATGGCCACCGTCCACCCCGAAGAGGCCGAACTGCACCTCCAGTCGGCCGCCCGCCACCGCCGATGGGCCGACAACGACAGAAGGCTGGCCCAGGAACACTCCCCCCACGGCGCACTCGGCGGCGCCTGACGGCAGATCCTCACGACGGCACGACGCCGGCGGCCAGGGTCCAGCACCCCTGAACCGCGGGCAGCGGGACGTCCTGCTGCTGCCCGCGTCGGGCGACCTGTCCCCGGCCGAGATCGACGCGGCCCTCGGCATCGCCACCGGCACCGTCCATTCCCGGCTCAGCCGCGCCCGCGCCAGGGATGCGCGAGGCGCCCGGCGGGACCGACCCCCTCGACATGGGAAAGGCCCGGCGTCTCCCGCGATGCCGGGCCTTTTCGGCTCGCCGGGTGTCCGCCTTGTGGCCGCCGGGGCGGGGCGCTTAGGTAGGGAGAGGTCAGGTAAGGATCTGGTTATCTCACTGGGAGGTCCTGTGCGGGTCGGGGTGCTGCTCAACGAGCGGGGCGGGGTCGAGGCGCTGGGGAAGCTGGCGGACGACGTGCGGCGCGCGGCGGACGACGGGTTCTCCTCGGCGTGGATGTCGCAGATCTTCGGGGTGGACGCGCTGACCGCGCTGGCGGTGGCGGGCAGCGGGGTGTCCGGGATCGAGCTGGGGACGGCGGTGGTGCCGACGTATCCGCGGCATCCGGCCGTGCTGGCGCAGCAGGCGAGGACGACCGCGCTGGCGCTGCGGGGACGGTTCACTCTCGGCGTCGGCCTGTCGCACAAGATCGTCATCGAGGACATGTACGGGTACGACTTCGGCAGGCCGCTGCGGCACATGGACGAGTACCTGTCGGTGCTGGCGCCGCTGCTCGAAGGGGAGAACGCCTCCTTCGACGGCGAGACGCTGCGGGGCAACATCGGGTTGAACGTGCCGAACGAGGGGCGGGTGCCGCTGCTGCTCGCGGCGCTCGGCCCGAAGATGCTGAAGCTGGCGGCGGAGCGGGCGGACGGGACGGTGCTGTGGATGACCGGCCCCGTCACCGTCCGCGAGCACATCGCGCCGACCATCACGGCGGCGGCCGAGGCGGCCGGACGGGACGCGCCGCGCGTCGTGTGCGTCCTGCCCGTGTGCGTCACCGGTGACGTGGAGCGCGCGCGGGAGCAGGCCGGGGAGACGTTCGAGGTGTACGGGGTGCTGCCGTCCTACCGGGCGATGATGGACCGGGAGGGCGTGGAGGGCCCGAAGGACCTGGCGGTCGTCGGGGACGAGGACGCGGTCGCGGCGAAGCTGGAGGAGCTGTCGGAGGCGGGCGTCACCGACTTCGTCGCCGCCGAGTACATGCCGGGCGACCGGCGCACCCGGGAGTTCCTGAAGACGGTCACGGCGAAATGAGTTCGTAGAGGTTGCCGCTGGCGTCGGAGAAGTAGAGGCCGCGGCCGCCGAGCGGGTGGTCCTCGTCCACGCGGCCGTCGTCGGCGTGGGCGGGGTCGTCGCCGTAGGGGATCTCGCGGGCTTCGAGGCGGTCCACGGCCGCGTCGAACGTGACCGCGTCCACGTCGAAGGCCAGGTGGTGGCCCTGCGGGTAGGCGACGGTCATGAAGTCGAGGGTGAGGCCCTCGTTCACGCGGATCGGGACGAAGTGCCGCGCGTGCGGGTGGGGGCCGGTGTACTCCAGGCCCAGGACGGCGGCGAAGAAGCGGGCCGCCTCGTCGTTGTCGGCGGCCGTCACGATCGCGTGGTTCAGGCTGATCGTCATGCGGTGGTTCCTTCCTTGAGAGCGCCGTGCAGGAAGACGTCCAGGTACTCCTCGACGGAGAGGGGCTGCGCGTCGGGGCCGGCGGCGGGCCGGGCCCGGCTGAACACGAAGCCCAGGAACAGGCCCGCGATCTGGTCGACGGGCAGGCGCAGCCGGTCCCGTTCGGGTTCGAAGAGCTCGGCGAGCGCCTCGCGGGTGCGGGTCATGGCGGCCGCGCGGTCGGGGCCGGGCTCGCCGGCGCCGGGCTCGGGGCGCGCGCGCCGGCCGGAGGCGTGCAGCGCGCCGATCACCAGGCCCATGCGGGCGAGGTAGGCGTCGATCGCGGCGGCGGCCTCGGCGAGCCGCGCGGGCAGCGGCTGGTCGAGCGGGATCGCACCGATCTCGGCGAGGACGTGGTCGGTCCGCAGCGCTTCGGCGACGCAGGCGTCCAGCAGTTCGTCCTTGTCGGCGAAGACGCGGAAGATCGTCGCCTCGCCGATGCCGGCGGCGCGGGCGATCTGCGCCGTGGTGACGGCCGTGCCGCGCTCGGCGACGAGCGGCAACGCCGTCCGGATGATCATTTCGCGCCGCTGCTCCGGGCTCATCCCGGGAGCGCGGCGCCGGCTCTTCTCCTCCATGCCCGCGACAGTACGGAGTGAGCACTCACTCCGTCAAGAGCGAAGTGAGTACTCACTCCGAACAACCCGACAGATCAGGATTCGGTGGCTGATACCGTTGCGATGCTGCGCGCCAGGAGCGAAGTCCGGTGGAAAATCCGGCGCTGTCCCGCAACTGTGGTGCCCCTCTCGAAGTGGCCGAGCCAGGTCGCCTCCTCGCGCGCCGACGATTGTCGACCTCGTGGAAGGGCGATCCGTCATGACGGGCCGCGGCTTCCCTGCACCACCCAGGAGGCACCTGTGAGACCCGTACGCACCTTGGGCGCGGTGATGGCGATCGGCGTCGTCACGCTCGCCGCCGCATGCGGCGGCGACGACGGCAAGTCCGGCGGTGCGCCGGACGGAAAGGCCGTCACCGTCCAGGCCGCCAACGGGGCCGTGTCCGTCCCGGCCAAGCCGAAGCGCATCGTCTCCCTCTCCCCCACGCACACCGAGACGCTCTTCGCCATCGGCGCCGGGCCGCAGGTGGTCGCGGTGGACGACTACTCCAACTATCCGGCCGGCACCCCGCGGACGAAGCTGTCGGGCTTCAAGCCGAACGCCGAGGCGATCATCGCCCACAAGCCGGACCTCGTCGTGCTGTCCGACGACATGGACGGCATCGTCAAGGCGCTGGAGAAGGTGAAGGTCCCGGTCCTGCTGGAGCCGGCGGCGAAGAACCTGGACGAGGCCTACGACGAGATCGGCGACCTCGGGCAGGCCACCGGGCACGAGGCCGAGGCCAAGAAGGTCACCGACGGCATGCGCGCGGACATCCAGAAGACGGTGGCCGCGTCGTCCAAGGCCAAGGGCCTCACGTACTACCACGAGCTCGACAACCAGCTCCACTCGGTGACGTCGAAGACCTTCGTGGGCCAGGTGTACGGGATGTTCGGCCTGCAGAACATCGCCGACAAGGCGGACAAGGCCTCCGGCGACTACCCGCAGCTGTCCCGCGAGTACCTGCTCAAGCAGGACCCCGACCTGATCTTCCTGGCCGACACCAAGTGCTGCGGGCAGAACGCCGCCGCGCTCACCAAGCGCCCGGGCTGGTCGGACCTGGACGCGGTCGGGCACGGCGGCGTGGTGGAGCTCGACGACGACATCGCCTCCCGCTGGGGGCCGCGCCTGGCGGAGTTCGTCAAGGCGATCGGCGACGCGGTCCAGAAGGTTCAGTGACCGCTGCCGCCGAGGACGCCCGCCCGTGAGCAGGCGTCGACCGCACACCGGGGACGTCCCGGCCGACGCCGACGACGCGGCCGGGACGTCTTCGGACGTCCGCGCGGGTCCCGAGGACGTCTCCGATCGGGAGCGGGCGCCCGAGGTCTCCGACGGCCGCGGCGACGCGCCGCCCGAGACGGAAGAGCGCTCCGGCGGCCTCGCGGGTCCGGGCCCTGGCGGCTCGTCGTCCGGCCCGCGGAGCCAGGCCAGGCTGCGGCCGCTGCCGTTGGCGGCGGCGCTCGGGCTGCTGCTCGCGACGCTGCTGGCCGGGGTGCTGGTGGGGTCGGCCGGGCTGCCCGTGGGCGGGGTCCTGAAGGCGCTGGCCGACCGGATCCCGTTCGTGCACGCCGACAGCGGGTTCGGCGTCATCGACGAGAACGTGCTGTTCCAGCTGCGCGTGCCGAGGGCGCTGATGGCGGCGCTGGTCGGCGGGATGCTCGCCGTCGCGGGCGCCGGGTACCAGGGAGTGTTCCGCAACCCGCTCGCCGACCCGTACCTGCTGGGCGCGGCGGCGGGCGCGGGGGTCGGGGCGACGCTGGTCATCGCGCTGGTGCCGGGCGACCCCGGATACGCGGTCCCGCTCGCGGCGTTCGTCGGCGCGATCGGCGGGGTGGCCCTCGCCTACCTGCTGGGCAGCGCCGCGACGGGGCGCGGGAACGGGACGGCGACGCTGGTGCTGGCCGGCGTCGCGGTGTCGTCCTTTCTCGCCGCGGTGCAGACGCTGATCCAGCAGATGAGGGCGGAGGAGCTCCAGCGGATCTACTCGTGGATCCTCGGCGGGGTCGGGTCGGCCGACTGGCATCAGCTGGCGCTCGTCTTCCCGTACGCGCTGGTCTCCACCGCGGTGCTGCTCGCCCACGGCCGGCTCCTGGACGTGCTCAGCGTCGGCGACGAGGAGGCGGCCTCGCTCGGCCTGTCGGCGGCGCGGGTCCGGCTGACGGTGGTGGCGGCGGCGTCGCTGGCGACGGCGTCGGCGGTCGCGGTGAGCGGGCTGATCGCGTTCGTCGGCATCGTCGTCCCGCACGTGGTGCGGCGGCTGGCGGGCGGGTCGTACCGGATCGTGCTGCCGCTGTCGCTGCTGGGCGGCGCGGCGTTCCTGGAGGTGGCCGACCTCGTGGCGCGGACGGTGATCAGGCCCGGGGAGCTGCCGCTGGGCGTGGTGACGGCGTTCGTCGGCGGGCCGTTCTTCGTCGTGGTGCTCCGCGCGTCCCGGCGGCAGGTGGAGACGTGACCGTCGCGGTGCGCGGCCTGGACGTCGCGCTCGGCGGGCGGCCGGTGCTGAAGGGTGTGTCGCTGGAGGCGCCGGCGGGGTCGTGGACGGCGGTCATCGGGCCGAACGGCGCGGGGAAGTCGACGCTGCTGCGCGCCGTCCTCGGCCTGGTCCCGTCCCATGGCGAGATCACCCTCGCGGGCGCGGACCTGCAGGCGCTCAAGCCGAGGCGGCGCGCCCGGCTCGTCGCCTACGCCCCGCAGAGCCCGAACCTTCCGGTGGGCATGACGGTGTTCGACTACACCCTGCTGGGGCGCTCCCCCTACGTCCCGCATCTGGGCCGGGAGAGCGCCCGCGACCGGGCCGTCACCGCGGAGGTCCTCGACCGGCTGGACCTCACCTCCTTCGCGGCCCGCCCCCTGGACCACCTGTCCGGCGGGGAGCGGCAGCGCGTGGTGCTGGCCCGCGCCCTCGCGCAGCAGACCTCGGTGCTGCTGCTGGACGAGCCGACGACCGCGCTCGACATCGGCCACCAGCAGCAGGTGATGGAGCTGATCGACCGGCTGCGGCTGTCGGACGGGCTGACGGTGGTGACCACGATCCACGACCTGACGCTCGCCGGGCAGTACGCCGACGGGCTCGTCCTCCTCTCCGGCGGGCGGGTGGCCGCGTCGGGCCCGCCGGACCTGGTCCTCACCCGCGACGCCGTCGAGGAGCACTTCGGCGCCCGCGTGAGCGTCGCCCCCGGGCCGGGCGGCCGGCCGATCCTGTCGCTGGAGCGTCCGTGAACCTCGAGACGGTGTGGCGGACGGAGGACGGCGAACGGCTGGCCTCGACGGTGTGGCGGGCCGGCCGCGGCCATCGGATGATCTCCTCGGCGATGCTGAGCGGCGGCATCGGCCCGGCCCGCTGGGTGCTGAACGCCCAGGTGCCGGGCGCCTACGCGCGCACCGACCCGGTCGCGCACCTCGCCGAGCTCGCGGCGGCGGCCGGGCTGGAGGGCCCCGGCGTCGGGATGCTCACGGCGGCCCCGGTCGCGCGCACGGTGCGGCGGGACGGCGAGGGCGTACGCGTGTCGGCGACGGTGGGGCTGCGCGTCCCGACCTGGGCGGCCGCCCCCGCCGGGACGCCCGATCCCGAGCTGGCCCCGCTGGAGGGGGACGGGACGCCCGCCTGGAAACCGGGGACGATCAACATCGTGGTCGCCGTCCCCGTCGGGATGAGCGACGCGGCGCTGGTGAACGCGGTCGTCACCGCGACCGAGGCCAAGACGCAGGCGCTGCTCGAAGCGGGCTTCCCGTGCACGGGCACGGCGTCCGACGCGATCTGCGTCGCGGCCGCGACCGGCGGAACGCCGGAGGTCTTCGCCGGGCCCCGCTCCACCTGGGGCGCGAGGATCGCGCGGACGGTGCACGCCGCCGTCCGCGCCGGGGCCGTGGACTACGCGGCCCGGCTGGAGGCACGCGGCTAGCACCGGCCGCCGTACCACCCCGGTGCGGTACGGCGGCCGGTCTCAGGGCCAGTGCAGTGTGGGGTTCGGGCCTCACCTCCTCCCTGTGCGACGCGCGGCCGGCATGACGGTCAGCCGGCGTGGGGAAGGCGATGCCCGTTGTGCCCGGCGTGGCCGTGGCGGCGCAGCGGGTCGGTGGCGAGCGGGTCGCCGCCGTCCAGCAGGGACCCGTTCATCGGCGGCAGGGAGTGCACCCCGGTCGGCGGCTCCCGGTCGACGGCCGGCCGCGGCCCGGCGGGGCCCGGGTCCGCGCGCCCCTCCGACAGCGCGGTGAGCGCGTCGACGCGGCGGCGCGCGCGGTCGGCCTCGGCGCGGGCGGCGTCCCGCTCGGCGGTCAGCGCCCGCACCGCGGCGCGCAGCTCGTCGGCGGCGCGGGCGAGCTGCCAGTTGTGCCGCTCCAGCTCGCGGGCCCGTGCCTGGACCTGGTCGAGGTCGGCCACGGCCTGCCCCCGCTTGGCCTCGGCGTCGCGGACGGCCGAACGCAGGTCCTCGGCGGCGCGGGTGGCGGCGGTGGCCTCGACGCGCTGCCCCTCGACAAGGGTCTCGGCCTCCGACAGCCGCCCGTGCAGGGCGACGAGTTCGGCCCGGGCGCTCTCCAGCGAGGCGAGCAGCTCGCCCTCCCGGGCGGCCACCCGGTCGCGTTCGCGCTCGGCTGCGAGGCGGGCGGCGCCCGCGCCGTCGGCGTCGTCCCGGGCCTCCTGGCGCTCCCGCCGCGCGGCGTCCCGTTCGGCGGCGAGCCGCTCGGCCTCGGCACGGGCGGACGCCGCCTCCTGCTCGGCGGCCTCGGCGCGGGCGCGGGCGGTGGCGGTCTCGCGCCACGCCACCTCGGCCTGCCGCTGCGACGCGTCGCGCTCCCGCTGCGCGATCGCCACGAGCCCGGCGGCCTCGGCGCGCGCCTCGGCGATCCGCCGCTCGACGCCGGCGACGCTCAGCTCGGAGATCAGCGATCCGGCGAGCCGGTCGGCGAGGCCCTCCAGCCGGTCGACCATCTCCCACGTCCAGGCGACCTGGCCGGTGAGGCCGGGCGCCTCCAGGCCCCGCTCCCGGCTCTCGCGCGCGGCCCGCTCGCACGCGCCGTCGCCTTCCTGGCAGTAGCGGACGGTGCGGGCGCCGCGCGCCGGCTGCGGCACGGGCCGTCCGCAGCCGGCGCACGGCCAGACCGCGACCGGGTCACCGAGGCGTGCGATCCCGGCACGGTCGTCTTCGGGGCCCGGCGTCTCCTGCGCGCCGGCCGGCAGGGCGTCCGGCATCCCCCCGGAGGCCCCGCGCGGGGCCGCGGGGTCGTCGCCTCCGGCATAGGCGGCGGGGTCGGTGATGACGGGAAGGTCGGTCTGCGTCGGGGCGGCGGGGGTCGGGGCGACGTTGTCGAACGGGGCGACCTTCTGGTCTTCCATGTGCCGTTGTACGCAGGGGAGGCCGCAGGCGTTCGACGTTCGCGGAGACGAGTCGCGGCCGGCCGCCCCGGCGGCGTCAGTCCGCGTGTTCGCGCAGGTAGGCCTCCCGCACGCGGCGGCGGCTGAGCTTGCCGGACGGCGTGCGCGGCAGCGATTCGCGGAACTCCAGGCGCCGGGGGTGCTTCAGCCGGGCCAGCCGGGGCTCGCAGTGCGCGAGCAGCTCCGCGGCGAGCGCCTCCCCCGGGTCGGCGTCCTCCGCGGGCTCGACGAGCGCGACGACGCGCTGCCCCCAGTCGTCGTCCGGGACGCCGATGACGGCGACGTCGGCGACCGCCGGGTGCTGGAGCAGGACGGACTCGACCTCGGCGGGATAGACGTTGACGCCGCCGGAGATGATGAGGTCGGTGCGGCGGTCGCTCATGAAGAGCCAGCCGTCCTCGTCGAGGTGGCCGAGGTCGCCGGGGGTGTAGTAGTCGTCCCGCATGGCGGCGGCGGTCTTGGCCGGGTCACCGTGGTACTCGAATCCGGGCTGCCCCGCCGCGTAGATGAGGCCGGTCTCCCCCGGCGGCAGCTCGGCCCCCTCCGGGTCGAGGATCCTGATCCGCACGCCGTCGACCGCGCGGCCGACGGTCCCGGGACGGGCGAGCCACTCGTGCGGGGTCGCGACGACGACCGGGCCGCTCTCGGTGGAGCCGTAGTACTCGTAGAGGACGGGCCCCCACCACTCCATCATCTTCTGCTTGGTCTCCACGGGGACGGGTGCGGCGCTGTGGTACACCTGCCGCAGCGTCGACACGTCGTACCGGGCGCGGACGCCGTCCGGCAGGGCCAGCATCCGGTGGAACATCGTCGGCACCATGAACGTGTTGGTGACGCCGTGCCGCTGGATGAGTTCCAGGGTGTGCTCGGGGTGGAACCGCGGGGCGACGACGACGGCGTGGCCGAGGTTCAGCGCCATCATCGCGTGGACGCACGGCGCGGAGTGGTAGAGCGGTCCGACGGCGAGGTGCACCTCGTCGCCGGGCTCCAGCCCGAGGTGCCGCCCCAGCGTCCGCCGCATGATGTCGATCAGCACCTCGGGCGGGATGTCGAGCAGCGGGCGCCGGACGCCCTTCGGCCGCCCCGTCGTCCCGGAGGTGTAGAGCATCACCGAGCCCATGCGCCGTCCGGCGGGCGGCTCCGCGCTGCCCGTCGCGCAGAGCGCGGCCATCGACCGGTGCCCGTCGCCGGCGTCGACGCTCACCCGTCCCTCGGCGGGGACGCCCGCCTCGTCGGCCGCGCCGGACACCGCCTCGGCCAGGGCGCTCTCGGTGATGACGGCCCTGGCGCCGCTGTCGGCGAGGATGTAGCCGATCTCGGGCGCGGTCAGGTGGCGGCTCACCGGGACCAGGTACAGGCCCGACTGGACCGCGGCGAGCAGGACGGTCAGGAATTCGGGACGGTTGCCGAGGACGGTCGCCAGCGTGTCGCCGGGACGCAGCCCGATCCCGGCCAGTGCTTTGGAGAGCCGGTTCACCTCGGCGTGCAGCTCGCCGTAGGACATCGGCACGCCGGGCGCGAGCACGGCGGGCCGGTCCGGGTCGTCGCGCGCGATCTCGTAGAAGCCGACACCCTCGACGCCCATACGGGCCTCCTCCGTGCGGGGCCTGAACCGAATCCTGTTCGACCATCTGAACGGGGAGGCGCCGGGAGAGTCAAGGCCGGCCCCGCAGGACCCGTCCGCGGACGGTGAAGATCGTCCGATGCAGGACAGGTTTTTTCCATGACCTTGCTCGTTCCGGCAATTACCATTGGGCGTCAGACCGAAGGACGACACATCGTGCTTTCCGCGGCCACGGAGCCGGAATGAGTGAGTCGGGCAACGGTGACTCTGACGCGCCGCTCGACCGGCTCGTGCGCGCGGCGGTTCCCGGGCTGATCGTCGGCGTCGTCTCCGGGCTGATCGCCAACCAGGTGCTGAAGCTGGTCGACGCGGTCGCCTGGCTGCAGACCGTCCTGCCGCTGGCCGTCATCGCCCTGGTGATCGTGGCGGTGTCGGCGGCGCTGCTGCGCTCCGAGCGGGCGGGCGCCGCGCTGAAGCGGCTCTCCCGGATCGTGCCCTGGAACGCCGGTGCGGTGGCGTGGGCGTGCGCGGGCGCGGCGGCGATGGCGGCGGTCCTGCTCGCCCAGGCGGGCGTGGCCTCGCTGGTGGAGCACACCCGGCCGTGCGGGCAGCCGCTGGAGCTGCGCGTGGTCACCGCCCCGGAGACGCTCGCCCCCCTGCGCGACGCGGCGAGGGGCTTCGAGGAGGACAGCGAGGAGCGGGGCTGCCGGGAGTACAGCGTCAGCGTCGCACCGGAGCCGGAGTTCGTGCAGCTCTCCGAGGCGTTCGGGCGGCTGTGGCGGCGCAGCGAGCCTCCCGGCGGCGAGGCGGCGCCGGCGCCGCAGGACGAGCGGCTGTACGGGCCGCAGCCCGACGTCTGGATCCCGTCGTCCACGGCCGAGTTCGACTACGTGGAGAAGAGCCCCGACCAGGTCCGAAGGGCGACGGGCGCCGGGTCCCCGAGCCCGGGCCCGCCCGCCAAGGCCGATCCGGTGTTCACCACGCGCGGCTCGCTGGGGTCGTCGCCACTGGTGCTCGCCCTGTTCGGCGGCGACCACGCCCAGGTGGAGGATCTGGCCATCAAGCCTCCGGAGCGGTCCACCGCCGCCCTGCTCCAGCGCTTCGCCAAGGCGGGAGTGGAGCTGCGCGAGATCGCCCGTCCCGTCCCGGAGACGTCGGCCGCCGCGCTGGCGGTGACGCCCGTCCTCTACGACACGCTTCCGGGCGGCGACCAGCAGAACGAGGAGTTCGTCGAGCCCACCGACCTGGTCGCGCCGGACGCGGTGACCCTGCTCTGCAAGGCCCGCCAGCGCGCCCACCCGCCGGACCGCGTCGCCTTCGCCGTTCCCGAGCAGGTCGTCAGCGACTACGACGCGGGGCGCCTCAAGAAGCAGTGCGGCGCCGCGGACGCGCCGGGCGCCGGAGCCGAGTGGACGCTGTACCCCTACTACGCCGAGGACCTGCCGTCGCTCGACCACCCGTTCATCCAGGTGACGTGGCGCGGACAGGACACGCGGGAGCGCGACGCGGCGGTCACCGCGTTCCGCCGGTGGCTGGCCCGCCATCCGCTCACCCGGCAGGGCCTCCGGGACGACAAGGGCGCCATGCCGTCCGCGCACGAGGGCGACTCCGCCCGCCAGGACCTGACGGCCCTGTGGACCCTGCTCGGCCCGAACGTCATCCCGAGCCGGATGGAGCCGAAGCCGCCGGTCCCGGCGGGCGACGACCGCGGCGGGAGGTACGTGGCCGAACGCCTCCAGCGCGTCGCCGCGGCCCGTCCCCCGGCCTCCGTCTCCCTCATGCTAGACGTGTCGGGGTCGATGGACCGCCCGGCGCAGGGCCGCGACACCCGCCTGACGCGCAGTGTCTCCTTCCTGCAGAGCCTGGTGGCCCAGCTGCAGAGCCGCGACGGCGCGGGGCTCCAGGTGGCCTCCCGGAAGAAGCCGCCCGACAGCCCCTACACCTTGGAGAACGTGCGGCTCGCGGGGACGAGCCCCGTCCAGAAGAACCGCATCACGAGCCATCTCCAGGCCGTCGCGACCGCAGGAGGCGACGTCGCGCTCACCGACATGATCGGCGACGCCGACGTGGAGCCGGGCTCGAACCTGGTCGTCGTCACCGACGGGCAGTCCCCCGGGACGAACGGCCGCGGGCCGTCCGCCCGCGAGGCGGCCGCGAAGTTCCGCGAGCGGCACCGGGACGTGCGGGTGACCGTGGTCCTCACCGGCCCGACGGGCTGCGGCGCCTCCCCCGTCAAGGAGATCGTGGACGCGTTCGGCCCGTCCGGCGGCAGGGGCTGCGTGTCGCTGACGGGCGCGCCGGAACCGCAGCAGGCCGCCCAGCTCCTCTCCGACCTGCGATGAACGGAGGGCCATGACGCGACGGCGGCGACGGTTCGCGCCCCACGGGCGGACGGCCTGGCTGAGCGCCGTGGGCGGGGCCGCGGCGGTGCTGGTCTGCGCCGAGGCGCTGGCCTTCTGGCCGGGCTCCTCCTACCAGGCCCTGGCGCCGCGCTGCGACCGCTCGGAGCTGGTCGTCGCCGGCGGCACCGACGTCAGCCTGAACAGCCAGCGCCGCCAGCTGATCCAGAAGTGGAACGCCGGCGGCGGCCCGCACGCCACGCTCGTGGAGATCTCGGAGTCCACGGACGCCCAGCACAGCCAGATCAAGGCGATGCAGGAGTCCCGCGGCTGCGGCTACGACGTGCTGGTCATGGACAACACCTGGACGGCGGAGTTCGCCGCGGGCGGCTACCTCCGCCCGCTCGACGGCATCGGGAACCGCGGCGACTTCTTCCCGGCCGCTCTGGAGAGCGGGGAATGGCACGGGAAGCAGTACGCCGTCCCGTTCAACGTCGACGTCGGGCTCCTCTACCGGCGTGACGGCGCGCAGACCCCGCGCGACTGGCCGCGCCTGCTCGACTCCGGCGTCGCCATGCAGCTCGACGACTACGAGGGGCTGACGGTCAACGCGCTGGAAGCGGTGTGGAACGACGGCGGCGGCGGGCTGCTCACCGGTGAGAGGCGCCCGGACGGAAAGGCGTTGCGAACGAGGGTGTTCCCGGCGTTGAAGAGGTTGGCGGCCCGTGCCTCCGACCCGCGGCCCGGGGCGCGTGCGCGCGGCCCGCTGGCGGCGTCGCGCTCGTACGACGAGCAGAGGAGCATGGAGGCGTTCATGTCCGGGACACCGCTGATGCGGAACTGGCCGTACGCGTTCTCCACGCTCGCGACGGAGCCGGGCATGCGGGACGGAGCGCGCCTGCGGTACGGGGTGACCGCCCTGCCCGGCCGCACCGTCCTGGGAGGCCAGAACCTCGCCGTGTCCAAGTACTCCCCCCATCCCGACGGCGCCCTCAAGCTGGTGGAGTACCTGAGCGGAACGGAGAGCCAGAAACTGCTGTTCTCGTGCGGCGGCTTCGCGCCGGGACGCTACAGCGCCCTCGGGCTGCGCCCCGGGCGGCACGCCGCCGCCGACGTGCGGGTGCAGAACTGCTCGGCCTTCACCCAGGAGCGTCTCGATCCCGGCGACGTCGAACTCGACCAGGCGCAGCTGACCGAGCTGGGAACGGCCGTGGTGAGCGCCCTGGACCGGGCGCGGCCCCGTCCTGTCACGCCGCACTACAGCACGTTCACCGGCACGTTCCGCGGGTGCGTGCAGAAGCTCTTCGACGGGACGGGGACGGACGCCAAGACGTTCGCCAGAGCCGTGGAGCGCTCGCTCGACGGGCGCACGGCGTCGTGCTGACCGTGCTCGGTCAGCGGGCGCCGTCGAGGGCGGCGCGGGCCATGCCGTGCAGGAGCCCGGCCATCGCTTCGCGGTCGAGGCCCTGCGCGGCGCTGCGCGGGGTGGAGTTGAGCAGGCCGAAGCAGGCGTGGACGGCGGCGCGGGCGCGCTCGTCCTGGGGCCGGGGGTCGAGGCGGCGCAGGACGGCGACCCACTCCTCGACGTAGGCGCGCTGGAGCCGGCGGATGCGGTGGCGCTGCGGCTCGGGGACGTTGTCCAGTTCCCGCTCGTGCACGGTGATCAGCGCGGGATTGTCGAGGGCGAACGCGATGTGCCAGCTCAGCAGCGCGTCGAGGGCGCGCCCGGGGTCGGGGTCGGCGGCGCGGCGCAGGCCCTCGGCGAGCAGCCGCTCGCTGATGTCGAGCAGCATCTCGGCGAGCACGGCCTCCTTGCCGCTGAAGTGCCGGTAGAGGGCGGGGCCGGTGAGGCCGACGGCCCGGCCGAGGTCGCCGATCGACGCCCCGTGGTAGCCGCGGCGCGCGAACAGCTCGGCGGCGGCGCCGAGGATCTCGGCCCGGCGCGGGTTGGGCGCGCCCGGCGGCGCCTCGGCGGGGTGGGACGTCATGCGCGCCAGTCTAGACTAGAGTTGTTAACGACCGTTAACATCAGCATTGTTAATGAACGTTAACCGGGAAGGGGGGTCATGAGCGGACCCGAGATCGGCTCGCGCGCCGACGTCGCGAGCGAGGCGTTCAAGGCGAGCGCCGCGCACAACGAGGCGCTCGTCGCGGAGCTGCGCGACCGCGTCGACCGGGCGGGCCGCGGCGGACCCGAGCGCGCCCGCGAGCGCCACGTGGCGCGCGGCAAGCTGCTGCCCCGCGACCGGGTCGACACGCTCCTGGACCCCGGCTCGCCCTTCCTGGAGCTGTCGCCGCTCGCCGCGAACGGCATGTACGGCGACGAGGCGCCGGGCGCGGGGATCATCACCGGCGTCGGGCGGGTCTCCGGACGCGAATGCGTCGTCGTGGCCAACGACGCCACCGTCAAGGGCGGCACGTACTACCCGGTCACGGTGAAGAAGCACCTGCGGGCGCAGGAGGTGGCGCTGCACAACCGCCTCCCCTGCCTCTACCTGGTCGACTCCGGCGGCGCGTTCCTGCCCCGCCAGGACGAGGTGTTCCCCGACCGCGAGCACTTCGGCCGCATCTTCTACAACCAGGCCACGATGTCCGGCCGCGGCATCCCGCAGATCGCGGCGGTGATGGGCTCGTGCACGGCGGGCGGCGCCTACGTCCCGGCGATGAGCGACGAGGCCGTCATCGTCCGCGGCCAGGGGACGATCTTCCTCGGCGGGCCGCCGCTGGTGAAGGCCGCCACCGGCGAGGTCGTGACGGCGGAGGAGCTGGGCGGCGGCGAGCTGCACTCGCGCACGTCCGGCGTGACCGACCACCTCGCCGAGGACGACGCGCACGCCCTGCGGATCGTGCGCGACATCGTCGCCACGCTGGGCCCGCGCGAGCCGCGCCCGTGGGAGGTCGCCCCGCCCGAGGAGCCGGCCGCCGACCCGTCCGAGCTCTACGGGATCGTTCCGCCGGACTCCCGCACCCCCTACGACGTGCGCGAGGTCATCGCCCGCATCGTCGACGGCAGCCGCTTCCAGGAGTTCAAGAAGGAGTACGGCGCGACGCTCGTCACCGGGTTCGCGCGCATCCACGGGCACCCGGTCGGGATCGTCGCGAACAACGGCATCCTGTTCGGCGAGTCGGCGCAGAAGGGCGCGCACTTCATCGAACTGTGCGACCGGCGCAGCGTCCCGCTGGTGTTCCTGCAGAACATCACCGGGTTCATGGTGGGCCGGGAGTACGAGGCGAGCGGCATCGCCAAGCACGGCGCGAAGATGGTGACCGCCGTCGCGTGCGCCCGCGTCCCGAAGTTCACCGTCGTGATCGGCGGCTCGTTCGGTGCCGGCAACTACGCGATGTGCGGCCGGGCGTACTCGCCGCGCTTCCTGTGGATGTGGCCGAACGCCCGCATCTCGGTCATGGGCGGCGAGCAGGCGGCGAGCGTCCTCGCCACCGTCCGCCGCGACCAGATGGAGGCGCGCGGCGAGGAGTGGCCCGCCGAGGACGAGGAAGGGTTCAAGGCGCCGATCCGCGAGCAGTACGAGGCGCAGGGCAACCCGTACTACTCGACGGCGCGGCTGTGGGACGACGGGGTGATCGACCCGCTCGACACCCGGCGCGTGCTCGGGCTCGGGCTGTCGGTCGCGGCCAACGCACCGCTGGAGCCGGTCGGCTACGGCGTCTTCCGGATGTGAGGGTGTTGATGTTCGACAGCGTCCTGGTCGCCAACCGCGGGGAGATCGCCGTCCGCGTGTTCCGCACGCTGCGGCGGCTCGGCATCCGGTCCGTGGCCGTCCACACCGAGGCCGACGCGCGGGCGCGGCACGTGCGGGAGGCCGACGAGGCCCTGCTCGTGCCGTCGTACCTGGACATCGAGGCGGTCGTCCAGGCCGCCCGCGCCGCGGGCGCGTCCGCCGTCCACCCCGGCTACGGGTTCCTGGCCGAGAACACGGCGTTCGCGCGGGCGTGCGGCGAGGCGGGGCTGGTGTTCATCGGGCCGCCGGCCGGGGCGATCGAGGCGATGGGCGACAAGATCCGCGCGAAGCGGACGGTCGCGGCCGCCGGCGTCCCGGTGGTGCCGGGCCGGGACGAGCCCGGCCTGTCCGACGCCGAACTGGAGGCCGCGGCGCTGGAGGTCGGGCTGCCGGTGCTGCTCAAGCCGTCCGCGGGCGGCGGCGGGAAGGGCATGCGGCTCGTCCGGGACGCCGCGGACCTGCCGGAGGCGATCGCGTCCGCCCGGCGTGAGGCGCGCGGCTCGTTCGGCGACGACACGCTGCTCGCCGAGCGGTTCGTGGAGAACCCGCGGCACATCGAGATCCAGGTCTTCGCCGACTCGCGCGGCGGCGCCGTCCACCTCGGCGAGCGCGAGTGCAGCCTCCAGCGCCGGCACCAGAAGATCGTCGAGGAGGCGCCGTCCCCGCTGCTGGACGCCGCCGCGCGCGAGCGGATGGGCGCCGCCGCCGTCGCCGCCGCGCAGGCCGTCGGGTACGTGGGCGCCGGGACCGTCGAGTACATCGTCTCGGCCGACCGCCCCGACGAGTTCTTCTTCATGGAGATGAACACCCGGCTCCAGGTCGAGCACCCCGTGACCGAACTCGTCACGGGCCTCGACCTGGTGGAGCTCCAGCTCCGGGTGGCGGCGGGAGAGCCGCTGCCGTTCACGCAGGACGACGTGCGCCTCGACGGCCACTCCATCGAGGCCCGCGTCTACGCCGAGGACCCGGCGCGCGGCTTCCTGCCCACCGGCGGGCGGGTGCTCGCCCTCAGGGAGCCCGAGGCCGCGCGGGTCGACTCCGGGCTGGACGTGGGGACGGAGGTCGGCGGCTCCTACGACCCCATGCTCGCCAAGGTCATCGTCCACGGCGCCGACCGCGCCGAGGCCCTCCACAGGCTCGACCGCGCGCTCGCGTCCTACACGCTGCTCGGCGTCCCGACGAACGTGGCGTTCCTGCGCGCGCTGCTGCGGCACCCCTCGGTCGTGTCGGGCGATCTCGACACCGGCCTGGTCGAGCGCTCCCTGGACGACCTGGTCGCGGGCGCGTCCGTGCCGCCCGAGGTGCTCGCCGCCGCCGCGCTGGAGCGGATGCTCGACCTGGAGTCCGGCGACGACCCGTGGGACGTCCCGGACGGCTGGCGCCCCGGCGCCCACGCCTGGGCACCGTGGATCATCACCCCGTCCGGCGGCGACCCGGTGGAGGTCCGCGTCCAGGGCAGGGCGGCGTCCGCGCGCGTCGCCGTCGGCGGCGAGCCGCCGGTCGACGCGTCGCTGACCAGGCCGTTCACCCTGACCTACGGTGGAAGGACGACCTCCTTCGCCGGCGCCCGCGACGGGCGCACCCTGTGGCTCGGGCGCGACGGGCACGCGTGGGCGCTGAGCGAGCACGTCCGCGCCGAGGGCGGCGCCGACGCCGCCGCCGCGGGCGACGGGGTGCTGCGCAGCCCGATGCCCGGGACGGTGCTGGCGGTCAAGGCGGCCGAGGGCGACCGCGTCGAGGCCGGGCAGCCGCTCGTGGTCGTCGAGGCGATGAAGATGGAGCACACCGTCACCGCGCCGCTCGCCGGCGTCGTGGCGAAGCTGCCGGTCCGCGCGGGCGCGCAGGTCGCCCTGGACGCGGTGCTGGCCGTGATCGAGGAGGCATGACGGTGCCGGTACCCCTTTCCGGCCTTCCCGAGCGGGTCGCGATCTACGAGGTCGGGCCGCGGGACGGGCTGCAGAACGAGAAGGCGGTCGTCCCCGCCGAGGTCAAGGCGGAGTTCGTGACCCGGCTGGCCGACGCGGGGCTGCGCACGATCGAGACGACCAGCTTCGTCCATCCCAAGTGGGTGCCGCAGCTCGCCGACGCCGAGCAGCTGCTCGACATCCTGCCGCGCTCCCCCGAGCTGCGCTATCCCGTCCTCGTGCCGAACGAGCGGGGCCTGGACCGGGCCCTGGCCAACGGCGTCACCGAGATCGCGATCTTCGGCAGCGCCACCGAGACGTTCGCCCGCCGCAACCTCAACCGCACCGTGGACGAGTCCCTCGCGATGTTCGCCCCGGTCGTGGAGCGGGCGCGGGCCGAGGGCCTCTGGGTGCGCGCCTACGTGTCGATGGTGTGCGGCGACCCGTGGGAGGGCGACGTCCCCGTCGAGCAGGTCGTGTCCGTCGCGTCCCGCATGATGGACATGGGCTGCTCCCAGCTCAGCCTCGGCGACACCATCGGCGTCGGCACGCCGGGCCAGGTCACCGCGCTCATCGAGGCGCTCGGCGAGGCCGGCATCGGCGCCGACCGGCTCGCCGTCCACTTCCACGACACCTACGGGCAGGCGCTGGCCAACACCCTCGCCGCGCTCCGCGCGGGCGTCGCCGTCGTGGACTCCTCGGCCGGCGGCCTCGGCGGCTGCCCGTACGCCGAGAGCGCCACCGGCAACCTGCCCACCGAGGACCTCGTCTGGATGCTGAACGGCCTCGGCGTCGAGACCGGAGTCGACCTCGCCGGGCTCGTGGCCACGAGCCGCTGGATGGCGGGCCGGCTGGGCCGCCCCAGCCCGTCCCGCGTAGTGCAAGCCCTGTCACCTGAATCGGAGTAGCCAATGATCGACTTCACGCTCGGCGAGGAGCAGGAGGAGCTGCGGCGCACGGTCGAGCGGTTCGCCCGCGAGAGCGTCGCCCCGGTGATCGGGGACCTGTACGAGCGCGGCGAGTTCCCCTACGAGATCGTCGCCGCGATGGGGAAGATGGGCCTGTTCGGGCTGCCGTTCCCGGAGGAGCACGGCGGCATGGGCGGCGACTACTTCACGCTCTGCCTCGCCCTGGAGGAGCTGGCGCGCGTCGACTCGTCCGTCGCGATCACCCTGGAGGCCGGGGTGTCGCTGGGCGCGATGCCGATCTACCGGTTCGGGTCGGCCGAGCAGAAGGAGCGGTGGCTGCCGCTGCTCACCTCGGGTGAGCGCCTGGCGGCCTTCGGGCTGACCGAGCCGGGCGGCGGGTCGGACGTGCCCGGCGGCATGCGCACCACGGCCCGGCTCGACGGCGACTCCTGGGTGATCAACGGGTCCAAGTCGTTCATCACCAACTCCGGCACCGACATCACCGCGTTCGTGACCGTGACCGCCTTCACCGGCGACGGCGAGATCTCCACGATCCTCGTCCCGAACGGGACCCCGGGCTTCACGGTCGGGCGCAAGTACTCCAAGGTCGGCTGGTCGGCGTCCGACACGCGGGAGCTGTCGTTCGACGACGTCCGCGTCCCGGCCGAGAACCTCGTCGGCGAGCGCGGCCGGGGGTACGCCCAGTTCCTGCGGATCCTCGACGAGGGGCGCATCGCGATCGCCGCGCTGTCGGTCGGCCTCGCCCAGGGCTGCGTGGACGAGTGCCTGCGCTACGTCCGCGAGCGGGAGGCGTTCGGCAAGGAGATCGGCCGCTACCAGGCGATCCAGTTCAAGGTCGCCGACATGGAGACCCGGGCGCACACGGCCCGGCTCGCCTACTACGCGGCGGCCGCGAAGATGCTGGCCGGGGAGCCGTTCAAGAAGGAGGCCGCCATCGCCAAGCTGGTCGCCTCCAACGCCGCCATGGACAACGCCCGCGACGCCACGCAGGTCTTCGGCGGCTACGGCTTCATGAACGAGTACGCCGTCGGCCGCTTCTACCGCGACGCGAAGATCCTGGAGGTGGGCGAGGGCACCTCGGAGGTGCAGCGCATGCTGATCGCCCGCGCCCTCGGCCTCCCGCCGTCCTGACCCCCGCCGGGCCCCGCACCGGCGCGGGCCCGCCCCCGCGAAGTCACCACCGGCGGCGGAGCCCGGCGCGGTAAGGTCGGCGGATGCTGCTGCGTGCCTACGGGATCGCTCGCTCACTGGTCATGTACCACGGAATTCCGGGCAGGCACCGGCGCGCGTCGCGCCTCTACGGGCAGTTCCTCGGGCCCGGCGACCTCGCGTTCGACATCGGCGCGCACGTGGGCGGCCGGGTGCGCGTGTGGCGGGGGCTGGGAGCGCGCGTCGTCGCGGTGGAGCCGCAGCCCGACTGCCTGCGCGTCCTGCGCCTGTTCTTCGGCCGCGACCGCGGCGTCACGCTCGTTTCCGGCGCCGCGGGCGCCGCGCCCGGACGGGCGCACCTGGCCCTGTCCACCGCGACGCCGACGGTGTCCTCGATGTCGCCCGGCTGGATCAGGGCGGTGACGACGGACCGCGGCTTCGCCCGCGTCCGCTGGGACCGCTCGATCGGCGTCGACGTGACCACGCTGGACGAGCTCATCGCCCTGCACGGCGTGCCGGCCTTCTGCAAGATCGACGTCGAGGGCTTCGAGGCGGACGTGCTGGCGGGGCTGTCCCGGCCGCTGCCCGCCCTGTCGTTCGAGTACGTGCCGTCGGCGCACGACGCCTCGCTGGAGGCGCTGGAGCTCGTCGACCGGCTCGGCGACTACGTCTACAACTACTCCCCCATCGAGACGATGCGGCTGGCCAGTCCCCGCTGGCTCGACGCGGCCGAGCTGCGGCGGCGGCTGGACAGGATCCGCCCGCGCGGACGGTCGGGCGACATCTACGCCCGCCTCCGCGACACCGGCCGGGTTGCGCCGAAGGCATCCCATTAGACAACAAGACTTACTAATATCGCCGGGTGCCAGCACACCAAGCGACGGGGGCCCATCGTGCCGGACAAGACCGCCCGTGAACCGACGTCCGCCGACCTGAGGACGGACGTCGCCCATTCGGCCCGGGTCTACGACTACCTGCTCGGCGGCAAGGACAACTACGCCGCCGACCGGGCCGCCGCCGAGGAGGTCGTCAGGGTCGCCCCGTACATGCGCACCTCCGTGCGGGCCAACCGCGACTTCATGGTCCGGGTCGCCCGCCACCTCGCGGCCGGGTGCGGTGTCCGGCAGTTCCTCGACGTCGGGACCGGACTGCCGACCTCCCCGAACCTCCACGAGGTCGTCCAGGAGGTCGACCCGTCCGGCCGCGTCGTGTATGTCGACAACGACCCCATCGTGCTGGCGCACGCCCGCGCGCTGCTGACCGGAACCCCGCAGGGCCGCTCCCGCTACATCCACGCGGACCTGGCCGAGCCGGAGGCCATCCTGTCGTCGCCCGAGGTCCGGGCCACGCTGGACTTCGGCGAGCCGGTGGCGCTGTGCCTGATCGCCGTCCTGCACTTCGTCCACGACGACGAACTCGCGCACGACGTCGTCCGGCGGCTGATGGAGCCTCTCCCGCCGGGCAGCTGGCTCGCGCTCTCCACCATCGCCATCGACAGCGCTCCCGACGAGGTCGGGGACGCCGTGAAGAAGTACAACGCGCGCGGGATCAAGTCGAAGGCCCGCACGAAGGCCCAGGTGACGAGCTTCTTCGACGGCCTGGAGCTCGTCGAACCGGGCGTGGCCCCCGTGCACCGCTGGCGCCCGGACGACAAGGCCCGCGCGATCGACGACTCCCAGGTGTCGATGTACGGAGGCCTGGCCCGCAAACCCTGACCCGGGGTCAGTCTCCGGCGACCGGTTCGCCGGGCAGCCAGTCGCGGGCAGGGTCGTACTCCAGCCAGCGGTGCCGCCGCCCGTGCTCGGCGAACCCCCGGACCAGCGCGGAGATCATCGGATGCGGCGACCGCCGCGGCCACACCAGCGACCAGGCGTAGAGCGGAACCGGGTCGACGAGGGGGATCGCCCGGACGCCCGGCACGCCGGGCAGCCGGGCGTCGGCGGGGAAGAGCGTGATCCGTCCCGGCTCGGCCAGGAGGCCGGCCTGCAGGTGCTCCACACCGAGGTTGGCGCCGCCGGACGCGGCGCGGACGCCGAACTCGCCGCAGAACCGGCCGATGAAGTCGAGCCGGTCGACGGCCGCGGGGAACCACAGGTCGCGTCCGGCGAGGTCGGACGGGCGGACGCCGGACGCGGCGGCGAGCGGATCCCCGGCGGCGACGAGGAGGTCCACGGGTTCGAGCCGGACGAGGCGGTGCGCCAGCCCGTCCGGCAGCGGCGGGTGCACGCGCCCGAACCCGGCGTCGACGTCGCCGCGCAGCAGCGCCGCGGCCGCCGCGGGAAGGTCGCGGCTCATGCCGAGTTCGACGTCGAGCTCCGGTCGTGCGTCGATCACCGCGGCGACCGTCCGGGACGGGCCGTACAGGTGGCCCCAGAGGTCGAGCCGCAGCGGCCTGCCGACGGCGTGGACCGCGCCGACCGCGGCCTCCGCGGCCCGCAGCGCCTCCCGCGCCGGCTCCAGGAAACGGCGCCCCGCGTCGGTGGGCGCCACGTTCCCGCGGGTGAGGAGCGGGACTCCGAGCGCCGCCTCCAGCCTGGCCACCCGCTTGGACACCGCCTGCTGGGTGATCGAGAGCTCCTCGGCGGCCCGCCCGAAGTGCAGGTGCTCGGCGACGGCGACGAACGCGCGCACCTGGCCCAGGTCGAGGTCCATGCCTCCCATCGTGGGCGACAACCGATGGTTGTCAACCTCGCCGGGCGGCTGTTGGACCGGCCTGCCGCTCGTCCGGTTCGCTGCGGGCCCGAGAGCACTCTTCCCTGAAGCGGGATCACCGATCTCCGCGAGCGCCGCGTGCGCGGCAACGCCGTCCTCACCCTGGAGCAGAACCGATGACCGCCTTCTTCGACGAGCCCGTCGCCCCCTTCGCCGCCGCCAACCGGTCGCGTGCCGTCGCCGCCGGCGTCGACCCCCACCAGTACGATGCGGTCACCGCCGGCCTGGCCTCCCTGCGCGAGTGGACGGACGCGTTCGTGCGGACCGGGCGGGAACACCTCGCCCGCGCCGGGAAGGCGCGGCTTCCGCGCTCGGCGGGCGAAGCGTTCCGCGACGCCGCGCTGTGGTTCCACTTCGCGACGGTCCTGCCGAACCCCGACCTCGCCGAGCACGGGCGGGCCGCCGCGGCGTCCGCCGACGCCCTGCGCCGCTCGCTCGCCCGCCTCGCGCCGGACGCCGAGCACCTCACCGGCCCTGACTTCACCGGCGTCCTGCGGCGTCCCTCGCCGGACGCTCCCCTGGTCGTCCTGGTGCCGGGCATGAACTCCGGCAAGGTCGAGTTCATGCCGATCGCCGAGGCGCTCCTGCACCGCGGTCTCGCCGCGCTCGCCATCGACGGGCCCGGCCAGGGAGACCTCGCCGTGCGCGGCCCCTGGAACCCGGACTACCAGCGAGTCGTGGGGCAGGCCCTCGACGCCGTGGACGGCCTGCCCGCCGGCGTCGGACTGGTCGGGCTCAGCATGGGCGGCTTCCTCGCGTCCGTCGCCGCGCGGCACGAACCGCGGATCGGCGCCGTCGTCACCGTCAGCGGGCCCACCGCCCTCACCTGGGACGAGCTTCCGCCCTATGTGACGGAGTCGTTCGTCCTGCGCATGGGCGGGGAAACCGCCGCCCGCGAGTTCGCCGACCGGGTGACCGCACCCCCGGTTCAGCAGCCGCTGCGCGTCCTGGACGGCGGGCTGGACGTCATCCCCGGCGTCGCCGGCGGCGCCGAACTGGCCCGCCGGGCGGCGAACGGCGAGTACGTCCTGATCCCTGAGGGCAACCACCTCCTGGAGAACTGCCGCTGGGCCTGGCTCCCCGACACGCTCGACTGGCTCGCCGCCCGGCTGGCGAACCCGAGGTCGTCCTGACCAGCGTGGTCGCCGACGCCGACCCGGTCGTGGCCGAGTGACCTCGCGGGGGGGGCGGCCCGCAGCGGGAGCGCCTACGACTACCGGTTTCGGCTCCTAGCCCGCGAAGACCGCGAGCCTGGCCTCCACGTCCTCACGGGGCAGTTCGCGAAGGCTGACCCGTGATTCCAGCGCCTCGTGCAGGACCGGATACATGTTCGTGGGAGACCACTGGGCGTTGATCGACTTCTCGTCCAGGAAGAGGGTGGGAAGGCCGTCGACCACGGGGACCGCCTCGAAGGGCGCGGAACCGGGAAAGAACAGCGCCGGCCTCGCATCGGCGCCCGGGTAGTGGAACCCGATCCGCTGGTGGTCGATGAGCTCCTGCGCCTGCTGGTGCTCCTGCGGGGTCAGGCCCCGGTTCCGCGCGTACCGCACCGCCGCGGGGTCGGTCGGCTCGGCTCCGAGATAGCCGGGGCCCGCGTGGCGTTCGAGGGCGTCCTGGGCCAGAGCGAAGAAGTGGTACATCCGGTCCTGGACGCCGGTCAGCCCGAGGACGAAGCCGCGCCGGCCGCGCGGACGAGGTCGGGGGACGCCTGGAACAGCTCGTCCTGCGCACTCGCCCCGCCCTGCGCCGTGAACTGCTTCGCCAGGTGCAGGTAACGCTCCGTCACCTGCATGACCGCGTCGACCGGAACCGTGACCGAGCCGCCGCGCTCGACGAGCACCCCGCACACGAAGGCCATCATCCCCGCGCGGAAGACGTCACCGGACCCGAGCGAGGCGGCCAGCTCCGCCATCGCGGCATCGACATCGGTGATGGACCCCAGGAAGGCCTGGACCTCGTCCCGGCCGATCAGGTCCGTTCCGCCCCGGCATTCGCCCAGGTCACTCGGCTGCCGGACGAACTCCGCGATCCCCACCGTCTGCGACACCCGATCATGCTAGCGGCGCGCAGGTCCCGGGCGCGGCCCTTTCCCCGGCCCCCGCACGAGCCCGGCACGCCGTCCCGCAAGCGCCAAACGACAGCTAGCTTGACAGCTAATGCTCTTAGCTTTAATCTGGCTAACGTCATTAGCCGACCTTCCGAAGGGCCGTCATCGTGAGCGCAGCCGTCACCCGGAGCGAGATCCCCGGCATCCGCACCCTCCGCCGCGCCGCATGGTCCGCCGGCGCGCTCTTCTGGACGGCCTTCGCCGTCCTCGAAGGCGTCAACCACGGGTGGCTCGCGGCGCTCGCCGCGCTCGCCTTCTTCATCGCCCCCGACCTGACCTTCCTCGTCGGGCTGCGAGGATCCGGCACCGTCGAGCACGGGCGGCTCCAGCCGCGCGCCGTGCCGTACTACAACGCCGCGCACCGGGCCCTGGTGCCGTTCGCGCTGATGGTGCTCTACACGGTCGCCCCCATCACCTGGGCGCCCATCTTCGCCGCCCTGTGCGGCTGGATGGCTCACATCGCCCTCGACCGCGCCTTCGGCTACGGCCTTCGCACGAAGGAGGGCCGCCGTCGCCACGGCTGACGGCGGCCGGCCGTCGCGGGCGAGGGCGCGAATGATGAATGTCGGGCGCACGGGAGAAGATGGACGGGTGAGCTACGACGAGGAACTGGCCGACCGCGTGGAGGATCTGCTCGGAGCGAGGCGTGACGCGACCCCGAAGCGGATGTTCGGCGGCCTCGCCTGGATGGTGAACGGCAACATGGCCGTGGTCGTGAGGAGCAAGGGCGGACTGATGGTCCGGGTCTCCCCGGACGACCACGACGACCTGCTCGCCGAGCCGGGCGCCGCCACGACGGTCATGCGCGGCCACCCGATGCGAGGATGGATCACGGTTTCGCCCGAAGCCTGCGCCGCGCCGTCCGACGTGGCCGCGTGGGTGGATCGAGGACTCGCCTACGCCCTGTCCCTGCCCCCGAAGTAGCGGCGAGACGCCGGGCCCGGGGACTCCGGTCGGGGACCTGCGGCCGAGGGAGCGTTCGGATGTCGCGTCTGTCACACTTGGTCGGCCTCGGGGGCGATGGCCGCGGAAGGCCGAACGGCGCGGAGCAGGGCAGATTTGTCGGACCCCGCTGGAATACTCCCGAAGCGCTCGAAGTTTAATCGTTCGCGAAAGTGTCAGTCACTGCAGTAATTTGCCGCAGTACCCAGGCGAGCCCCTGAGCGAGCCCTGACAACCCCCTGAGCAACGTGACCACGGCCCCCGCGTGCCCACATGCGGGCCTGACGATTGGAAGAGAGTTGACCGCTCCCGCATCTCCCAAGGTGGCGGACGGCCCGCTGGAGGATTCCGGCACCGGAGGAGGCCTGGACCGCGGTGTGCTCGCCACGGCCATGGTGGTCGTCCTCGGGGCGATCATGTCCATCCTGGACGTGACGGTCGTCAATGTCGCGATCAACGACCTGGCGAAGGAGTTCGAGACCTCGCTGGCGACGATCCAGTGGGTCGCGACCGGCTACACCCTGGCGCTGGCCACCGTGATCCCGATCACGGGATGGGCCTCGGCCCGGTTCGGCACCAAGCGCCTCTACATGATCTCCATCGGGCTGTTCGTCGCCGGTTCGATGCTGGCGGGCATGGCATGGTCCGCCGAGTCGCTGATCGCCTTCCGGGTGCTGCAGGGCCTGGGCGGCGGCATGATCATGCCGGCCGGCATGACGATCCTGACCCAGGCGGCGGGGCCGCAGCGGGTCGGCCAGGTGATGAGCATCGTCGGCGTGCCGATGCTGCTCGGCCCGATCCTCGGCCCCATCATCGGCGGCTACCTCGTCGACGACGTGTCGTGGCGGTGGATCTTCTTCATCAACCTGCCGATCGGCATCGTCGCCCTGACGCTGGCCGCGCGGATCCTCAAGAAGGACGAGCCGAAGCCGGCCGAGCGCCTCGACTTCATCGGGCTGCTCCTGCTCTCCCCCGGCCTGGCCTCGCTGATCTACGGTGTGGCCAAGGGCGCCGAGATGAAGGACTTCCTGAAGACCGGGTCGCTGGCCTTCTGGGCCGTCGGCGCCGTGCTGATGCTCGGCTTCGTGGTCCGGGCGCTGAAGGCCAAGAACCCGCTGATCGACCTGCGGCTGCTCAAGCGGCGCTCGGTGGCGGCCGCGTCCGGCACGATGGTGCTGTTCATGGCCGCGTTCATGGGCGCGATGCTGCTGCTGCCGCTGTACTACCAGACCGTGCGCGGCGAGGGCGCCCTCCAGTCCGGCCTGCTGCTGGCCCCGCAGGGCCTCGGCGCGATGATCACGATGCCGATCGGCGGCAAGCTGACCGACCGGATCGGCCCCGGCCGGGTCGTGCTGGTCGGCATGATCGTCGTGGTGCTGTCGGTGTCGGGCTTCGCCTCGATCCTGGAGGCCGACACCTCCTACTGGGCCCTCGGCGGGACCCTGTTCGTGATGGGCCTCGGCATGGGCATGACGATGATGCCGACCATGGCGGCGGCCATCCAGACGCTCGTCCACGACGAGGTGCCGCGGGCGAGCACGATGCTGAACATCATCCAGCAGGTGTCCGCGTCCATCGGCACCGCGCTGATCTCCGTCCTGCTGGCCAACCGGCTGGTCTCGGAGCTCGGCGGCGGGGCCGGCGGCGAGATCGGCAGCGCCGAGAAGGTGCCGCCGGCGATCATGCAGAAGATCGCCGGGCCGATGGCGAGCGCGTTCCAGCACACCTACTGGTACTCGGCCGGGCTGCTGCTGCTGGCGTTCCTGCCGGCGCTGCTGCTGCCGCGCAAGAAGCCGGACACCCCCGTGGCCGACGCGCCGATGCCGATGCACTAGAACGTCCCTGGCGCGTTCCAAACCCCGGCCGACCCCTCAGGGGCCCCGGCCGGGGTTTGGCCTTTCAGGGCCGCCTCAGGCCGTGGCAGGGCGCACGCCCGCCCAGTACTCGTCCTTCAGCAGCCGCTTGTAGAGCTTGCCGGTGGGGTGCCGGGGCAGCTCGGCGCGGAAGTCGACCGAGCGCGGGCACTTGTAGTGGGCGAGCCGGTCGCGGCAGTACGCGATCAGCTCGGCCTCCAGCGCGGGGCCCGCGTCGTCCATGGACAGCGGCTGCACGACGGCCTTGACCGCCTCCCCCATCTCGGCGTCCGGGACGCCGAACACCGCGACGTCGGCGACCTTCGGATGCACCGCGAGGACGTTCTCGGCCTCCTGCGGGTAGATGTTCACCCCGCCACTGATGATCATGTAGGCGCGGCGGTCGGTGAGGTAGAGGAAGCCGTCCTCGTCCACGTGCCCGACGTCGCCGAGGGTGGTCCAGCCGTGGCCCCAGGGGTCGCGCGACGCCGCGGTCCTGGCCTCGTCGGCGTGGTACTCGAACGCGGGGCCGTTGCCGAAGTAGAGCGTGCCGGGCTCGCCCGGCGGCAGTTCCCGGCCCTCCTCGTCGCAGACGTGGACCTCGCCGAGGATGGGACGGCCGACGGTGCCCCTGTGGGCCAGCCAGTCCTCCGAGTTCGTGTAGACGAAGCAGTTGCCCTCGGTGCCGGCGTAGTACTCGTGCAGGATCGGCCCCCACCAGGCGATCATCTGCTCCTTGACCGGGACGGGGCAGGGCGCGGCGGCGTGGACGGCACAGCGCAGCGACGACACGTCGTAGCGGGCACGGGTCTCCTCCGGGAGCTTGAGCATCCGGATGAACATGGTCGGAACCCACTGGCTGTGCGTGACGCCGTACTTCTCGACCGCGGCGAGGGCCTGCTCGGCGTCGAACTTCTCCATCACGACGACGGTGGCGCCGAACCGGTGGAAGTTGAGCGAGTACCGCAGCGGCGCGGCGTGGTAGAGCGGCGCCGGGGACAGATAGACCGAGTCGGCGTCGGGCTGGAAGAGGAACGCCAGCAGCTGGTACAGCGTCCCGCCCTCGCCCATCGGGGCCTTGGACAGGGCCGGTTTGACGCCCTTGGGGCGGCCGGTCGTGCCGGACGAGTAAAGCATGTCCGCGCCCTCGCACTCGTCCTCGATCGGCGTGGGCGGGTGCTGGGCGACGCGCTCCTCGTAGGAGGCGTAGCCGGGGGCCGTGCCGCCGAGCATCAGGCGCAGCGGCACGTCCGGCGGCGACTGCGCGGCGGCCTCCATCGAGGCGCTGGTGATGAAGACCTTCGCCTCGCAGTTGCCCGCGATGTAGGCGACCTCGTCGGGCTGGAGGCGCGAGCTGATGGCGGTGTAGTAGAGCCCGGACCGCTGCGCGGCCCAGGCGACGGCCAGGTACAGCGGATGGTTCTCCATCATGAACGCGATGTGGTCCCCGGGGCGCAGCCCCTCCGCGCGGAGCAGCTGCGCGAGCCGGTTGGACTCCTCGTTCAGTTCGCGGAAGGTGACGACCCGCCCGGAGCCTGCCATGACCACGGCGGGCTTGTCAGGCGTCCGAGCGGCGATCTGCCCCAGGTGCATGGCCGCAACCTACCCGGCCGGGGCGGCGAATGGAATCCCATTCGGTTTTGCTGCGGGGTCAGACGAGCATGTGGTCGAAGTCACCGTCCTTGGCTCCCCCGACGAACGCCTCCACCTCCTCGCGCGTGTAGACGAGGATCGCTCCCTCGGGGTCCCTGGAGTTGCGCACGGCGATCTCCCCGGTGGGGAGTTCCGCCATCTCGACGCAGTTGCCGGACGGGTTGCTCCGCCGGCTCTTCTGCCAGACGAGCCCGCCGCACCGGACGTCCGACATCTGGTGGCCGTCCATCATCGCCCCCTCTAGGCGTCTCGGCCTCCCTGTCCCGGGAGACCGCGATCTCGCCCCACCCCACACCATGGTACGAGATGCACGTGCATTCGTTCTTGCATTGGTTCATGCAGACGGTCTTGCATCTGCACGGCTTGGGGAGCAAGATAGCGAACGCTCGCCGGTGACCAACCCGCACGCCTCTGAGGTTTGACCATGACCGTTGACCAGGCAGACGACGTCGCAGCCCACGCCGCCATGGGGGGCGGGCGGCCACGGCACTTCTCTGCCGTCCGCACGCCCTGGCCGGACGCCCCGCCGATGACGCTCGGCCCGAACGCCCCCGGGGAGGCCGCGCGCGGCCCCGCCTCGACCCCAGGCCTCGCCGGGCTCTGGCCGGCCCCGCACGCGGGCACGCCGCGCACGGCCCGCCGGGTGCTCCCGGCTGAGATCACCGCACCCCGGTCCGCACGCGAGTTCACCCAGGTCACGCTGGACGCGTGGGGTCTGGCCGGCGACGCCGGAGACGTGGTCGTCGCCGTGTCGGAGCTGGTGACCAACGCGCTGCGGCACGGACTGGAGGGCCTCTCCCAGCCGCTCCCGCTGTGCCCCATCCAGCTCGTCCTGATCGGTCACCCGAGGCGGCTCGTGGTGTCGGTGACCGACCCGGGCGCAGGCGCGCCCGAGCCGGTGCCGACCGAACCCGACCGCTGCGCCGAGGGCGGCCGGGGCCTCGTCGTCGTCGGCGCGGTCAGCGACTCCTGGGGCTGGGCGCGCCTGGCGACCGGAGGAAAGGCGGTCTGGGCCGCCTTCGACCTGCGGTTCAGCTCTCCAGCCCGCTGACAGCCTGCTCCGCGGCCTGGCGCGCCGGGTTCTCCAGCTCGCTGAGGAACTCCTGCGCCCACCGGTCCACGTCGTGCTCGATGACGCGGCGGCGCATGACGCGCATGCGCCGCGCCTGCTCGGCGGGCTCGGCGTTCAGCGCGGCCATCAGCGTCCCCTTCAGGCCGTCGATGTCGTAGGGGTTGACCTGGAAGGCGCCGCGCTTCAGCTCGGCGGCGGCCCCGGTGAACTCGCTGAGCACGAGCGCGCCCCGCAGGTCCTTGCGGCAGGCCACGTACTCCTTGGCGACCAGGTTCATGCCGTCCCGCAGCGGGGTCACCACCATCACGTCCGCCGCGAGGTACAGCGCGGCCAGCTCGGCGCGGTCATAGGAGCTGTGCAGGTAGTGGATGACCGGAAACCCGATCTCGCCGTGCTCCCCGTTGATCCGCCCGACCAGCTGCTCGATCTCCTCCCGGAGCAGCTGGTACTGCTCGACGCGCTCCCGGCTCGGCGTCGCGATCTGCACGAACACCGCCTGCCCCGGCTTGATGTGGCCCTCCTCGACCAGCTCTCCGAAGGCCTGGAGCCGCTGCGTGATGCCCTTGGTGTAGTCGAGGCGGTCGACGCCCAGCAGCACGGTGGCGTCACCGAGGTCGGTGCGGATCTCCTGCGCCCGCTCCAGGACGTCCTCGCGCCCGACCAGGTCGTTCAGCTCTCCGACGTCCACCGAGATGGGGAACGCGCGGGCGCGCACGACGCGGTCGTCCCAGAAGACGTTCTGCTTCGAGAAACGGGCGTCCAGGAGCCGCCGGCAGAGCCGCACGAAGTTCGCCGCCGCCCCGGGGAGCTGGAAGCCGACCAGGTCGGCGCCGAGCAGCCCCTCCAGGATCCGGCGCCGCCACGGCAGCTGCCAGAACAGCTCCACCGGCGGGAACGGGATGTGCAGGAAGAAGCCGATCCGCAGGTCGGGACGCAGTTCGCGGAGCATCTGCGGCACGAGCTGGAGCTGGTAGTCCTGCACCCAGACGATGGCGTTCTTCGAGGCGACCTTCGCCGCCGCCTCGGCGAAGCGCCGGTTGACGCGGACGTAGGCGTCCCACATCGCCCGGTCGTAGACGGGGGTCGCGACGACGTCGTGATAGAGCGGCCACAGCGTGGCGTTCGAGAAGCCCTCGTAGTAGAGCTCCACCTCCCGCGCGGACTGGGCGATGGGGTGCAGCGACATGCCGTCCTCCTCGAACGGCTCCAGCTGCTCGTCCGGCGCGCCCGTCCAGCCGATCCACGTGCCCTTCCTGCGCCTCATCACCGGGGCGATCGCGCTCACCAGTCCGCCCGGACTGCGCCGCCAGCGCGGAACGCCGTCGGCTCCGACATTCCGGTCCACCGGCAACCGGTTGGCCACCACCACGAACTCACTACCGCGCGACACTCTGCGACCCGCCTCTCCAGGAAACTCTCAGCGCTCACTCATGCCCACATACGGTCAACGGGAACATCTTGTCATTTCGACGCAAAGGGCCCGACGCCCGCAAAGGGGGATGTCAGACGGTCGGGGCGCCCCGGAGGGGGGATTGGATCGGGCCATATTCCTTTCCCGGCAGGTGACCCCTGTTGATCCGTGGGTCACACGCCCCGATCGGCCACAGGAAAATGTTATCCAGATCACATCCCCGTAACCCGGCGGCGATGCCGCGGACTCCGGGGGGCGAGCCCTCTCCCCGCCTACGGGAAATCTAGAATCACCGCGTGAGCGGCCGCGACGGGCTGACGTCACCGGAGGCGGTGACCATCGGTGAGGGGGCATCGCATTGCGCGACTTCGGGGGGATCGTCGAGCGCTCGCCCGCGCGGGTCGTACGGCCGGCGTCGGCGCGGGAGGCCGCGGAGGCGGTCCGCGAGGCCGCCGCGCAGGGCCTGGAGACGGTGCCGCGCGGCCTCGGGCACTCCACCAACGGGCAGTCCCTGACCGCAGGCGTCTCGCTCGATCTCGGCGGGCTCGCGGGCGTGCACGAGGTCGGCCCCGACCGCGCGGTCGTCGGCGCGGGGACGAGTTGGCGCGCGGTCCTCGCCGCGACGCTGCCGCTCGGGCTGACCCCGCCCGTGCTGACCGACCATCTCGACATCACGGTCGGCGGAACGCTCTCCGCCGGGGGCGTCGGCGGGACGTCCCACCGGTACGGGACGCAGGCCGAGAACGTCCTCGCACTGGAGGTCGTCACGGACGGCGAGCTCGTCACCTGCTCCCCCGACGTCCGCCCCGACGTCTTCGACGCGGTCCGCGGCGGGCTCGGCCGGCACGGCGTCATCACCGCGGCGACGCTGCGGCTCGTCCCGGCGCCCGGGCGGGTGCTGAGCTGCACGATCCCGTGCCGGGACGCGGCGGACCTCCTGCGCGTCCAGCGCGAGACGCCGGCCGACCACATCTCGGGCCAGGCCAAGCCCTCGGAAGACGGCTGGGCGTACGAGGCCAAGGCCGTGCTGTACGGCCAGGGCGAGCCTCCTCCGGGCACCGAAGAGACCGAGGAGCTCTCCTACGCCGACTTCGCCGACCGGATGGGACCCGACGTGGAGGAGCTGATCGCCCTCGGCGAGTGGGCGCGCCCGCACCCGTGGGGCATCGTCCTGCTTCCCGGCCCCGCGGCCGCCGCGCTGATCGGGTCGACGGTCGCCGGCATGACCGCGGCGGATCTCGGCCTCGGCGGCGCCATCGTGGTCAAGGCGCTGCGGGGCGGCCGTGTCCCGATGCTGAGGGCGCCGGACGACCCGGTCCTGTTCGGCGTGCTGCGCACCGCCTCACCGGGGTGCGCGTCCGTCGCGGAGATGCTCGCCGCCAACCGGCTTCTGCTCGACCGCGCCGAGGCGGTCGGCGGCGTCCGCTACGCCGTCGACGCGGTCCCGCCGCCCACGGGGTAGGCGGACTGGAAGGCCAGCCGCCGGTCGGCCCCCGCGGCGATCCGCTCGCAGATCTCGTCGAGGTCCATGAAGGCCTCCCATTCCGCCTGGCCGGACGCGGCGGCGAGCACCTCCACGAGTCGCTGTTCGAGGCTGGTGATGCGCTGCCCCTTCCAGATCGCGTCGGCGAGGCTGACGAGCAGGTCGTCGACGCCGGCGCCGGGGTCCTTCCAGGACGCGTGGGTGCGGGCGAAGCGCGCCAGCCGCTCCTCGACGCCCCGCTCCCGGAGCAGCGCGTGCCCGGCGCGCTCGTGCTCGGCGCCGGGGCCGGACAGCTCGGCCGGGTGCAGCGCCTTGCCGATGTCGTGGGTGGCGGCGCCGAACAGGACGGCCTCCGCGTCCACGGCGAGTCCGGGACGGCGCTCGCGCGCCCAGTCGACCAGGTCGGCGGCCACGTCGTGGACGGCCCGCAGGTGGGCGGCCAGCCGGGGCGGGGCGTCGAGGTCCTCCAGGAGGCGGGCGGCCCGCTCCGGCAGCGGACGGAGCCCGGGTTCGGTGAGCGCGCGGCGCAGGATCGGCGAGGGCATCCCGGCACGGTAGCGGCTTCCCGGCCCTCCCCCTACTGCGCCAGAGCGATGACCTCCGCTCCGGGGAGCCCTGCGAGGGCCTTGCCCGGCACGAGGATCTTCGATTTACGCAGGCCGCTGCCGATGACGACGAGCGGGGCGGCGGCGACGGCCTCGTCCACGAGGATCGGCCAGCCCGCGGGGAGGCCGACCGGGGTGATGCCGCCGTACTCCATCCCGGTCAGGGACGTCGCGTCGGCCATCGGCGCGAAGGAGACCTTCCGGGCGCCCAGGTGCTTGCGGACCACGCCGTTGACGTCGGCGCGGCCGGTCGCGAGGACCATGCAGGCGGCGTGAGCGACCTCGCCCCCGCGCTTGGCGGCGACGACCACGCAGTTGGCGCTGACGTCGAGGGGGACCCCGTAGCGCTCGCAGAACGCCGCCGTGTCGGCGAGGTCCGGGTCGATCCCGGCGGCCTCCGCGCCGGGAAGGCCGCCGATCGCCGCGGCCACCGGGGCCGCCAGCAGTTCGCGCCGTTCGTTCGCGGGTCCCCAGTCGAGCGTGCCGACCATGTCTCATCCCCTCTCGTGATGCCCCCCACCCTGCCACGGTCTTGACGGCGGAGCTCCGAGCGTGGTCCAGTGGCTCATCCACTCATCCTCTGGAGGTCATCGGTGCCGTCCTCCCCGATCCCCCGCGACACGGTCGTCGACGCGCTCGTCGACCGGCTGCGCGACGACGTGCTCGGCGGCCGCTACCCGCCCGGCTCCTACCTGCCGCCGGAGCGCGACCTCGCCGCCGGCTACGCGGTCACCCGGACGTCGCTCAAGCACGCGATCGTCCGGCTCGCGCAGGCCGGCCTGCTGGAGACGCGGCACGGCGTGGGGACGCGTGTCCGCGACTACGAGCGGCTGGGCGGGCCCGAACTGCTGCCGATGCTGGTCAGCACCGTCGGCACGGCCTGGATGGCGGAGATCTTCGAGGTGCGGCGCGAGGTCGGCGCGCAGGTCGCGGCCAAGGCGGCGATCCACGCGACCGCCGAGCAGCGGGCCCGGCTCCGGGAGCTGGCCGCGCGGGTCGGGGACGCCGCCGGAGCCGACGAGGCACAGCTGGCCGAGTGCGAGGTCCACCGGGTCATCGCGGCGGCCACCGGCAACCGGGTCTACGGGTTCATGGTCAACGCCCTGCTGAACGCCTACCTCGCCGTCCGGGAGGGCTTCACGCACGCCTTCGCCGACCCGGCGGCGGCCGCGGACCGGCTCGCCCCCCTGGTCGACGCCCTGTGCGACGGCGACGCCGCGCGGGCGCGCGAGGCGGCGGGCGCGTACTTCACCGAGACCGAGTCGGTCATGCGGGGCCTGCGATGAGCGCGCGGCGCACGGTCTTCGCCGAGGTCATGGAGGGGTCGCTGCGGCTCGCCGGGGAGGACCGCGACCGCCCGATGCGGCTGGAGCTGACCGCCGACCTGCCGGGCGTCCTGCGCCCCTGGGGCGACGCGGAGGGGGCGCTGACCGGACGCGTCCACGTGCCGGGCTGGGCGGACGACCCGGCGGCGTCCGGGCGGCTGCGGGTGGCGCCCATCGCGGCGCGCCGGATCCGCTACACGCTGGGCTTCACCGCCGTCGACGGACGCCGGCTGCGCCTGGACGGCTGGAAGACCGTCAGCGCGCGGCGCCCCGTCCGGTCGATGACGTTCCTGCCGCTCACGGTGACCGGCGAGGACGGGACCATGGTGGGTGAGGCGCGGCTGCGCTTCCACCTGCGCCGGGACCTCGCCCGCTTCCTCGGCGGCTTCCGCTTCCCCGGCCCCGATCCCCTGCGGTCGCGCTGGCGCGGGCAGGCGGGGCGGCTGGAGGTCTGGTACACGACGCTGACCGACCCGGCGACCGGGACCGGCGTCTGGATCCACCATGAGCTGGTCGCGCCGGACAGGGGCGCGGCGGACGCGGGCGCCGCCCGGGCGCACGGCTGGGCCGCCGTCTTCCCGCCCGGCGAGGCGCCGGTGCTCGGGCGGTTCGGCCCGGAGCAGTGGAGCGCCCCGGAGGACGCCGTGTTCGCCGCCGGGCCCGTCGAGCAGACCGGCGGGCGGCTCACCGGCACGGCCGGGGCCGTCGCCTGGGACCTGCGCGAATCGGGAGGCGGAGCGCCGCTCTACACGTTCCCGCGCTGGGCGTGGGAGTCGGAGCTCCTGCCCGCCGCGCAGA
The DNA here is from genome assembly GCF_040653135.1 of Actinomadura sp. NPDC048021. Lineage (NCBI taxonomy): Bacteria > Bacillati > Actinomycetota > Actinomycetes > Streptosporangiales > Thermomonosporaceae > Actinomadura > Actinomadura sp. NPDC048021. Next base: position 313,832 of record NZ_JBEZJQ010000009.1, read on the forward strand.
TCGTCCCGAAGCCCGCCGCCGCGTACGACGGCGTGGTGCGGTTCGGCGACCGCGTCCTCGACCTGGCCGCCGCGCCCGGCGCGTCCGCCCGCGTCTACGGGCACGGGAACGCGCGGCGCTGGGCGTGGCTGCACGCCGACCTCGGCGGCGGCGACGTGTGCGAGATCGTGGCGGCGGTGTCGACACGCCCGGGGCTGGACCGGCTCCCCCCGCTGCCGTTCGTCCGGCTCCGGGTGGACGGCGCCGACCTGGCCGCCGGCGACCCGCTGCTCGCGGCGCCGCGGCTGCGCGCCCGCATCGGCCTGCCGGTCTGGACGGTCCACGGCCGCATCGGCGACCGGCGCCTCCACGTGCGCGTGGCGCTGCCGCCCGGGGAGACCGTCGCGGTCGACTACGCCGACCCGGACGGCGCCCCGGCCGTCTGCCACAACTCCGAGCGCGCCGACGTCCGGATCGCGCTGGCCCGGCGGGCGGGACGCGGCTGGGAGACCGAGCGCGAATGGCGGCTGGACGGCACCGGCCACGCGGAGGTGGGGCTGCGGTGAGCGCGATGACCGGCACGGTCGCCGCGCTGCTCGGCATCGAGGACGCCGGCGACCTGGCGCGGGTGTCCGCCCGCGCGGAGGCCATCGGCCGGGCGCTCCCGGCGCCCGCGCGGCTCGGCCTGCGCGCGGGCGCGGGCGCCCTGGACGCGCTGTCCCGGCTCGCCACCGGTCACCCGCTGGACGCTCTGGACCCCGATCGCCGCGACGCGTTCTGCGCCCTGCTGACGTCCCGCGAACCGGCGGCGCGGCTCGTGGAGGCGCTGAAGATCCCGCTGCTGCTCGCCGCCGGCACCGAGCTGCTGCCGCTCCCCCGGACCTCCGGCGACCCGCGCCCCGACGCGCCGCTGGACTGCACGCCCTCGGACGGCTGGCCCGCCTGCGCGACCGCCGACGCCGTCGTGATCGGCTCGGGCGCGGGCGGCGCGATGGCGGCGCGGACCCTCGCCCGGCGCGGCATGTCGGTCGTCGTCCTGGAGGAGGGCCGGCGGTTCACCGTCGCCGAGTTCCGCGACCGGCCGCCGCTCGACCGGTTCCTCGACCTGTACAGGGACGGCGGCTCCACCGTCGCGCTCGGCCGTCCCCCGGTGCTGCTGCCCCAGGGCCGCGCGGTCGGCGGGACGACCGTCGTCAACAGCGGGACCTGCTACCGGACGCCGGACCGCGTCCTGCGGCGGTGGGCGGCGCTCGGCGTCCAGGTCGGGGGCTTCGGCGACCACCTCGACGAGGTCGAGGCCACGCTGCGGGTCGCGCGGCAGCCGCTCGGGCCCCTCGGCCGCAACGGGCTGCTCGCGCTGGAGGGCGCCGAGCGCCTCGGCTGGCGCGCCGGGCCGCTGCGCCGCAACGCGCCCGGCTGCGTGGGCAGCGGGCAGTGCGCCGCCGGCTGCCCGCACAACGCCAAGCACGGCGTCCATCTGAACGCGCTCCCCCAGGCCTGCGAGGCGGGGGCGCGGATCGTCTCCCGGGCCCGCGTCGAACGCGTCCTCGTCGAGCGCGGCACGGCCACCGGCGTGCGCGCGCGCCGCCCGGACGGCACGGCCTTCGAGATCCTCACGCCCCGCGTCGTCGTCGCGGCCGGCGCCCTGGAGACGCCGCTCCTGCTGAGGCGGTCGGGCATCGGCGCGCATCCCGAGCTGGGACGCGGCATGGCCGTCCATCCCGCGACGAACATCGCCGGGCGGTTCGCCGAGCCCGTCGTGTCCTGGTCGGGGGTGATGCAGAGCGTCGGCGTCGAGGAACTGCACGGCGACGGGATCCTCATCGAGGCGACCGCGAGCCCGCCCGGCATGAGCTCGTTCCCGCTGCCGGGCGTGGGACGGGCGCTGCGCCGCGCGCTGCGGGACGCCGACCGCCTCGCCGTGCTCGGCGCGATGATCGCCGACGCCCCCTCGGGCCGCGTGCACGGCGCCCGGCACCGCGCGCTCGTCCGCTACGACCTCGCCCGGGAGGACGCGGCCCGGCTGCGGCGGGCGCTCGTCGCGATGGGCCGGATCCTGTTCGCGGCCGGCGCCGAGGAGGTCCTCACCGGCCTGCCCCGCCACCCGGTCGCCCGCGACGAGGCCGAGCTCACGCGCGCCGCGGCCATGGCCTCCGCCGGCGACCTGCACCTGGCCGGGTTCCACCCGACCGGGACCGCGAGGCTCGGCGCCGACGCCGCGCGGGCGCCGGTCGACCCGGCCGGGCGGCTGCGCGGCGTGCGGGGCGTGCACGTGGCCGACGCGTCGATCCTGCCGTCCTGCCCCGAGGTGAACCCGCAGCTCACCATCATGGCGATGGCGCTGCGGATCGCCGAGGGGATCGGGTAGGCGCCGTCAGGAGCCCAGGTACCGCAGGACGGCCAGGACCCGGCGGCTGTACCCCGTCGCGTGCGACAGGTCGAGCTTGTCGAAGATGGCGTTGACGTGCTTCTCGACGGCGCTCTGCGAGATGTGGAGGTGCGCGGCGATCGAGGCGTTGGTGTGCCCCTGCGCCATCGTGTCGAGGACGTCCCGCTCGCGCGGGGTCAGGCGCGCCAGCGGGTCGCCCTGCGCGCCGTGCGCGGCCAGCAGCCGGCGCACCACCTCCGGGTCGAACGCCGCACCGCCCGCCCCGACGCGCTCCAGGGCGTCGAGGAACTCGTCGACCTGCGCGACCCGGTCCTTCAGCAGGTAGCCGACGCCCGCGGTGTCCGCCGTGATCAGCTCGGCGGCGTAGCGCTTCTCCACGTACTGCGACAGCACGAGCACCCCGACGCCCGGCCAGCGCCGCCGGATCTCCAGGGCGGCGCGCAGCCCCTCGTCGGTGTGGCTGGGCGGCATCCGGACGTCGACCACCACGACGTCGGGCGGGCCGGCGGCCACCGCCGCGATCAGCGCGTCGCCGTCGCCGACCGCCGCCTCCACCCGGTGGCCCTCCTCGGCGAGCAGCCGCACCAGGCCCTCGCGCAGCAGCGTGGAGTCCTCCGCCAGCATCACCCGCACGGCAGCTCCGCGGTGATCACGGTCGGGCCGCCGCGCGGGCTGTCCACGGAGAACGTCCCGTCCAGCGCGGCGACCCGGCGGGCCAGCCCGGCGAGCCCGCCGCCGCCCGGGTCGGCTCCCCCGTCCCCGTCGTCCTCGATGCGCACGCCGATCATTGTCGCCGATCCCGCCACGGCCACCCGCACGGACGCGGCGCCGGAGTGCTTCGCGGCGTTCGTGACGGCCTCGCAGACGACGAAGTAGGCCGCCGTCTCTACCGCGTGCGGGGGCCTGCCGGGGACGTCGTACTCGATCGCCACCGGCAGCGCGGACCGCTCGGCCACGGTCTCCAGCGCCGCCCGCAGGCCCTCGCCGTCCAGCGCGGCCGGGTAGACCCGCCAGGTGACCTCCCGCAGGTCCGCCAGCGCCCGCTGCGACTCCTCGTGGGCCTGCCTCAGCAGCTCGGCCGCCCGCTCCCCGTCGCCGGCGCGGCGGGCCCGCCCGATCAGCATGCCGAGCGCCACGAGCCGCTGCTGGACGCCGTCGTGCAGGTCGCGCTCGATGCGGCGGCGCTCGTCGTCCACCGCGTCCACCACCTGGGCCCGCGTCACCGACAGCTGCGCGATGCGGCGCTCGTACTCCTCCAGCGGGCTCGGCCCGAGGCAGCGCCTGGCCACGCTCCGCTCCATCGCCGCGACCCCGACCAGGCCCTGGACGGCGAGGAAGAGCAGCACCACGCCCGCGACGGCCGTGTAGAGGACGATCCACCAGGTCGGCGGGATGCCGTCCAGATGGTCGCCCGTGATCCACCAGCCCACCGCCAGCCGGACCGCGGCCGCCGCCCCGTAGGCGAGCAGCAGCAGGATCACACCGCCGAGCAACCCCACCGGCACCCGCAGCACCAGGTACGCGAGCGCCTTCAGCGGGCCGTACCGGACCGCCCGGTCCTCGCCGAGGAACGCCCGGAGCCTCCAGAGCTCCAGCTCGGCCAGGAGCTCGGCGCCGTCCGCGACGGCAGCGGGCACCTTCCGGCGCCCGCGCGAGAACGCCATCGAGTACGCCATCAGGATCGCCGCCACCGCCAGCAGCACCAGCTCCGCCGCGGCCGTGACCGCGCCGAGCAGCAGGCCCGCCGCGGCCCGCGCCGCCGCGCGCGGCCCCCCGCGCGGCACCTCAAAAGTTGCGATCACGTGTGAGCTCTCTCGCCTCCGCTCGATGGCCCCCGCTCGCCTCCGCTCGATGGACCCCCGGCCCGGGCCGCGCGGACCGGCGGGACTTCACGATACGTACGGCGACGAACGCCACCGCCGCCAGCCCGACCAGCGCGACCACGGCCTTGGAGTAGACGCCGACGTACTCCTCCACGGTCCGCCAGTTGTCCCCGAGCCCGTACCCGGCCAGCACGAACACCGTGTTCCACAGCAGGCTGCCGAGCGCGGTGTACAGCACGAACGTCGCCATCCTCATCCGCTCGACCCCGGCCGGGACGGAGATCAGGCTGCGGAAGATCGGGATCATCCGGCCGAAGAACACGGCCTTGGCGCCGTGCCGGGCGAACCACGCCTCCGTCCGGTCCAGGTCGTCGAGCTTGACCAGCGGCAGCCGGGCCACCATCGCGCGGATCCGGTCCCGCCCGATCAGCGCCCCGATCCCGTACAGGGCCAGCGCCCCGGCCACACTGCCGGCCGTCGTCCACGCGAGCGCCGCCACCAGGCTCATCCGGCCCTGCGCGGAGGCGAACCCCGCCAGGGGCAGGATCACCTCGCTCGGCAGCGGCGGGAACAGGTTCTCCAGCGCGATCGCCAGTCCCGCCCCGGGCGCGCCCAGCTTGTCCATCAGGTCCGTCGCCCACCCCGCGACGCCTCCCGCGGGCTCGCTCCCGGCCGCCGCGTACATCGTCTCGATCATGCTGACGACGCTAGGAACCGGGCGGCCCCGCCACCATGGAGCGCACCGCCGATCCACCCGGCCGCGCGCCGCACCCCCACCCTGCGGAAAACCGCACCCCGACCGCGCCGAAACCCCGGACGGGCGCGGGAATCGGCCCTAGTGTTGGATCACCGCCGTCGCCCGTTCAGGGGATCTGGGCGCACAACAGAAGGAGCCGCGCGCGTGGCCGACGACCTCCCCGAGAACGCACCTCCGGGCATCGACCCCTCCACGCCCACCTTCGCGCGCGTGTACGACTACTTCCTCGGAGGCAAGGACAACTTCGCCGCCGACCGCGAGGTGGCCGACATGGTGATGCAGCTCGTGCCGGAGGCCCCCGTCGTGGCCCAGGGCAACCGGGTCGCCATCGAGCGGGCGGTGACCTACATGGCCCGCGACCTCGGGATCGACCAGTTCGTCGACATCGGATCCGGGCTGCCCACGTCGTCCAACGTGCACCAGTTCGCCCGGGCGGCCAACCCGGACGCGCGGGTGGTGTACGTCGACAACGACCCGATCGTGCTGGCGCACGGCCGGGCGCTGCTGACCGAGACCGGCGTCGCGACGTTCATCCAGGGCGACCTGTACGAGCCCGAGAAGATCTTCACCGACCCCGCGCTGACCGGGCTGCTCGACCTCTCGCGCCCGGTGGGCATCGTGCTGGCCGCGATCATCCACCACGTGCCGGACGAGCGGGACCCGGCCGGGGTCGTCCGGGCGCTGCTCCCGTTCCTGGCGCCCGGCAGCCACGTCGTGCTCACCCACCTGCACGACTCGGGCGACGACCCGCGCGTGGAGGAGGCCAAGCGCATCCTGCAGTCGGGGCTCGGCGGGTCCTACTTCCGGCACTCCTCCGAGGTCGAGCGGTTCATGGAGGGCCTCACGATCCTGGAGCCGGGGGTGGCCCACGTGACCGAGTGGCGGCCCGCCGGGCCCGCCGGGCCGCTGGAGCACCCGCTGCACACCCAGATCGTCGCCGTGCTCGGGCGGAAGGACTGATCGGCGGATTCAGCGGAGAGTGAAACCGGTTCCGCCGGCGACGGGCGCGGGAGGAGCCTCGGAGGCCCGATTCCCGCAGGCCGCGCGGTTACGGACGGCCTCGCCCCCCGGTTTCGGACCCGAGTCCGGTCATGATCCAGGTAAAAGATCTTTTTGATCGACTTTTCCGTTTAGAGCCTTTCTTGTAGCGTTCGCAGCGTTTTGTGAAGTGCATTCATGATCGGACTTTCCCGCCACAAGATCATGTGAGGACGCCGCGATGCCCCTGGCGACAGGCCTGGCCGCGGCCGCGCTCGTGGGCCTGCTGACGCTCCTGGCCACCGCGCGGCACGGCAGGCGACCCGACCGCTCGGACGACGGGCACCCCGAGTCGCTGACGGCCGTCCTCGACCCGGGGGACGAGGAGTACCTCGCGTGGCTGGCCGACCACCACTGGCCGGCTGACGAGTACCTCGACCTGGAGCACGAGTGGCGGATCGAGCTGGAGTTCGGCGAGCCGGCGGGCCACTACGAGTCGCCGCTGTGCCCCCGGTGCGATCTGCGCCGCGAGGACGTCTGGCCGTGCCCCGCCTGCGGCAGGCTCCTGCACTCCTCCTGCGGCCACGGGATGCGGCGCCGCACGGTCGAGCGCCCCTACCGGACGCACGGCACCAACTCCGAGGCGGTCGTCGCCGAGTGGATCTGCACGGGCTGCACCGCCGTCGTCGGGCTGGACGTGGACCACGGCGGCGAACCGGACGGTGGCATCTTGCGGTGAATCGCCCGTGATTGCCCGAGCTTCGACGGGTTCACACGCGGTCGAGGGTAAAAGATTCGCCAGCCACTTGCATATTTCGGACGTGGCGCGGCAGGCTGCAATATGTCCTTAATCACGTGGGACACCCGTGGAGGAACCCTGTGACCGCCCAGAACGACACCATCTGCCAGCACCAGCCGTCCTGTCCGCTGCCGGACGACCTCGACCGCGAGGCCGCCCGCATCATCGCCGCCCACCCCGAGCAGGGGTGGAGCCTCCTGTGCAACGGCGTCGTCGTCTTCGACGACACCGGCGAGCTCCTTCCCGACGGCCGCGTCATCGCCCCGCACCGCCCCACCACCGCCGCCTAGAGCCGGCGCCCCGTCCCGGCACGATCGTCTATCGCGTGCCGGTCGTCGCCGACGCCGGGCGAGCCGGTGCCGCCCGGGACACCGAGCGCGCCGTATCGGCGCCCCTGACGGCCCGCTCCCTCAGAGACGGCCATCCGTCGCAGACTCCCGCATGAGTTCATGAACCGGCGCTCGTCCCCGAACGCGCCGGCCCGCGGCCGGCGCGCTGAAATCCTCCACTCCCCCGGGCCACCGCCGCCGCGGCGTGACCGCCGCGCTGTGGCCGCCGCACTCTCCACGCCCCGCCGTGGAGCTCCTCGCGCCCCGCGAAGCCGCGCCGCTCCGGCAGCCGCCGCGACCCGGCGCCGTTCTCCCAGCTCCGGCCCACGCCGAGGCCACCTTTCCGCGCCTTCATGAGGCGACCACCACCGGACTCCAACCCGCGTGCCAAACCCTGGCAGCGCGCGACGAAAGCCCGCGTGTCGTGGCGCCTCCGCGCGAGAAACGCGCTCAGCCTTGGAGGCGAGATCGGACAGGGGCGAGGCGACCCCGGACGGACCACGCCCGTGCGCGCGCGTCCGCATGAGACGTCACGCCCCGTCCGTCTCCAGCGATCCGCATGTCGGGCTCCCATCCGGCGGGCGATCCCGGTAGCGTTCAACTGTTTTGCTACTTACGCAACATTCATGCGGAACTCGACCGCGAAAGGACGGTGTGGGTGTGGTCACAGTCCTGGTCCTCGCGTCCCTGGTCGCCCTGTTCGGCCTCTTCCTGCCGAACCTCCTCCACCCCATGCCGCCGCGACGCGCCCCGGAACCGGCGCCGCCCTCTCCTGAGCCGCGGCATCACGCCTCCGAGGCGTCGCCCGCCGTCCCGCCCCCCGCCGCCGAGCCCCCGGGCCACCCGGAGTCCATGACCGCCGAGCTGGACCCGGGCGACGAGGAGTACCTCGCCTTCGTGGCCGACGAGCTCTGGCCCGACGACGAGTACCTGGAGCTGGAGCACACCACCGACGGCGAAGAGGAGTCCGGCGGCAGCAGCATGCGCATGTGACCGGGCGAGCGGGCGTGGAGCGTTCCGAAGCGCAGGTGGCCGGGTGCCCTGCCGCCGTGTCCGGCGGACGCGCGCGACCGGCTACGCCGTGGGGAGGGGAGCGCCCGTCTCCATGAGGGTCTTGAGGCCGGACAGGACGTGCGGCCAGCCCTGCCGCGACATGCTCAGCAGCACCTCGCCGCCCTCGTGGACGACGGTCAGCCGCACCGTCTCCCCGGCGGGTTCGAGCTCGAAGGTCACCTTCGAGCGCGGTTCCCGCAGCAGCCGGGCCCGGGTCCCCTCGTCCACGCCGGCGGACCGCGCCCACTCCGGCGTGAAGGTGTGCCAGGTGTAGGAGAGGCGCCGTCCCGGCTCGGCTTCGAGGACGACCTGCTCGGGGTCGGACGTCGTCGCGCCCTCCTCGTGCCAGATGACGGCGGACCCCGGCCGCCAGTCGGTCTCGAAGGCGACGCCCCAGTAGCGGCGGGTGAAGGCCGGGTCGGTGAGAGCCTCCCAGAGCCGCTCCGGCGTGCTCCTGATGTAGATGGTGTAGACGAACTCGTTTCCGGTCATAGCGTCCTGTTCCAGCGGGCCTGGGGGGCGTTCAGGGCTTGCGGCCCACGGCGCCGTAGGCGTCCACGGCCTCCTGCTCGGCCGCCGCGTCCGGCCGCCAGTGCGTCACCGGGACGATGCCCGGCTCCAGGAGTTCCAGGCCGTCGAAGAAGCGCCCGATCCCCTCGGGCGTCCGCAGGACGAGGGACGCGTTGCCCGAGGCGTTCCAGACGTCCACGATGCGGTCGGACGCCGCGCCGTGCACGACGTTCGTCCCGTCGTACATGGCGAAGTAGCTGCCGGAGGGGACCGCGTCCATGAGCCGCCGCACGATCCCGTACGCCTGGTCGTCGTCCGTCACGAACTCCAGGATGCCCATCAGCGTGAACGCGATCGGACGGCTGAAGTCGAGCGTCTCGGCGGCGCCCTCCAGGATCGCGTCCGGGTCGCGCACGTCCGCGTGGATGTAGGCGGTGCTCCCTTCGGGCGTGCTGGTGAGCAGGCCCTTCGCGTGCTCCAGGACCAGGGGGTCGTTGTCGACGTACACGATCCTCGACTCGGGGGCGGCGCGCTGGGCGACCTCGTGGGTGTTGTCCACCGTGGGCAGCCCGGTGCCGATGTCGATGAACTGGCGGATCCCGGCCTCGGCGGCCAGGTGCCACACCACCCGGTTCAGGAAGAGCCGGGAGGCCCGTGCCAGCCTCGCGACGTCCGGCAGCATCCCGAGGATCTGGTCCCCGACCTCGCGGTCCACCGGATAGTTGTCCTTGCCGCCAAGCCAGTAGTTCCAGATGCGCGCCACGTGCGGGACGCTCGTGTCGATGCCTGGCACGGGTTTCCGGTCGCTCATGCGCCCACCCCCTCGGCCGATCCCTTCCCTTTACGGGACGGGTCAGTCATCGTCGTCCCCCTTCTGGGCGGCCGCCTTGCCGGTCGCGTCGTCCACCGTGACCTCGTGCTCGCTCCCGTCAGACCCGGTCACGTCGACCTCCCAGACCGCCCTGCCGCCGTCGCGGTCGAAGCCGGCGGACGTCGCGTGGCCGGGAACCGCCTTGAGCGCGGCGGCGGCCGCGTCGGCCACGGAGGTCTTCGCGCCGCTCAGCGCGGTGGCCTCGCCCTTGTGGTCGTCCCCCTTCTCGGGGCGGTCGGCCGCGACCTTGCCGCTGCCGGAGTCGACGACGACCTTGCGCGCGGCGCCGTCACCGGTGAGGACCTCGACCTCCCAGACGGTGGCGCCGTCCTCGCTCTCCAGCTCGATCTCCCGCACCTTCCCGGGGACCGTCTTCAGCGCCGCGTCCGCGGCCTGCGCCAGCGAGACCGCGGTCCGGGCCGGCTTCTCCCCGGACGGCGAGTCGCCCTCGCCGCCGTCCGCGGCGGCGATCGCGGCCGTGGCTCCTCCCGCCGCGAGGGCGCCTGCGGCGACCACCGCGACCAGCAGGCCGCGGCCCGCGACCATGCGCCGTGCGTCGAACCTCATCGCAACTCCCATCTCCGGGTGCCGTGCCGGCCTGTCCGGCCGCACCTTCCGCCCTGGACGATGCCGGGCGTTCCTGTAGCGCCGCTGAAGCAACCTGAAGCCGCCTTCAGGTGCGGTTTGGCAGGCTGTGGGGATGCGCCTGCTGATCGTCGAGGACGAGAGACGCCTGGCCGCCTCGCTCGCGCGGGGCCTGACGGCCGAGGGGTTCGTGGTCGAGGCCGTCCACGACGGCGCCGAGGGGCTGCACCGGGCGCTCGGCGGCGGCTACGACCTGATCATCCTCGACATCATGCTGCCCGGGATGAACGGCTACCGGGTTTGCGCCGCCCTGCGCGCGGCGGGCGACGAGACGCCGATCCTGATGCTGACCGCCAAGGACGGCGAGTACGACGAGGCGGAGGGCCTGGACACCGGCGCGGACGACTACCTCACCAAGCCGTTCTCCTACGTGGTGCTGGTGGCCCGCGTCCGCGCGCTGCTGCGCCGCCGGACGCGGGGCGCGGCGCCCGCCATCGTGCTCGGCGACCTCACCGTCGACCCGGCGGCGCGGCGCGTGCACCGGGGCGAGACCGAGGTGGAGCTGACCGCCAAGGAGTTCGCGGTGCTGGAGCACCTTGCGGCGAACGCGGGCCGCGTCGTGTCGAAGGCGCAGATCATGGAGGCGGTCTGGGACTTCGCCTACGACGGGGACCCCAACATCGTCGAGGTGTACGTGAGCGCGCTGCGCCGCAAGCTCGACGTCCCGTTCGGACGCCGGTCGATCACGACGGTGCGCGGCGCCGGGTACCGGCTCGCCCGGGACGGGGGCGCCTGAGATGCCCCGCCGCCCGGCGTCCGTCCGCGCCAGGACCACTCTGGGCGCGACCGCCGTGGTGGCCGTCGCGCTCGTCGCCGCCGGGCTCGCGGTGGTGCTGCTGCTGCGCTCGAACCTCGGCGGCCAGGCCGATCTGAAGGCCGAGGTGGCGGCCCGCGAGGTGGCCTCGCAGCTCGCCGCCGGCACCCCGTTCGCGGCGCTCGACCTGCCGGACGGGGAGGACCATCCCGTGCAGGTCGTGGACGAGAGTGGCCGGGTGCGGGCGGCCAGCGAGGACCTGCGGCGGATCCACGGGACCGGCTCCCCGGACGTGCGGCCTGGGCAGCCCCCGCGGGGCGGCGACGATGACGGCGGCGGTGACGACGATCCGGCGCGCGGCGAGGTGTCGGGCGACGACCCGGCCTTCTCCACCGGCCGCGCCACCGTCGACGACCACACCGCCGACTACCGGTTCGCGGCCGTCGAGGTGACCACGCCGCAGGACGAGACCGTGACCGTCTACGCGGGCGCCGACCTGGCCGCCGCCCGGGACGCGGTGGGCACCGCCGTCCGGGCGATGCTCGCGGGGCTGCCTCCGCTGCTCGCCGTCGTCGCGGGGGTGACGTGGCTGGTCACGCGGAGGGCGCTGCGCCCGGTGGAGGCCGTCCGGGCGGAGCTGGCCGAGATCACCTCCTCCGGCGACCTGGCCCGGCGGGTGCCGGTGCCGGACGCGCGGGACGAGATCGCCGGACTGGCCGCCACCACGAACGCGACGCTCGCCGCGCTGGAGGAGTCGGTGGCACGGCAGCGCGGGTTCGTCGCGGACGCCTCGCACGAGCTGCGCAGCCCCATCGCCTCGCTGCGCACCCAGCTGGAGGTCGCCGCCGCGCATCCGGAGCTGCTGGACGTCGGCGGGCTGGTCGAGGACGTCCTGCGGCTCCAGCGGCTCGCCGCGGATCTGCTGCTCCTCGCCCGCATCGACGCCGGGGACCGTCCGCCGGCCCGGCCCGTCGCGCTCGGCGGGCTCGCCCTGGACGAGCTGGAGCGCCGCGCGCCCGGCGACCGGATCGCCGTGCGGGCGTCCATCGAGGCCGATCCGCGCGTCATGGGCGTGCCGGGGCGGCTGTCGCGGGTGGTCGGCAACCTGCTCGACAACGCCCAGCGCCACGCGCGCTCGGAGGTCCGCCTGTCGGTGGGCGAGGAGGCGGGAACGGCGGTGGTGCGGGTCGCCGACGACGGCCCGGGAGTGCCGCCCGCCGACCGCGAGCGGATCTTCGAGCGGTTCGTGCGCCTGGACGACGCGCGCAGCCGCGACGAGGGCGGCGCGGGGCTCGGGCTCGCCATCGCCCGCGACCTGGTGCTGGCGCACGGCGGGGACCTCGCCGTCCGCGAGGCCCCCGGCGGCGGCGCGCTGTTCGAGGTGCGGCTTCCGGCCGCCGGGCCCGGCTCTCTGGCTACCTGAGGATCTGGCGGGCCATGACCATCCGCTGGATCTGGTTGGTGCCCTCGTAGATCTGAGTGATCTTGGCGTCGCGCATCATCCGCTCCA
>NZ_JBEZJQ010000010.1:0-157154 GCF_040653135.1 Actinomadura sp. NPDC048021
ACCCCCGTCAGCGCGTTCACCACCGTGTCATTGGCCTTCGTCCGCGGCTTGGACACACTCCCGGGCCGCAACGCCGCCGGATCGGGCAGCACGTAGATCTCGCCGGACGACGACAGCGGGAGCTGCTCGGTGCGGCGCGGGGCCGGCGTCGGGTCGCGCACCTCGTGGTGCTCGGCCTCGCGCTCCTCCCCGGCCAGGGGGTCGGCCGCCGGATCGGGGGCCATGGACTCGCCGGCGACGTGCTCGTCCATCGGATCGTCGGCGGGCGGGGCCGGGGGCGGGACGTGCGCGCCGAACGGGTCGGGCTCGAACAGTTCGTCGGCGAGGTCGCGGCGGGGCCGGTCGGCCTTCTTCGGCTGGTCCTCCAGCAGCGGAGTGTCGTACGGCTTGGAGTGCTCGCCGACCTCCAGCTCGTCGCCGTCCTCGCCCTTGCTCTTGCGGCGCCGCTTCTTCGGCGCGCCCTCCTCCCCGGCCTCGCCCGCGGACGGGCGTTCGGGGCGGCTCTGCAGCGTGGCCATCGCCCACAGGTCGGCGACCCGCTCGGGGACCTTCGCGATCGGCGTCGCGGTGACGACCAGCAGCCCGAACCCGGACAGGAGCAGCAGCAGCGGGACGGCCACCCACCCGCTCAGCGCCGCGTCCAGCGGGGCCGACACGAGCCAGCCGACCACGCCGCCGGCCTCGCGGACGCCCTCCATGTCCTTGGCCGGGGAGGGGACGCCGGCGGCGATGTGCAGGATGCCGAGGACGCCCGCGGCGAGCGCGGTGATACCGATGACGATGCGGCCGGTGTCCTCGTGGTGCTCGGGGTGGCGCAGCGTCCGCCACGCCAGCAGCGCCAGCAGCACGGGGAGGACCATCGCCATGATGCCGAGACCGCCGCGCACCACCTTTTCCAGCGCGATGGTGACGACGCCGTCGGGCCGGAACCAGGTGACGGAGGCCAGCACGATGGACGAGCCGAGCAGCGCCAGCCCCAGCCCGTCGCGGCGGTGCTCGGGGTCGAGGCCGCGGGCCCCGTTCCCGTAGGCGCGGAACACCGACCCGACCGCGACCGCCGCCAGCAGGTACAGCTTGAACAGGAGCTTGAAGAACCCGAGGACCGCCTGGGGGATCGGGTCGGGCTTCTGCGGGGGGCGCCCACGGCCCGAGCCGCGGCCCCCCTTGGAGTTGCCGCTCGGTCGCTTCCGGGGGGCCGTACCTGCGGGCTTGCGAGCCGCCGTGCCCCCCGCACGCGAGGAGGCTTTCGCGCCTCCAGACGCACGTGTGGCCATGGTTATGAGAGTAACCAAGGACCCTCGCGGTTCCGGGGAGGGAGGGCGGGCGTGTCGGACGGACGGAGGGCCGCGGGCCCCCCGTCCGTCCGAGCCGCCGCTAGACCTCCACGACCACCGGAATGATCATCGGGCGGCGGCGGTAGTTCTCGCTGACCCACTTGCCGACGGTGCGCCGGATCAGCTGGCTGATCTGGTGCACGTCGTTCACGCCGTCGCCGGCGGCGTTCCGCAGCACGTCCTCGATCCGCGCGATGACCTCGTTGAAGTCCTCGTTGACGATGCCGGCGCCGCGGGCGTGCACCTCGGGACCGGCGACGAGCTTGCCGGAGGTGGAGTCGAGGCCGATGACGATGGAGACGAACCCCTCCTCGCCGAGGATGCGCCGGTCCTTCAGGGAGGTCTCGGTGACCTCGCCGACCGACAGGCCGTCCACGTACACGTACCCGGCGGGCACCGCGCCGACGATCTTGGCCTGGCCGTCCACGAGGTCGACGACGACGCCGTCCTCGGCGATGACGATGCCGTCCTCCGGCACGCCGGTGAGCGCGGCGAGCTTGGCGTGCGCCCGCAGGTGCCGCCACTCGCCGTGGATGGGCATGAAGTTCGCCGGCTTGGTCACGTTGAGCACGTACAGCAGCTCGCCGGCCGAGGCGTGCCCGGACACGTGCACGAGCGCGTTGCCCTTGTGGACGATGCGGGCGCCCCACCGGGTGAGGCCGTTGATGACGCGGTTGACCGCGTTCTCGTTGCCCGGGATCAGCGACGACGCGAGCATCACGGTGTCGCGCTCGGTGATGCGGATCGAGTGGTCGCGGTTGGCCATCCGCGACAGCGCCGACATCGGCTCGCCCTGCGAACCGGTGCACACCAGCACGAGCCGGTCGCCGGGGATGTCGTCGATCACCTTCTGCTCGACCATGATGTCGTCGGGGACGTTCAGGTACCCGAGTTCGCGCGCGACGCCCATGTTGCGGACCATGGACCGCCCGACGAAGCAGACCTTGCGGCCGTTGGCGACGGCGGCGTCCAGGACCTGCTGGACGCGGTGGATGTGCGAGGCGAAGCAGGCGACGATGAGCCGCCCCTGCGCGGTGCGGAACACCTCGTCGACGACCGGCCCGATGTTGCGCTCGCTGGTGACGAAGCCGGGCACCTCGGCGTTCGTCGAGTCCGACATCAGCAGGTCGATGCCCTCGGCGCCGAGCCGGGCGAACCCGGGCAGGTCGGTGAGCCGGCCGTCCAGCGGGAGCTGGTCCATCTTGAAGTCGCCGGTGTGCAGGACGAGCCCGGCGGCCGTGCGGACGGCGACGGCGAGCGCGTCCGGGATGGAGTGGTTGACGGCGAGGAACTCGCAGTCGAACGGCCCGAACGAGCGGCGCTCGCCCTCCGCGACCACGTGGGTCACCGGTTTGATGCGGTGCTCGGTGAGCTTGGCCTCCAGCAGCGCCAGCGACAGCCGCGAGCCGACCAGCGGGATGTCGCGGCGCTCGCGCAGGAGGTACGGGACGGCGCCGATGTGGTCCTCGTGGCCGTGCGTGACGATGACGGCCTCGATGTCGTCCAGCCGGTCCCTGATGTACTCGAAGTCGGGCAGTATCAGGTCGACGCCGGGCTGCTCGGTCTCGGGGAAGAGCACGCCGCAGTCGACGATGAGCAGGCGTCCGCCGTACTCGAACACCGTCATGTTGCGGCCGATCTCCCCCAGCCCGCCGAGCGCGACGATCCGCAGACCGTCCTTGGGCGGGGCGGGCGGTTCCGAGAGCTCCGGGTGAGGATGGCTCACCGGGCGACCTCCGGGATGACGACCTCAGGCACTTTGACTCCCCCTATCGTGAGGTCTTCGCGCAGGCGCGCCGCGAACTCCGGCGGGGCCTCCACCAGCGGCGCGCGGAGCGGGCCGCCTCCGGGGAGGCCGAGCAGGTTCAGCGCTGCCTTGACGGCGATGGCGCCCTGCGTACGGGTCATGATGGCGGCGACCACGGGCAGCAGGCGCCGGTGGATCTCCAGCGCCCGCCCGTGCTCGCCGGCGCGGTATGCGTCGATCATCTCATGGAGCTCGGTGCCCACGACATGGCCGATCACGCTGACGAACCCCGCCGCCCCCACCGACAGCCACGGCAGGTTGAGGTTGTCGTCACCGGAGTACCAGACGAGGTCGGTCTCGGCCATCACCCTGGACGCGCCGAACAGGTCGCCCTTGGCGTCCTTGACGGCGACGATCCGCGGGTGCTCGGCGAGCTGCACGAGCGTGTCGTTCTGGATCGGCACCCCGGCGCGCCCCGGGATGTCGTACAGCATGGTGGGCAGCGCCGTCGCGTCGGCCACCGCGGTGAAGTGGCGGACGAGGCCCTCCTGCGGGGGCTTGTTGTAGTACGGCGTGACCACGAGCAGGCCGTGCGCGCCCGCGGCCTCGGCCTGCCGGGCGAGTTTCAGGCTGTGCTCGGTGTGGTTGGTCCCGGCACCGGCGACGATCACGGCGCGGTCGCCGACCGCCTCGATGACCGCGCGCAGAAGCGTGCTCTTCTCTTCGTCGCTCGTCGTGGGCGACTCGCCTGTCGTCCCGTTGACGACGAGACCGTCATGGCGCCGCTCGTCGACCAGGTGGGTCGCGAGGCGCGCGGCGCCGTCGTAGTCGACGCCGCCGTCCGGCAGGAACGGGGTGACCATGGCGGTCAGCATCCGTCCGAACGGAGCGTCAGTGGATGTGCTGGGTGCCATGCAACGAACGGTACCGTTCCGGCCGTTCCACTTGGACCCGCAGGTCGAAGCGGAACGGGATAAAACAGGAGGAAGCCGCCGCCACACGCTCGGGGGTACGCGTGGCGGCGGCTCCCACAACCGACATCGTGGCACGCAAATGCCGCGTTACGGGGTCAGTCCGGCCACGTCCCGGACTCGGTTGGATAACGTGACCCAGCGGTCATCTCATGCAGGCGGACGCGGAGCTCCTCGACGTCGTGCGTGCGCACGAGATCGTTCCCCCGGACGGCCCACCATTGCCCGGACCCGCCGCGGCCGATCCGCCACCCGGCGAACTCGGCCGCCAGTTCGCCGATACGGTCGGCGTCGTGCCGCGCGGACTGCTGAGTGCCCATCGGCCCGTCCCCACTTCCCTTTGCCATCCGCCTGTCGAGGCTTGACCTTCCGCACCCTCCACTACCCCCAGGATTGTGCGGGTATCCACCCCTTTTTACCTGGGGATACGCGAGTTTCGGAACGTCGCGGCGGGGGTTTCTCAGCCGCCAAAACTTCCTGTCGCTCGGGGTAGCCAGGTGGCGCGGTAACGTGACCATTCGGCCGGGCTGGTCGTCCAGTCCGCGTACACGCCGACGCCGTACGGGCGCCTGGGCGGCCGCTCCAGATCGTCGACTCCGCGCCGGACGCCGCGCAGGGCGACCGTGAGGTCCTCGGCCCACTCCATGAGGGGCCGGTAGGTGGGGACGCCCATGAAGACCGTCGTGCGGTCGCCGATGAGCTCCAGCGTCGTGCGGGTGTGCCGGGCGAAGTGCCACCCGGCGAGGGAGCGCGTGGGCAGCGACACGTCGTAGGTCATGATCGCGACCTGGTCGGCGCGGTCGGCGACGGCGCGCAGGAAGTCCCGCGTGGGGCGCGGCGGATAGTGGATCTTCCCCGTGCGCGGGATCAGCGCCTTGTAGACCGGCTGGGCCGCGTCCATGAGGGTCTGCTGCTCCAGCGCCACCGACAGCAGCCTCCCCTTCGACCGCGTCAGCTCGCGGGTGGCGTCCATGAGCGTGAGGAACGCGCGGTCGTCGGGGTAGATCGGCTCGAAGTCGTAGTGGATGCCGTCGAACCCCAGGTCGAGGAGGGCCGCGTCCGTCCCGAGCACCCGGGTCCGCACGGCGGGGTCGTCCAGGTCGATGACGCCCTTGCCGTTCACCATCCGAATCTGCCCCAGGTACGCCTGCGCGCGGACGCCCGGCGCGTACCGGCGCATGGCGGCGAGGAGCTGCCGCGCGTAGCGGTACTTGGCCTCGGGCACGGTGCCGTCCGCCTCGAAGGGTCCCGCGTGGAAGAAGACGTCGGTGATGCGGTTCTCTTTCAGCAGCTGCCCGAGGGCCCGGTACTCGGCATCACTGTGAGACTCCCCCACCCACTGGTGCCGCGCCCAGAGCGCGTTGGCCTCGGTGCCGCGCGCCTCCGGCTCGGGCTGCCACCACACCCAGGCCCCGGCGAGCACCAGGGCGGCGAGGCCGAGCACGTAGGCCGCCGCCCATCCCAGAATCCGACCGATCCGCCCGATGACGCGCATCACGCAATCATGTCGGAGAAGCCGGGCGCCGAGCGCCCGCCGTCCCAGCGGCGACCCAGCCGCGTCCCACGATCCGGCCATAAAACGATCATGGTTGGGGCGTGATCGCGCGCCGCGCGCGGCGGCGGTTGACAACGGGGGAACCTTGTATTCACGAGGCGGCTCGTGGTGTCGGCCCGTTGGTCTCGATGGGGAGCCGCTCGGTCCTTACCGTCCAGCACGGATGGAGGTCAACCGGCATGCGAGTCCCACCGAGGCAGGGTGAGCCCCGCCCCCTGATCAGCACGCGGGCCCTCGTGATCGTCCTTGTGGCGATCGGCGCCGCCGCCCTCACCGCCGCCGCCCCGGATCTGGCGATCCCGATCGGGGTGGGCGTCGCGGTCATCACGCTTCTCGCCCAGATCGTCAAGGACTGACCCCACCCGCGCCGCGCACGCCCGGCGAGGCCTCGGCCGCGCGGGCGTGCGCGACGTCGGGCAGGGTGCGCCGGACGCGGGCGCGCTGGGTGAGGGCCACGCAGACCAGCACGGCCACGGCCGCCAGCGCAGTCGTGGCGTCGACGCGTTCTCCGAGCAGGACGGCCGACCAGAACAGGGTGAGCATGGGCTGGGTCAGCTGGATCTGGCTGGCGCGCGCGATCCCGGCCCGCGCCAGGCCCTCGTACCAGGCGAAGAAGCCGAGGTAGGCGGAGAAGACGGACACGTAGCCGAAGCCGATGACGGCGTGGGCCGTCCAGGCGGGGCGGGTCGTGGCGAGCAGCACCCCGGCGACCGGGACGGTGACGGGGGCCGCCAGGACGAGCGCCCAGGAGATGACGCGCCAGCCCGGCATGTTGCGGGCCAGGCGCGCGCCCTCGGCGTAGCCGGCGGCGCAGGTGAGGAGCGCGGTGAACAGCAGCAGGTCGGCGGGCGTGACGCGGCCCGCCCCGCGGACCAGGGCGAAGCCGGTGACGCAGGCCGCCCCGGCCGCGCTCGCGAACCAGAAGGCGCGGGAGGGGCGCTCCCCCGCGCGCAGGACCCCGAGCACGGCGGTGGCGGCGGGCAGCAGCCCGACGACGACGGCCGAATGGGCGGAGGAGGCGCCGTGGTCGAGCGCGAGCGTGGAGAACAGCGGGAAGCCGAAGATCACTCCGGCCGCGACGACCGCGAAGCTCGCCCACTGGTCGCGGCGGGGCGGACGCGCCCGGACCGATAGCAGTGCGAGGGCGGCGAGGACGCTCGCGGCGGCGGACCGGCCGATGCCGATCACGTAGGGGTCGAGCCCTTCGAGGCCGAAGACCGTGGTCGGAATGGTGAGGGAGAAGGTCAGGACGCCGAGTGCCGCGAGCCCGAGGCCCGCACTGGAGGTGCTGGCCGCTATCGGTCGGGGCGCAGTAGCGCTATCTTGAAGCCTCATGAAAGACGATAGCAGTGTGGCGACGCTGGCCGATCGGCTGCGCGCGGAGGTCCGCCGGATGAGCCCCGGCGAGCGCCTCCCGTCGAGCCGCGCGCTGGTCGAGCGGCACCGGGTCAGCCCGGTCACGGTGTCGCGGGCGCTCGGGCTGCTGGCCGCCGAGGGGCTGGTGGTGACGCGCCCGGGCAGCGGGGCCTTCGCCGCGCCGCGGGCCGGGAGCGCCGCGGAGCCGGCCGACTTCGGCTGGCAGGCGGTGACGCTCGGCGACCGGTCCGTCGACCCGGCCGGGGTGTCGTGGCTGCTCACCCCGCCGCCGGACGGCGTGGTCGCGCTCAGCGGCGGCTACCTGCACCCGACGCTCCAGCCGGTGCGGGCGCTCGCGACGGCGGCCGCGCGGGCGGCCCGGCGCCCGGACGCCTGGGAGATGCCGCGGCTCGGCGGATCGCCGGAGCTGCGCGCCTGGTTCGCCCGCACGGTCGGCGGCGCCGTCTCCCCCGCCGACGTGCTGATCACGAGCGGGGGCCAGCAGTCGCTGACGACCGTGCTGCGCGCGCTGCTCCCGCCGGGCGCCCCGGTGCTGGTCGAGTCGCCGACGTACCTGGGCGTCCTGGCGGTGGCGCGGGCGAGCGGGCTGCATCCGGTCCCCGTCCCGGTGGACGCGGACGGCGTCCGTCCCGACCTGCTGGCCGAGGCGTTCGCGATGAGCGGGGCGCGCGTCTTCTACACCCAGCCCGCCTTCCACAACCCGACCGGCGCGGTGCTGGCCGCCGAGCGGCGCGAGCGGGTGCTGGACGCGGCGCGCGCGGCGGGCGCGTTCGTGGTGGAGGACGACTTCGCCCGGCACCTCGGCATCGACGCTCCCCCTCCGCCGCTGATCGCGCAGGACGCCGACGGCCGCGTCGTGCACGTCGCGTCCCTCACCAAGGCGACCGCGCCCAGCCTGCGGGTGGCCGCGGTGGCCGCCCGGGGGCCGGTCGCCGAGCGGATCCGCGCGACGCAGCTCGTCGAGGAGTTCTTCCCCGCCAGGCCCCTGCAGGAGACGCTGCTGGAACTGGTCAGCTCGCCCGGGTGGCCGCGCCACCTGCGAGCCGTCCGGACCGCCCTGCGCTCGCGCCGCGACGCGCTCCTCACCGCCCTCGCCCGCGACCTGCCGGAGCTGCGGGTGAGCCGCCCGGCGGGCGGGCTGCACCTCTGGGCCCGGCTGCCGGACGGCGTCGACGACACCGCGCTCGCCGAGGCCGCGCTGCGCGCCGGCGTCCTGGTCAACGCGGGGCGGCCGTTCTTCCCCGCCGAGGCGCCCGCCCCCCACCTGCGGCTCAGCTACGGGACGGCGGCATCCGAGGCGGAGCTGGCCGAGGGCGTGCGCCGCCTCGCCTCGGTTCTGCGATCCTAGGGCCGTTCCGCGGTCATGAGGCGGTGCAGAAGCAGAACTCGTTGCCCTCGGGGTCACGCCAGACCTGGAACGGGCGCCCCGGGTTCCCCATGGGCCCGGCGGCCGGGGTCGCGCCGAGGCTCGCCGCCCGCTCGCCGGCCGAGCGGATGTCCGCGACGTCCAGGTCCAGGTGCAGCCGGTTCTTGATCTTCCTGCCCTCGGGGACGAGCTGGAACGACAGGACCGGCCCGCCCGTCCCGAGGGGTTCCAGGTCGAGCCAGTCGTCGCTCCGCGTCGTCGTCTTCATCCCGAGGAGACCGCCCCAGAAGGCCGCCATGGCGCCGAGGTCGGTGCAGTCGATGACGAGGTTGCCCACCTTGGGGTTCATCGCACGACTCCCGCCGCGCGAACGGACCGCGCCGCGGCGCGGGCGCAGTAGGGAGCGGGAGGCGTGCGCCGCGGCAGGTGCAGCCCGCCGATCCGGTCGCGGACCCAGGCCCGCTTCCGGGCGGCCCGCTCCTGCGCCCGCTCGCGGGCGATGAGCCTCGACTCGACGATGTCGGCGTGCAGTCGGGCGTACTCGCGTTCGGCCCAGGCATGGCGCTGCGCGAGCACCGCGAAGTACGGCAGCTCGTTCATGGTCGTCCTCCCGTTCGATGACACCATCTAAAACGTAATGCCGGTGTCGTGGTTCGCGCAACCATCGAACGCTTTATGGCGGTGTCGGCGCTTGGTAGAGTTCCCATGGACGAGGAGGACGCGATGGGCGGCACCGAGACGGGCGGGAACCCCGCGCCGCCGCCTGCGGACCCGGCGCTGCTGCTGGCGGACTTCGTCAACACCCTCGACGTCGAGTCCGCGACCGACGAGATCACGACGCCTGGCGGGCTCGCCGGATGGCTCGCCGGGCGCGGGCTCATGCCCGAGGGCGCCGGAGCCTCCGACGCCGACGTCCGCACCGCCGTCGCGTTGCGCGAGGGGCTCCGCGAGGCCATGGAGGCCCACCACCGCCCGGACGAGGCCGACATCCCCGACGACCTGGAGGACGTGCTGGCCGCCCTGCCGCTGCGCGTCAGCCTGGCCGGGCCGCGCCCCGCGCTCGTCCCGCTCGACCCGCCCGGCGCCGCTGCGGGCGGCCTGGCCCGGATCGCCGCCGCCGTCATGGACTCGGTCGCCGCCGGCACCTGGCCGCGCCTGAAGACCTGCCAGATCGACACCTGCCGCTGGGCGTTCCTGGACACCTCCAAGAACCGCTCCCGCTCCTGGTGCTCGATGAAGGTCTGCGGCAACCGCGCCAAGACCCGCGCCTACCGGGCACGGCGGCGCGCTCCCGCGTAGCCGCCGCTCGCTAGGGTGGGCCGAGATCCCGGCGAGAGGACGTGAGCACGGCATGGCCGATGTGGGGGTGCGGCCCGCGCGGCGCGCGGACGCGGCCGCCGTCGCCGGCATCCAGGTGCGGGCATGGCGGCACGGGTACCGCGAGCTGCTGCCGGCGGACGTCCTGAGCCAGGTGACCAGCGACGCCGCGGTGGAGCAGTGGCGCGACAGGTGGGCGGAGGCGGCGACGGCGCCGCCGAGCCCGCGGCACCGGCTGCTGGTCGCGGTGGCGTCCGACATCGTCGTGGGCTTCGCCGCGCACGCCCCGGCCGAGGACGCCGACCTCGACCCGGCCGCCGCCGCCGAGCTGATCACCCTGCTGGTCGACCCCCTGCACACGCGGGCCGGGCACGGCAGCCGGCTGCTCGCCGCCACCGCGGACCTGCTCCGCGACGACGGCTTCACCACTCTGGTCTCCTGGGTGTTCGAAGGCGACGAGGTGACGCGGACGTTCCTCGGCTCGGCCGGGTGGGCGCCCGACGGGACGGCCCGGACGCTCGACATGGGCGAGCCCGTCCGGCAGATCCGGCTGCACACCGACATCAGCGACACCGACATCAGCGACACCGACATCGGGGCTCCGCCCGGCGGAACGGGCTCCTAGCCAGGGGTCGGTGAGGCGCACGGGCGATCCGGCCATATCTTGGAGGTCGTGCCCGAGTCCGCTTCCCTGACGCCGCCCCGTGCCTCCGCACCGGCGCCCTCCGGCCGGCATCGCCGGCTCGGCCTGGTCGTGATGAGCCTCGGCGTCTCGCTGGTCGTGGTCGACGCCACGATCGTGGGCGTCCTGATGCCCCGGATCGTCTCCGACCTGGGGCTGTCGACCTCGGGCGCGGAATGGGCGACCTCGGTGTACTCGCTGGTGTTCGCCGCGCTGCTCATCCCGTTCGGGCGGGCGGGCGACCTGGCCGGGCGGCGCCGGATGTTCGTGCTCGGGGTGGCGGTGTTCGCGGCGGCGAGCGTCGCCGCCGCGCTGGCCCCCGTCGGCGCGGCCCTGATCGGCGCGCGGGCCCTGCAGGGCGTCGGCGCCTCCATGCTCATGCCGGCGACGCTGTCCACGGTGAACGCGGTGTTCACCGGGCGGGACCGGGCCGTCGCGTTCGGCGTCTGGGGCGCCATGATCAGCGGCATGGCGGCGCTCGGGCCCCTCGCGGGCGGCGCCCTGGCCACCGGCGGCGGCTGGCGGTGGGCGTTCGGGGTCAACCTGCCGCTCGGCGCCGTCCTGATCGCGGGGGCGCTGCGGTTCATGCCCGAGACGCGCTCGCCCGCCCCGGGCGGCGTGCGGCGCGAGATCGACTGGGCGGGCGGCGCGCTGGCCGCCCTCGGCCTCGGCGCGCTGGTCTGGGGGATCATCGAGGGGCAGACGTACGGCTGGTGGACCGCGACGCGCCCGTTCACGGCCGGCCCGCTCCGCTGGCCGGAGACCGCCCTCTCCCCCGTCCCCGTGGTCCTGGCGTTCGGCGCGGTGCTGCTCGCGGCGCTGGTCGTGGTCGAGCGGTCCCGGGCGGCGGCGGGGCGGCCGGTGATGCTCGACCTGGCGCTGTTCCGCATCCCCAACTTCCGGCGCGGCAACTTGACCTCGGCGCTGATCAACGTCGGCGAGCTCGGGCTGCTGTTCGTCCTGCCGCTGTTCCTGCTGGGCGTGCACGGCACGAACCCGCTGCAGATCAGCCTGGCGATCCTGCCGCTGGCCGTGGGCGCGTTCGTGTCCGGCGGGGGCGCGGGCAGGCTCGCCGACCGGCGCGGCGCCCACCGGGTCGTGCAGATCGGGATGGTCCTGGAGGTCGCCGCGGTCCTCGGGCTGGCCCTCACGGTCTCCGCGACGACCGGCGGGCTCGGGCTCGCGCCGTGGATGCTGCTGTACGGGCTGGGCCTCGGGCTGACGTCGGCGCAGCTGGCGAACGTCTCGCTCGCGGACGTCCCGCCGGCGCAGTCGGGCCAGGCGTCCGGGACCCAGTCGACGGCCCGGCAGGTCGGCGCGGCGCTCGGCATCGCCGCGATCGGGACGGTGTTCGCGACGAGCCTCGGGCACACGATGGCCGACCGGCTGGCGGGCTCGTCGCTGAGCCCGGAGCGGCGGGCGGCCCTCGCGCACGACCTGCGCCACAGCGCCGGGACCTCCGGACGTGATCTTCACGACACGCCCGGGCTGGCGGCCGAGGCGCACGCCGCGGACGCCAGCCTCGCCGTCGCGACCAGGAACGCGGCCCTGACCACGGCGGCGATCCTCGCCCTCGGGCTCGGGCCCGCGCTGCGGCTGCGCCCGAGCACTGATCTTCATCGGGAAGAATCGAAACGCTAGACCCCCCTGTCGTCCCACGAGAACAAGCGGTGACTGTGGCCACGCTCTCCCAATGGGTCGCCGGATCCCGGCCCCGCACCCTGCCCGCGTCCCTCGTCCCGGTCGTCGTCGGCACCGGCGTCGCCGTCGGCGAGGGCGACCCCGTCTGGTGGCGCGGCGTCCTCGCCGCCGTCGTCGCCCTCGTGCTGCAGATCGGGGTGAACTACTCCAACGACTACAGCGACGGCATCCGCGGCACCGACGAGGACCGCGTCGGGCCGCTGCGGCTCGTCGGCTCGAAGGTCGCCAAGCCCAGGCAGGTGCTGGCCGCCGCGCTCGGCTGCTTCCTCGTCGCCGCCGTCGCCGGGCTCGTCCTGGCCGCCGTGACGACGTGGTGGCTGCTGCTCGTCGGCGCGTTCGCGATCCTCGCCGCCTGGTTCTACACGGGCGGCAAGACGCCCTACGGGTACCGCGCCCTGGGCGAGGTCTCGGTCTTCGTCTTCTTCGGCCTCGTCGCCGTCGTCGGCACGACCTACGTCCAGATCGAGGAGCTGCCGTGGGAGGCGTGGGCGGCGGCGGTCCCGATCGGGCTGCTGGCGTGCGGGATGCTCGTCGCCAACAACCTGCGCGACATCCCCACCGACCGGGAGTCGGGCAAGCGGACCCTCGCGGTCGTGCTGGGCGACCGCTGGACCCGGATCCTGTACGCGGCGTGCACCGCGCTGCCGTTCATGTTCGTCCTGGCCCTGGCGGCGCCGCACCCGTGGGCGCTGCTCGCCCTGCTCGCGGCGCCGCTGTCGCTGCCGCCGACGCAGAAGGTGCTGAACGGCGCGACCGGCCCCGCCCTGATCCCGGTGCTCGGCGAGACCGGCCGGCTCCAGATCGCCTACGGAGTGCTGCTGGCGGTCGGCCTGGCGCTCTGACCCGCGGTCAGGGCGCCCTGGTTCTCGGCCAGCAGGAAGGCGCCGGTCAGGCCGGTGACGAGCCCGGCGAGCACCCCGGCGAGGGCGACCAGGCCCGTGGCGGACGCGGAGTCCGTGGCCAGGAAGCCCGGCCGGCCGAGCACCACGAGCAGCCCGTAGAGGGAGGCCGCGAACATGGTGCCGGAGCCGGCCCAGGCGGCGGCGAGCGGCACGACGAACCGGCCCGGGCGGGCCGCACGCCGGACGATCAGCAGCAGCGCGACGGCGGCGGCGGCCGCGAGCAGGCCCTCCGCACCGTCGGCCAGCTGCTGGGCCAGGTTCCGGTCGGCGGCCTCGCGCCCGTGGAGCCCCGCCGTCCCTCCGAACGCCCAGTAGAGCTCCATGGCCGCGAAGACAGCGGCCGGAGCGACGGCCACGCGGGCCAGAAGCACCTGCAGCGAGTGCGTCGGCCCCGTAGGCAGGTTCCTGGTGCGGATCTCGAACGTCCGCGGCCACCGGTCGCGCGCGTACAGGACGAACGCCGTCAGCAACCCGACGCCCTGCACGGTGAAGCCCGTGTAGACGACGCCGTACACCCAGCCCTGGAGCGCGTTCTCATCGCCCATGAGCGGCTCGGATGAGAAGACCGTCTGCAGGAGCGTCCCGAGCGGGACGGCGAGGACGATCGGCGCGAGCAGGCCCACCGCGATCCAGATCGGCGCCAGCACCAGCCACGCCGGGATCCGGCGGCCCCAGCGGAAGGTGAACGCCGCCGCCACCAGCACGGCGGCCGCGTCCATGCCGAGGGTGATCGCGTTGCCCACGTAGAGCGCGGAGTCGTCGGCCGCGGCGGGGTCGTTCCAGCCGGTCGTGCTGCCCGACAGCCACGCGATCTTGATGGTGAGGTAGGGGACGCACGCGGCGGCGGTCGCCGCGCAGACGGCCAAGCGGGCCCGCCCGGGGCCGCCGTGCGCGGCGCGCGTCATGCCGGCGGGCCGGTGAACTGGAACGGTCATGGACCGACGATCCACCGGGCCGCCCGCCCCGTGCCTCCCGCCGCGGAGGGAGAACGCGCGCCCCGCTCCCCCGCAGAGGTGAGACGACCGGCTGTGTTTCAGAGTCCCGGCCCACTTCGCTCGCCTGGCGGCTCGCTACGTGACCGGGCTTAGGCGAACGCGGCATCGCGTTCGCGCGGCATGGCCGAGGCCGCTTCGAGACGAGCCTCAGGCCCAGTCGATCTCGGTGCGGCCGGCGTCGACGAGGGCCTTGTTGACGGCGCTGAACGGACGCGTCCCGAAGAACTTCTTCGCGCTGAGCGGGCTCGGGTGCGCCGACTCGATCACGGTGTGCTGGGGACCGGTGATCAGGCGCGCCTTCTTGCGGGCGTAGGCGCCCCAGAGGACGAACACGACGCGCTCGGTCTTGTCGTTCAGCGCGCGGATCGCGGCGTCGGTGAAGTCCTCCCAGCCCTTGCCCGCGTGCGAGCCCGCCTCCCCGGCCCGGACGGTCAGCACCGCGTTCAGCAGCAGGACCCCCTGGTCGGCCCAGCGGGTCAGGTCGCCGGACACCGGCGCGGGGACGTCGAGGTCGGCCGCCAGCTCCTTGTAGATGTTGCGCAGGGACGGGGGAAGCCGCACGCCCTCGCGCACGCTGAAGCTCAGCCCGTGCGCCTGGCCGGGGCCGTGGTAGGGGTCCTGCCCGAGGATCAGGACGCGGGCGCCGTCGAACGGGCAGTGCCGGAACGCGTTGAACAGGTCCTCGCGCGGCGGGTAGACGGTCTGCCCGGCGTACTCTCCCGCGACGAACGCGCCCAGCGCGGCGGTGCCGATCGGGTCGAGCAGCGGATCGAGCCGCTCGCGCCAGTCGCCGGGCAGCAGTTCCATCAGGTCGAGGGACATCGTCGGGCCTCCGAGAAACGTGATCTCCAGTTGCCCGGAACACTAGTGCCGGCCTCTGACACGCCAGGCCGAATCCAGGGACTCCGAACCCCCCGACCCTAGGATGAGACAAATGCCCGATTCCCCCCATCGGCGGCGCCTTCGCGCGTCCGTGCTGCTCGCGGTGCTCGTCCTGCCCGCCCTCGGCGCGGGCTGCGGCGGCCCCTCCGGACCGGCGACCCTCACCGTCCTCGCGACCAACTCGATGACGGAGGTGCTCGGCGAGGTCGGCGTGGCCTACCAGCAGCAGAACCCGGACGTCAGGCTGCGGTTCGCGTTCGGCGGGATGCCGGAGATCGCCGACCGCCTCGCCGAGCACGAGCCCGCCGACGTCCTGGTGACGGCCGACGGGGCGAGCATGGACGAGGCCGACGAGTACCTGGCCGGGCGCCGCCGCGTCATCGCCCGCGACGGGCTCACGATCGCGGTCGGGCCCGGCAACCCCCACCGGATCCGGGACCTGCGGGACCTGGCGCGGCCGGGTCTGCGGGTGGTCGTCGGCGCCGGGACGGTCCCCGTCGGCCGCTACACCCGGCAGGTCCTCGCCAAGGCGGGCGTGACCGTCCGGTGGAGCAGCGAGGAGATCAGCGCGCGGGCCGTCCTGGACCGGGTCCGCGCCGGCGAGGCCGACGCGGGGGTGGTCTTCGTCACCGACCTGAACTCGGCCGGGATCGCGGCGAGCAGCGTGCCCATCCCGGCGGCCCAGAACGTCACCGCGTCCTTCCCCGCCGCGGTCGTCCGCGACGGCGGCCACGAGGACGCCGCGAGGGCGTTCGTGGCGTGGCTGGTCACCCCCGACGCGCAGCGGCTGTTCACCAAGTACGGCTTCGTCGCACCGGCCGCTCAGCAGTGACCCGCGGGGAACGGATGCGAGCCGACTTCCGTTTACCTCCCCGGAGCCCTCCAGGGCTCGGGAACACCTGATCGCCCCGGCCCCCGGGGCGCGTTGTACGGGGAGATGCGACACGTGCCGGACGAGCGACCCGCGCCACAGCCCAACGGGACACCGCGACCGAACGGGACGCCGCCGAACGCCGGCGCGCAGCGCTCCGGCACGGCCGAGCCCGGCAGACGCCAGTCGGTGCCGCCCCGCAGCGACCCCGACCAGCCCTGGCGCGCCGAAGGCGTCCCCGACCGGAGGGAAGGGCGGGCCCGCGGCCTGCGCGGGGGCGGGTGGAAGCCGAACCGCAACAACGCGGTCTTCTGGGCGCTGCTGCTGGCCGTCTTCGGGCTGAGCTACGTCTCGATGCACCTCACCGGCCAGAAGGAGCGGGTGACGGTCCCCTACACGGCGTTCACCCAGCAGGTCGCCGCCGGGAACGTGAAGGACGTCTACACCAAGGGCTACCAGATCCAGGGCCAGCTGAAGAGCAAGCGGCCGGTCCCGGGGCACGCGGAGAAGACCTACTCCTCGTTCCAGACGCTGCGCCCCGCGTTCGCCGACGACAAGATCTACACGGAGATGGTGGCCAAGGGGGTCGAGGTCGAGGCCAAGCCGGTCAACGAGGACCGCGGCCTGCTCGCCAACCTGCTGCTGTCGCTGCTGCCGACCCTGCTGTTCGTCGGCCTGTGGATCGGCGTGATGGTGTGGCTGCAGCGCCGCATGACCGGCGGCGGGGGCGGCCTCATGGGCGGCTTCAACCGCTCCCCCAAGCCCGTGGCCGCGGACGCCAAGCGCGCCACGTTCGCCGACGTCGCCGGCATCGACGAGGTCGAGGCGGAGCTCAGCGAGATCGTCGACTTCCTCAAGGACCCCGGCAAGTACCGCCGGATGGGCGCCCGCGCCCCCCGCGGCGTGCTGCTGACCGGCGCGCCCGGCACCGGCAAGACCCTGCTCGCCCGCGCCGTCGCCGGCGAGGCCGACGTCCCGTTCTACTCCGCGGCCGCGTCGGAGTTCATCGAGATGGTCGTCGGCGTCGGCGCCGCCCGCGTCCGCGAGCTGTTCACCGAGGCCCGCAAGACCGCCCCCTCGATCATCTTCATCGACGAGATCGACACCATCGGACGGGCGCGCGGCGGCGGCGCCAGCATGGGCGGCCACGACGAGCGCGAGCAGACCCTCAACCAGATCCTCACCGAGATGGACGGCTTCTCCGGTTCCGAGGGCGTCGTCGTGATCGCCGCGACGAACCGTCCCGACATCCTGGACCCGGCCCTCATGCGCCCCGGCCGGTTCGACCGGCAGGTCGCGGTGTCCCCGCCCGACCTGGAGGGCCGCGTCGCGATCCTCGGCGTGCACACCCGCGAGGTCCCGCTCGCCGCCGACGCCGACATCCTCTCGATCGCCAGGATGACCCCCGGGATGACCGGCGCCGAGCTGGCCAACCTGGTCAACGAGGCCGCCCTGCTCGCCGTCAAGCGCGAGAAGGACGCCGTGGACATGGACGACTTCCAGAGCGCCCTGGAGAAGGTGCAGCTCGGCACCCGGCGCTCGCTGGTCATGCCGTTCGAGGAGCGCCGCCGCACGTCCTACCACGAGTCCGGGCACGGCCTGCTCGGCATGCTGCAGCCGGGCGCCGATCCCGTCCGCAAGATCACGATCGTGCCGCACGGCCGCGCGCTCGGCGTCACCGTCTCCACCCCCGACGACGACCGCTACGCCTACGACGAGCGCTACCTGCGCGGCCGCATCATCGGCGCGCTCGGCGGCATGGCCGCCGAGGAGCTGGTGTTCGGCGTGATCACCACCGGCTCGGAGAGCGACCTGGAGCAGGTCACCAAGATCGCCCGCGGGATGGTGGGCCGCTGGGGCATGTCCCAGAAGATCGGCCCCCTGTCGATCCTCCCCGCGGACGGGGCGGACCCGATGGGCCAGTACGCCGCCCAGGGCACCCTCGACGCCGTCGACCTGGAGGCCCGCCGGATCGTCGACGAGTGCTACGCCGAGGCGTTGGAGACCCTCCGCGCCCACCGCGACAAGCTGGACTCCCTGGCCGCCGCCCTCCTCGAGAACGAGACCCTCGACGAGTCCGCCGCCTACGCCGCCGCCGGCATCGACCGCACCATCCGCGAGGTAGACCTCTCCAAATCCCACCGCTGAGGTCGACGCACGGCCAGGTCTTGGCTCTGAGGACGCTCTAAGCGGGTCGGGGGAGGCCTATGGGGTTGGGGAACGGCATCTCGTTCGCCAGGGCCTTGGAGGCTGGCTGGAGCCACTCGTACAGGGTGCTGGGGTCGCTCAGGACGGCGTAGGGGGTTGCTGCCAATTCGTCGGTGCGCCGCTCGATTCGTGCTTTCAGGGCGCGTCCGGCTTCTGTCGCCTCTGTCTCGGCCACGAGGCCGCGTTGGGTGAGTGCTTCGGTCGCCTCCGCCCACTCCTCGGGCGACCAGCCGCGGCTTTCATGGAATCGCTCGGCAGGCACCACGCCCAGGGCGGACGCCAGGACGTTCGCTTCCAGGCCGCTCAGGCCCTCGGCGGTGAGAAGGGCCACGTGTCCGTCACCTCGGTGCTCGCGCAAGGACGTGGTCGCCTGCCAGAGCGCCTCTACCGGGTCCTCTGGGACGGGCAGGTCACGGTTGGCCGCGAACAGAGGGCGGCCGGAGCCGTCCGCCGCCATCACGACTTCTTGCAGGAGCGGCGCGGCCTTCAACGCAACGTCCTCGATGCCGGGGAAGGCCCTGCGAAGGGCACGCGCCGCGGCGTCGCTTCGCGCTTGGAGGATGCTCTCAGGGGACGCGAAACTCCACGCGTCGGGGACGGCTCGCCGTACGCGGGACGGGTGGAAGCCGAAGAAGGTCGCCTCGATCGTCCCTGCGGAGACCCGGCCGAGTGGTGCTCCGCGGCTCCCGAAGTAGCCCATCCAGAAGCCCTTGAGGCCGACGTCCTTGTTGGCCGTCCGGCATTCCTCGGCGAAGTACGTCACCGCGTGCAGCGGCTCTATGGCCTTCCACATCTTCCGCGCGAAAGTCGCATCCACCTGGCGAACGCTAGGCGCGCTCCGGTCTGCGCACAAGCCCGGTCACATCCGGGCCGCGGGGTCCGTCAGTGTGATGACCTAGTGGCATAGAGGGGGACGTGATGGACGAGCGCGAGTTTTTGGCCGAGCGGTTCGAGGGGCACCGCACGCATCTGAAGGCCGTCGCCTACCGGATGCTGGGCTCGCTCGCGGAGGCCGACGACGCCGTCCAGGAGGCCTGGCTGAAGCTCAGCCGGTCCGACTCGGACGACATCGAGAACCTGGGCGGCTGGCTCACGACCGTCGTGGGACGGGTGTGCCTGGACATGCTGCGCTCGCGCACGTCCCGTCGCGAGGACCCGCTGGAGGAACGCCTGCCCGACCCGGTCGTCAGCGCCGCCACCTCCCCCGACCCCGAGTACGAGGCGCTTGTGGCCGACTCGGTCGGTCTCGCGCTCCTGGTGGTCCTGCAGTCCCTCACCCCTGCCGAGCGGCTGGCGTTCGTCCTGCACGACACGTTCGGCGTGCCTTTCGAGGAGATCGCGCACATCGTGGGACGCTCACCCGCCGCCGCCCGCCAGCTGGCCAGCCGCGCCCGCCGCCGGGTGCGCGGCACGGCCCCCGATCCCGAACGCGACCCGGCCCGCCAGCGCGCCGTCGTCGACGCCTTCAACGCGGCCGCCAACGGGGGCGACTTCGAGGCGCTCGTCGCGGTCCTCGCCCCGGACGTGGTGCTCCGCGCGGACGTCGGCGCCATCCCCGGCGGCTGGACGCAGGTCGTCGGCGCCGAGAACGTCGCCGGGCAGGCCATCAGGTTCCGCAGGACGACCCCCGGGCAGGTCATGGACGCCCTGGTCAACGGGACCGCCGGGATCGTCTGGTTCGAGGAGGGGCGCCCGCAGTCCGTCCTGGCCTTCACGGTCGTGGAAGACCGGGTCACCGCGATCGACATCCTGGCCGACCCCGACCGCCTCGCAGCCCTCGACCTCGTCTACTCCGGCTGATCCAGGGTAGCGGGGAGGGCCGAGACGGTGAGGGTCGTCATGCCCTTCAGGGCGGCGAGGACGGTGGGGTGCGGGGCCGCGTGGACGGTCGGGAGGATCGGGTCGTCCGGGTAGGCCAGGGCGTCGGCGGAGGCGGAGAAGCGCACGCCCGGGTCGCGGGGGTCGAGGCGGACCCACAGGTCGTCGACGAGGGCGGCGGCCAGGCCGTGGACGAAGCCGGGGCGCTGCTGGTAGCACAGTCCGGCCTGGACGCCGCCCGCGCGCAGGAGGGCGACGTAGGCGTGGGACTGGGCGAAGCACAGGCCCGTGCGCTGTTCGAGGACGTCGGAGGCCCGCCACGGGACGCGGGTGTCACCGGTGTCCATGGAGTGCGGGATCCGGTCGCGGACATAGTCGAAGGCCGCGCGCGCGTAGGCGATGTCGTCGCCGGTGCGCAGTTCCGCGGCGATCGACTGGACGAGCGGGTGCTCGAAGTCGATCGCCTCGGACGCGGCGAGGTAGTCCCAGGGCTCGGCGTCGAAGTCCATCACAGGCCGAGGAGCGCCTCGATGCCGACCGTGAGGCGTTCGAGCTCGGGGACCTTGCGGACGGCGAGCAGCACCCCGGGCATGAACGACTCGCGGTTCATCGAGTCGTGCCGGATGGTGAACAGCTCGCCGTGGCCGCCGAGGACGACCTCCTGGTGCGCGACGGCGCCGGACATGCGGACGGCGTGCACGCGGACGCCGTCCACGTCGGCGCCGCGGGCGCCCTCGACCCCGGAGGTGGTGGCGTCCGGGGACGGGGCGACGCCCGCCTCGGCGCGGGCGGCGGCGACCAGCTCGGCGGTGCGGTAGGCGGTGCCGGACGGGGCGTCGGCCTTGTTCGGGTGGTGCGTCTCGACGATCTCGACGGACTCGAAGAACGGGGCCGCCTTCTGGGCGAAGTGCATCATCAGCACCGCGCCGATCCCGAAGTTCGGGGCGATGAGCACGTTCCCGGACGACTCCTCGGTCAGCCAGGAGCGGACCGTGTCGAGCCGGGACGGGTCGAAGCCGGTGGTGCCGACGACGGCGTGCAGGCCGCGCTCGACGCACCACCGGAGGTTGTCCATGACCACGCCGGGGTGGGTGAAGTCGACGACGACCTCGGCGGCCGCCAGCGCGTCGAGCGCCTCGCCCTGGTCGACGGCGGCGACGAGCTCCATGTCGTCGGCCCCCTCGACGGCGCGGCACACCTCGGCGCCCATCCGGCCCTGCGCGCCCAGCACCCCGACCTTTGTCACGTGTTCCTCCCGGTTGGCGTCGCCCCGAGCCTATCGTCAGAAGCGCTTGCCCAGCTCGCGCGCCTCGGCGTGCGCGGTCTGGCGCCCGGTCTCGGCGTCGGCGGTGGCGAGGTTCGGGCGGAACTCGGCGGTGCCGATGTCGGTGATCCCCGTCCAGCGGAGCCAGCCCTCCAGGAACGGGGCCTGGTGGTCGCGGCCGAACGCGGGCCCGCGGCCCTCCCCGTAGACGGCGCTGGTGTAGACGACGGCGGCCTTCTTGCCCTTCAGCAGGCCGCTGTAGCCCTTCTCGGGATCGAAGCGGAACACCCAGCCGGGCTGCGAGACCACGTCGATGAACTGCTTGAGGATGTACGGGACGCTGGAGTTCCACATCGGGACGCTGAACAGGTAGCGGTCGTAGGAGTCGTAGCGCTCGAAGACCTCCCGGGCGGCCCGCCACGTGGCGGCCTCCGCGCCGGACGGCTCGTTCCCCGCGAGCACGGTCATCTTGGCGCCGGCTCCGGCGGGGCCGAACGCGGGCAGGCCGGCCTCCCACAGGTCGAGGTGGTCGACG
The DNA here is from genome assembly GCF_040653135.1 of Actinomadura sp. NPDC048021. Classification (NCBI taxonomy): domain Bacteria; kingdom Bacillati; phylum Actinomycetota; class Actinomycetes; order Streptosporangiales; family Thermomonosporaceae; genus Actinomadura; species Actinomadura sp. NPDC048021. Next base: position 21,526 of record NZ_JBEZJQ010000010.1, read on the forward strand.
GCGTCGCCGTGGGTCTCGCGGTAGGCGTCGAGGAACGCATCGGCCAGCGCCAGCGACTCGGACGCGGCGCCCCGCGGGGACGCGGAGATGTGCAGCAGACGGGACATGAGGGTCCTCTCACCAGAAAATACGGACCAAGGTCCGCTTACTCCTCGGAGATTAGCGGACCCTGGTCCGTTTAACAAGTGAGCGGTGCGTCAGGCTCCGAACTCGCGGTCCCCCACCGGGCCGATCACGGTCAGGGCCTGCGGGCCTGCCAGCACGTCGCGGGCGATGGCGCGGACGTCGTCGGGCGTGACCGCCTCGATGCGCGCCAGGACCTCGTCCACCGGCAGCAGCGACTCGTAGACCAGCTCGCTCTTGCCGATGCGGCTCATCCGGGAGCCGGTGTCCTCCAGGCCGAGCACCATGGCGCCGCGCAACTGGCCCTTGCCGCGCTCCAGCTCCTCGTCGTCCAGACCGTCGGCGGCCTTGGCCAGCTCGTCCCGGCAGATCGACAGGACCTCCTCGGCCTTGGCCGGCTGGCAGCCCGCGTAGACGCCGAACACGCCGGAGTCGGCGTACTGGGCCGTGTAGCTGTAGACGGAGTACGCCAGCCCGCGCTTCTCGCGGATCTCCTGGAAGAGCCGGGACGACATGCCCCCGCCGAGCGCCGCGTTCAGCACGCCGAGCGCGAACCGCCGCTCGTCGGTGCGGGACGTGCCGGCGCCGCCGATGATGATGTGCGCCTGCTCGGTGTCCTTGTCGATCACCACGCTGCGCGGGTCCAGCGGGACGGGCGCGCCGTTCAGCCGCGGCGCGGCGGGCGCGGCGTCGCCGTGCAGGTGCTCGGCGAACGCCGCCGACACCAGCCGGACCGTCTCGTCGTGGTCGATGTTGCCCGCCACCGACACCACCAGGTTCGACGGGACGTAGTGCTGCCGGTAGTAGCCGTGGATCCGGTCCCGGGACAGCGCGTTGATCGACTCCTCGGTGCCGAGGATGGGACGCCCGAGCGGGGTGTCGCCGTACAGCGCCGTGGAGAACTCGTCGTGGATCAGGTCGCCCGGGTCGTCGTCGCGCATGTGGATCTCTTCGAGGATCACGCCGCGCTCGGCCTCGACGTCCTCGGGCCGGTTCAGCGACGCCGCCACCATGTCGGAGACCACGTCCACCGCGAGGGGCAGGTCGGAGTCCAGGACCCGCGCGTAGTAGCAGGTGTACTCCTTGGCGGTGAACGCGTTGAGGTCGCCGCCGACCGCGTCGATCGCCGCGGAGATCTCCAGCGCCGACCGCCGCCTGGTGCCCTTGAACAGCACGTGCTCGAGGTAGTGGCTGGCCCCGGCGTCGGCGGGGGCCTCGTCGCGGGAGCCGACCGCCGCCCAGACGCCGAACGCCGCGGAACGCACGGTCGGCATCGTCTCGGTGATGATCCGCAGCCCGCCGGGCAGGACGGTGCGGCGGACCGCGCCGGCGCCGTCGGAGTGGATCGTGGTGGTGGTGCCGGGCTCCTGCGCCCGCGCCGGCAGGGTCACGTGTGGCTCACATTCCGTCGGGGGAAAGCGGCCGGCCGGCCGGTCCGCAGCCTCATCGCGCTGCGGATCCGGCCGGCCGGTCATGGGTTCTGATCAGGAGTTGCGCTGGCCGGCGTCGTCGTCGGACCCGCGGCGGGTGCGGCGGCGCCGCGGACCGCGCCGGTCGCCGTCGTCGCGGCGCTCGCCGGAGCCGCCGTCACCGGACGCCGGGGCGGAGGCGGGCTCGTCGCCGCCGTCCGTCTCGGCCTTCCCGGCGGCCTCGCGCTCGACCACCTCGACCGGCACCAGCGACAGCTTGCCGCGCTGGTCGATCTCGGTGACCTCGACCTGGATCTTCTCGCCGACGCCCATCACGTCCTCGACGTTCTCGATCCGGGCGCCGCCGTGCAGCTTGCGGATCTGCGAGACGTGCAGCAGGCCGTCCTTGCCGGGCAGCAGCGACACGAACGCGCCGAACGTGGTGGTCTTGACGACGGTCCCGAGGAACCGCTCGCCGACCTCCGGCATGTGCGGGTTGGCGATCGAGTTGATCGCCTGCCGCGCGGCCTCGGCGGACGGCCCGTCGGTGGCGCCGACGTAGATCGTGCCGTCGTCCTCGATCGTGATGTCGGCGCCGGTGTCGTCCTGGATCGAGTTGATCATCTTGCCCTTGGGGCCGATGACCTCGCCGATCTTGTCGACCGGGACCTTGATCGTGATGATCCGCGGCGCGTTCGGACTCATCTCGGCGGGCGCCTCGATGGCCTCCTGCATCACGTCCAGGATCGCCAGGCGGGCGCCCTTGGCCTGCTTCAGCGCGGCGGCCAGCACCGAGGCCGGGATGCCGTCGAGCTTGGTGTCCAGCTGCAGCGCCGTGATGAGGTCACGGGTGCCGGCGACCTTGAAGTCCATGTCGCCGAACGCGTCCTCGGCGCCGAGGATGTCGGTCAGGGTGACGTACTCGTCGCCCTCGTTGATCAGGCCCATGGCGATGCCCGCCACCATCTGCCGGAGCGGGACGCCCGCGTCCAGCAGCGACATGGTGGACGCGCACACCGAGCCCATCGAGGTGGAGCCGTTGGAGCCGAGCGCCTCCGACACCTGCCGGATCGCGTACGGGAACTCCTCGCGCGAGGGCAGCACCGGGATCAGGGCGCGCTCGGCGAGGGCGCCGTGACCGATCTCGCGGCGCTTCGGGGAGCCGACCCGGCCGGTCTCGCCGGTGGAGTACGGCGGGAAGTTGTAGTTGTGCATGTAGCGCTTGGTGCGCTCGGGGTTCAGCGTGTCGATCGTCTGCTCCATGCGGAGCATGTTGAGCGTCGTCACGCCGAGGATCTGCGTCTCGCCGCGCTCGAACAGCGCCGAGCCGTGCACCCGCGGGATGACGTGCGCCTCGGCGGTCAGCTGGCGGATGTCCTTCAGGCCGCGGCCGTCGATGCGCAGCCCGTCGCGGATCACGCGCTCGCGGACCAGCTTCTTGGTGAGGGCGCGGTAGGCGGCAGAGATCTCCTTCTCGCGCCCCTCGAACTGCTCGGCGAGCTTCTCGGTGGCGGCCGCCTTGATCTCGTCGAGCCGGGACTCGCGCTCCTGCTTGCCGGCGATGGTCAGCGCCTGCGCCAGGTCCCCGCTGACCGCGTCGGTGACGGCGGCGAGCACGTCGTCCTGGTAGTCCAGGAAGATCGGGTACTCGGCGGTCTCCTTGGCGGCGACCTCCGCGAGGTCGCTCTGCGCCTTGCACAGCGCCTTGATGAACGGCTTGGCCGCCTCGAGGCCCTCGGCGACGGTCTCCTCGGTGGGCGCGGTCGCGCCCTCGCCGACGAGCTTGATGGTGTCGCGGGTGGACTCCGCCTCCACCATCATGATCGCGACATCGCCGTCGGCCAGCACGCGGCCGGCCACGACCATGTCGAAGGTCGCGCGCTCCAGCTCGGGGTGGGTCGGGAAGCCGATCCACTGACCGTCGATCAGCGCGACGCGCACGCCGCCGATCGGGCCCGAGAAGGGCAGGCCCGCCAGCTGCGTGGACATCGAGGCGGCGTTGATCGCCACGACGTCGTACAGGTGGTCGGGGTGCAGCGCCATGATCGTCTCGACGACCTGGATCTCGTTGCGCAGGCCCTTGGCGAACGACGGGCGCAGCGGCCGGTCGATCAGCCGGCAGGTCAGGATGGCGTCCTCGGACGGACGCCCCTCGCGGCGGAAGAACGAGCCCGGGATGCGCCCTGCGGCGTACATCCGCTCCTCGACGTCCACGGTCAGCGGGAAGAAGTCCAGGTTGTCCTTGGGCTTCTTGGACGCGGTGGTCGCCGACAGCACCATCGTCTCGTCGTCGAGGTAGGCGACGGCGGAGCCGGCCGCCTGCCGGGCCAGCCGGCCGGTCTCGAAGCGGATGGTGCGGGTGCCGAACGTGCCGTTGTCGATCACGGCTTCGGTGGTCTGCGCACCGTCGATGCGCACGGCTTCTGTCACGGGAAACCTCCTCATGGGTTCCTTTTCGGTCCTCGCGGCCGTTTCCCGTTGGCTGTCACGCTGCCGGTCTTCGATCGAAGCACCCGGATCGAGAGCGCCGCCGACGCGGCGGAACGGATCCGGAAGCCACTACCGAGGACCGGCCCGCACCAGCGGTGTCCGCGAGGCTTGTCTGAAATTGGGGTCGGGGCCCGGTGGGCCCGCCGACCGTAAAAGGAAGGGAGTGGCCCGGCGGGCCACTCCCTCACCCTGCTAGCGCCGCAGCCCGAGTCGCTCGATCAGCTGCCGGTAGCGGTTGATGTCCTTGTTCGCGAGGTACTTCAGGAGCCGGCGACGACGGCCGACCAGCAGCAGGAGGCCGCGGCGGCTGTGGTGGTCGTGCTTGTGCTCCTTGAGGTGCTCGGTCAGATCGTTGATACGGCGCGTCAGCAGCGCGACCTGGACCTCCGGGGATCCGGTGTCACCCTCAGTGGTCGCGTACTCGGCGATGATCTGGTTCTTGGTGGCGGTGTCGAGCGACACGTGGCTCCTTCGATGGATTCGTCACCCGCAGATCCAGGCCCGGTGGGCGCACGGGTCCGCATGGTGCGTGTTGAAGAGGGTGGCGGGCCGCATGAGGGTGCAGCCAGCCGCGCCGGGGCCCTTCCCGGCGACTATTCACCGTACCACGGCGTGTTTACTGCGAGACCGGCCCGAGGGGCTCGCCCGGCGGCTCGCACCTCGACCGTTCTCGGGCGAGCGCGACCTCGCTTCGCGAGCTTCCCGGTGGGGGCTCGCCTTCGGCTTCGCCCCCACCGGCCAGGTCGCGCGCTCGCGCGACGGTCGAGGCGGTCTGCGTCAGCGCGGCGAGGCGTGAGACGGGCTCAGGAGGTGATCTCGCGGGCTCGGGCCACGTCGCGGTGCATCTCCTCGATCAGCGCTTCGACGGAGTCGAACTTCAACGTGTCGCGGATGCGGGCGGTGAAGTCGACGGCCATGTGCTCGCCGTACAGGTCGAGGTCGTCGCGGTCGAGGGCGTAGGCCTCCACGGTCCGCTCGCCCGCGCCCTCGAAGGTCGGGTTCGTCCCGATGGAGATCGCCGCCGGCCAGCGGAAGGCGGGGTAGCGGTCGGAGTCGCAGACCAGCCAGCCCCCGTAGACGCCGTCCGCCGGGATCTCCGTGTGCGGCAGCGTCTCCAGGTTGGCGGTGGGGAACCCGAGCGCGCGGCCCCGCTGGTGACCGCGCACGACGACGCCCTCGACGCGGTGCGGGCGGCCGAGCGCGTGCGCCGCCGCCTCGACGTCGCCCGCGTCGAGCCGTCCCCTGATGTAGGTGGACGAGATCGTGTCGCCGTCGGCCACCAGCGGCATGCCCTCGGCCGTGAAGTCGTACTTCTCGCCGAGCTCCCGCAGCAGCGCCACGTCCCCCTTGGCCTTGTGCCCGAACCGGAAGTCCTCGCCGACGATCACGTGGGCGGCGTGCAGCCGGTCGACCAGCACCGACTGGACGAACTCGTCCGGCGGCACCTTCGACAGCTCCAGCGTGAAGGGCACGACCACGACCGCGTCGGTGCCGAGTCCCTCCAGCAGCTCGATGCGGCGCCTGGTCGAGGCGAGCAGCGGGGGGTGCGTGCCGGGCCGGACGACCTCGTCCGGATGCGGGTCGAACGTGATGACCACCGAGCGGAGCCCGCGGCGGCGCGCCTCCTCGGCGGCGGCGCCCACGATCCGCTGGTGGCCGCGGTGCACGCCGTCGAACACCCCGATGGTGATCACCGAACGGCCCCAGTCTGCGGGAACCTCGTCGAGGCCATTCCAGCGCCGCACCATGCTCTCCCTGCGTAGGACGTTCCTGTCAGGTACTTCTTTGCCGTCCTCAAGAGTGCCATGCGGGGGCGGGGTTGGTCGCACCCAGGGGGCGTGGTGTGCGGCACCCGCCCCCTGGCGCATCCAGCGGACGGCGTCAGCCGGACTGGTAGACGACCAGCGACACCGCGATGTACTGCAGGACGTAGGCCGCCAGCGTGCAGGCGTGGAACACCTCGTGGAACCCGAACCAGCTCGGGGACGGGTTGGGGCGGCGCAGCCCGTACACCACTCCCCCGACGCTGTAGCAGATCCCCCCTGCCGCGACCAGGAGGCAGGCGGCCAGGCCCGCCCCGGACAGGAACTGCGGCAGGAACAGCACCGCCACCCAGCCGAGCGCGATGTAGAGGGCGACGTAGAGGGCGCGGGGAGCGCCGATCCAGGTCGTCCGGAACACGACCCCGGCGATGGCCCCGGTCCACACGATGGCGAGGACGGCCACGCGCACGGCGCCGTCCAGCGCCAGCACGGCGAACGGCGTGTACGTCCCCGCGATGATCAGATAGATGTTGGCGTGGTCGAAGCGGCGGAGCACCTCGATCAGCCGGTGCGACTGCTGCCGGTGGTACGTCCCCGAGATCCCGAACAGCATTCCCGACGTCGCCACGTACAGCGCCGACGCCAGCCGCGCCTCCGTACTCGGGCCGAGCGCCACCAGCACGAGCCCCGCGACGAGCACCGCGGGGAACGCGCCGAGGTGCAGCCAGCCGCGCAGTCGCGGCCGGGTGGGGGACGCCACCGGGGGGTCGTCTTTCACCGTGGTCACGGACACCTCCTCACGAACCTACGCCTAAGTAGGTTACGCGACCGTAGGTTGGTGGCGCATCCGTTCCTCCGGTGATGCTCGCCACGGGACGGCACCGCGCTCTCCCCGGGTCAGGAGACGAACACCGCGAGGGACTTGGCGACGGGGCCCCGCTCCTCGACGAGCGCGAGCAGCGTCCCGTCCGGCGCGAAGACGCCCACCGGGCCGGGCCCGAGGCCGACGGCCGGCAGCCGCCCGCCGTGCGCGACCTTGCGGGCGTCGTCGTCGGAGACGTCCCGCCGCGGGAACACCGCCGCGACGGCCTCGGCCATCGGCAGGATCTCCAGCTCCTCGGCGAGCCGGTCGAGCGTGCGCGCCATCGACAGGTCGTAGGGCCCGACGCGGGTGCGGCGCAGCGCGGTCAGATGGCCGCCGCAGCCGAGCGAGGCGCCGAGGTCGCGGGCCAGCGCCCGGATGTAGGTCCCCGACGAGCACGCCACCGAGGCGTCCACGTCGATCAGGCCGCCGTGCCGCCGGACGTCCAGCACCGTGAACTCGTCCACGGTCACCGGGCGCGCGGCGAGCTCCACGTCCTCGCCCTTGCGGGCCATCTTGTAGGCCCGCTCACCGTTCACCTTGATCGCGCTGACCTGCGGCGGGACCTGCTGGATCGTCCCGGTCAGCTCCGCGACGCTGGCCCGCAGCGCCTCCTCGGTGACGGCCTCGGCGGACGCGGTCGCGATGGTCTCACCCTCCGCGTCGTCGGTGTTGGTCGACTCGCCCAGCCGGATCGTGGCGTCGTAGCCCTTGCGGGTCAGCGCGAGATGCCCGAGCAGGCGGGTGGCCTTCCCGATCCCGAGGACGAGCACTCCCGTCGCCATCGGGTCCAGCGTGCCCGCGTGCCCGACCCGCCGGGTCTTGGCCAGCCGCCGCATCTTTCCCACGACGTCGTGCGACGTCCAGCCGGCGGGCTTGTCCACGATGACGAGTCCCGAATCCATGCTCTTGCTTCACCTCGAAGACGGCGGGCGGACGGAGGACGGCGATTCTAGCCGTCCCCACGCCCTGGCAGGTTCTCGCCAGGGCACGGCTTCGCCCCGGTCAATGGTCGGAGGGCAGCAGGGCGCGCAACCGGTCGAGCGCCTCGTCGACCGGCCCTCCCCAGACGAACCCCGCCATCTCGCGGTGACCGCCGCCGTCGAGCGCCGCGCACACCTTGCTCAGGTCGACGTGGCCCTTGGATCGGGCGGAGAAGTACCAGCGGCCGTCGTCGGTCTCCTTGCACACGACGGCGACCTCGGCCTCGTCGGTCCGGCGCAGCTGGTCGATGACGCCTTCGAGCTGCTCGTACGGCAGGCCGCGCCGGTCCGTGCGGGCGATCGCCGTCCAGACCAGGCCGCGGCCGCCCGCGGCGTCGCGTTCCAGCCGGGCCCGCGCCAGCGCGCCCGCGAGGACCTGCAGGTAGTCGAACGGGGCCCGGTCCCACAGCTCCCGGCTGACCGTCTCCGGCCGGACGCCCGCCGTCAGCAGCCGTCCTGCCAGGTCGTGGACCTCGGGTGTCGTGGAGGGGTACTTGAACGAGCCGGTGTCGCTGGCGAGCCCCGCGTACAGGCCCTGGGCGATGTCGCGGTCGAGCGGCACGCCGAGCCGGCGGATCAGCTCCTCGACCAGCACCGCCGTGGCGGCGGCGTCCGGGTCGACCAGCCGCACGCCGCCGAACCCGGTGTTGGACGCGTGGTGGTCGATGACGATCAGAGCGCCGGCCCGGTCGGCGGCGCCCGCGAGCGAGCCGAGCCGGGCCCGGCCCGCCGCGTCCAGCGAGATCATCAGCTTCGGGGCGCGCGGCATCCGGGCCGGGTCGACCAGCATCTCCTGGCCCGGCAGGAACCGCAGGATCGCCGGGACGCCGAACGGCTCCCCGAACGAGGCCAGGCAGCGTTTGCCGCACGAGCGCAGCGCCTGGGCGAGCGCCAGCATCGAGCCGAGCGCGTCGCCGTCGGGGACCACGTGGCAGGCGAGGCAGATCTCGTCGGCCTCGCGGATCAGCTCGACCGCGCGGTCCCAGTCGAGCGCGGCGGGCGCCCCGCCGGACCCGACCGGAAGGGCGGACCTGGACGGCGCGCCGCGCCCGTCCGCAACGCCCATCTCCGACGGACCGCCGGGCGCGGCTTCAGGCGGCACGCCGGGCGCGGGCTCGGGCTCCGGCGGCACGCCGGGCGCGGACATCGCACCGGCCTCGGCATGGCCATCGGATCTGGACGCCACGCCCGCCCCAGAGCGCGAACCCGGCCCAGAGCGCGAACCCTGGCCGGGGGGCGAGCCCTGTCCGGACCGGGCACTCTGGTTGCAGAATGCGCCGGGCACGGCGCGTGCCGCGGTCTCGGCCGGGCCGTTCACGATGACGGGCGTCCGGAGCGGCCGTCCTCACCGTCCCGCGCGGCGTCTTGCTCGTCGAAGCCGCCTTCGTCCTCGTCGAGGTCGTCGTCCTCGTCCTCGTCGGAGTCGGGCTCGCGGTAGGGATTGGCGTCCCCCGCGGGGGACGCGCCCTGCGCGGCCCGCGCGACCTCGGCGTCCTTGGCGCGCGCCTGGGCCAGCAGGTCGTCGATGTGCGCCGCGTTCTCCATCAGGGAGTCCATCACGAAGGTGATGCTGGGCGTGTGGCGGACGCCCGTCTTCCTGCCCACCTCCGACCGGATGACGCCCTTGGCGCTCTCCAGAGCGGCGGCCGTCTCGGCGCGCTCGCCGTCCGACCCGTACACCGTGTAGTACACGGTGGCGTCGCGGAGGTCGTTGGTGATGCGGGTGTCCGTCACGGTCACGAAGCCGAGCCGCGGATCCTTGATCCGCCTCTCCAGCATCTCGGCGACGATCTGCTGGATGCGGTCGGCGAGCTTGCGCGCGCGAGCTGCGTCCACCATGATCGCACTCCCTTTCTATGGTCTGAGCGGGAAGGTCGGTTCCCGCTCCTTCATTGTGGGGCGGGACCCGCCCGCGTGCCCGTCAGTCCTCGCTGCTGTACAGGCGCTGCCGGGCGGACAGCAGCTCGATCTCCGGCCGTCCGGCCACGAGCCGCTCGCACTGGTCGAGGACCTCGGTGCAGTTGGCCGCCGTGCCCGACACCACCGCCACTCCGATCTCCGCCCTGCGGTGGAGGTCGTTGTCGCCGGTCTCGGCGACGGCCACCGCCGGGAAGTGCTTGTGCACCTCGGCGATGACGGGACGCAGGACGGACCGCTTCTGCTTCAGCGAGCGGACGTCCCCCAGCAGCAGGTCGAGAGTCAGCGCACCCACGTACACCTGGTCGATCACCTCGAAGTCATCAGAGATGGAACGACGGAGGTCATCCACCGTGTTCCCGGACATGACAGACGCCAGGCTAGAAGATCCGCCTGGCGCTTGGTCACCCATTTAACGATCACATCGTCGGCGTGCCCGGAGGGGCCGCCGGGCCGGCCGCCCGCGCGGCCCCCCGAGGGGCCGCGCGGACCTGCCGTCCGCCTCAGTCGCGGGGCTTCTCCCGCATCTCGAAGCACTCGATGACGTCACCGAGCTTGATGTCGTTGTACCCGACACCGATGCCGCACTCGAAGCCCTCGCGGACCTCGGTCGCGTCCTCCTTGAAGCGGCGCAGCGACGACACCGTGAGGTTGTCGGCGACCACGACGCCGTCGCGGACGAGGCGGGCCTTGGCGTTGCGCTGGATGATCCCCGAGGTGACCATCGAGCCGGCGACGTTGCCGATCCGCGGCACCTTGAAGATCTCGCGGACCTCGGCGGTGCCGAGCTGGGCCTCCTCGAACTCCGGCTTGAGCATGCCCTTGAGGGCCGCCTCGATCTCCTCGATCGCCTGGTAGATGATCGAGTAGTACCGGATGTCGACGCCCTCGCGGTCGGCCAGCTCCTGCGCGTTGCGCTCCGGCCGCACGTTGAAGCCGATGATGACCGCGCCCTCGGACGCCAGCGACAGGTTGACGTCGTCCTGCGTGATCGCGCCGACGCCGCGGCGGATGATCCGCAGGTTGACCTCGTCGCCCACGTCGATCTTGAGGAGGGAGTCCTCCAGCGCCTCGACGGAACCGGACACGTCGCCCTTGAGGATGAGCAGCAGCTCCTGCCGCTCGCCCCGCTCCAGGTCCTTGAACAGCTCTTCCAGCGAGCTGCTCTTGCGGCTCTTGAGCAGTTCGGCGTTGCGCTTGCGCGCGACCCGCTTGTCGGCGATCTGCCGGGCGACGCGGTCGTCCTCGACGACCAGGAAGTTGTCGCCCGCGCCGGGCACGGCCGCGAGGCCGAGCACCATCACCGGACGGGACGGGCCCGCCTCCTCGACGCTGTTGCCGTTCTCGTCGAGCATCGCCCGGACGCGGCCGTTGGCCACGCCGCAGACGATCGAGTCGCCGACCCGCAGCGTGCCGCGCTGGACCAGCACGGTCGCCACGGCGCCCCGGCCCTTGTCCAGGTGGGCCTCGATGGCCGAGCCCTGGGCGGGCATGTCGGGGTTGGCCTTCAGATCGAGCGTGGCGTCGGCGGTCAGGACGATCGCCTCCAGCAGCCCGTCGATGTTGGTCCCCTGCTTGGCGGACACGTCGATGAACTGCGTGTCGCCGCCGAACTCCTCGGCGACCAGGCCGTACTCGGTGAGCTGCGCCCGGACCCGGTTCGGGTCCGCGCCCTCGACGTCGATCTTGTTGACCGCGACGACGATCGGGACCCCGGCCGCGGTGGCGTGGTCGATCGCCTCGGTGGTCTGCGGCTTGACGCCGTCGTCGGCCGCGACCACCAGCACCACCAGGTCGGTGGTGTCGGCACCGCGGGCACGCATGGCGGTGAACGCCTCGTGACCCGGGGTGTCGATGAAGGTGATCTTGCGGTCCTCGCCGTCGACGACGGTCTCGACCTGGTAGGCGCCGATGTGCTGGGTGATGCCGCCGGCCTCGCCCGCCTGCACGTTGGCGTGCCGGACGGCGTCCAGCAGCTTGGTCTTACCGTGGTCGACGTGACCCATGACGGTGACGACCGGCGGACGCGACTGGAGGTTCTCCTCGCCGCCCTCGTCCTCGCCGTACTCGATGTCGAAGGACTCGAGCAGCGCGCGGTCCTCGTCCTCGGGGCTGACGACCTGGACGTCGAAGTCCAGCTCGAGCCCGAGCTCCATCAGGTCGTTGGGGTCGACCGACTGGGTCGCCGTGACCATCTTGCCGAGGTGCATCATGATCGCGACGAGCGACGCCGGGTTGGCGCCGATCTTCTCGGCGAAGTCGGTCAGGGACGCGCCCTGCGGCAGCCGGATCGTCTTGCCGTTGCCGCGCGGAGCCGAGACGCCGCCGACGGCGGGCGCCTGCATGTTCTCGAACTCTTGACGACGCGCCCGCTTCGACTTGCGTCCGCGCGCCGGGCGCCCGCCGGGCCGCCCGAAGGCGCCCTGCGTGCCGCCGCGACCGCGACCACCGCCACCGGGACGGGGGCCGAAGCCGCCGCCACCGGGACGACCGCCGGCACCCGCGCGGGGCGCGCCGAAGCCGCCGCCACCACCGGGACGACCGCCGCCACCGGGACCGCGACCGCCGCCGCCGCCACCGGGACGACCGCCGCCGCCCGGACCGCGGCCACCGCCGCCACCACCCGGACCGCCGCGCCCGGGGGCGCCCGCGGGCCGCGAGGACGGCATGTTCATCGGGCTCGGACGCGGGCCGCCCGGACGGGGCGGCATGCCGCCCGGATTCGGGCGCGGGCCGCCGGCGCCGGGAGCGCCGCCCGGCCGCGGGCCGGGACGCGGACCGCCCGCGGCGCCGCCACCGCCGCCCGGGCGGTCACCGCCGGGACGGGGGCCGGGACGCGGCCCCGGCTTGGGCGCCTGGCCCATGCCGGTGTTGGTCGAGCTGAACGGGTTGTTGCCCGGACGCGGCCCACCGGGACCGCGACCGCCGCCACCACCGCCGCCACCCTGGCGCGGAGCGGGGCGCGGGCCGGGCTTCGGCGTGCGGGGACCCGGCTTCGGGCCTCCGGGCGCGCGGTTTCCGGCACCGGCTCCGGCACCGGCTCCGGCACTGGGAGCGGGCGCGGGAGCGGGCGGGGCGCTCGGGCCCTGCGCCGCGGGCGCGCTCACCGGCGTGCTCGGCGCCGGCGGAACGGGCGGGCGCGGCGCCGGCTGCGGGCCGGGCCTGGGCGCACCGCCCTGGCCGCCCTGGCCGCCGGGACCGCCCGGAACGCCGGGGCCACCCTGGCCACCGGTGCCACCCTGGCCACCGGGACCGCCCTGGCCACCGGGACCCGGACGGGGCCCAGCGGGCCGCGGACCCGGACGGGGCCCGGGGCGGGCACCCTGAGAATCGGAACCGCCGCCGGACGAACCCGGACGCGGCGGTGCGGACGGGCGCGGACCCGGCTTCTTGGGCGCGCTCCGTCGGTCGCCCTGCTTGGGGGCGGATGAAGAATTTGAGAAGGCTTCTGTCAGCCTGCGAACGACCGGCGCCTCAATCGTGGAGGACGCCGACCGTACGAACTCGCCCATTTCCTGGAGCTTGGCCATGACGACCTTGCTCTCTACTCCGAACTCCTTGGCGAGTTCATAAACCCGGACCTTCGCCACTGCACTCCCTACTCGGTCCGGGGGTGCGGCCTCCGGACCGTCGCTAACTTGCCGTACTCATCGCGGCGTGCTCATCGAGCGCTCATAGCAATCTCGACCTGCTTCCGACTAGACGTCGCTTACCATTCGGCCATCCTGCTGCTGCGCGGCAGGGGCCGCAAGTCGCTCCCGCAGCGGACCGGCGTCGAGCGGGCCCTGCAGGCGGAACGCCCGCGGGAACGCCCGGCGCCGCTCTGCGAGTGCGAGACACTCCGGATCGGGATGCAGATGCGCACCCCGTCCCGGCAGCCGCCCGCGAGGATCGGGGACGATGACGCCCTCGACCACCACCAGGCGCAGCAAGTCGGACTTGACCGTGCGAACCCGGCAACCCACGCACGTGCGAACAGCGGCCGCCGGGCCACGTCCCATGAGTCTACCGCGCCGAGGCGTCGGCGGGGCCTGTCGCATGTTCTCCTGACGCGGAAGATCCGGATTCGCCGGTTCCGGCGCTGTTCGGGGGCGTCTGTACGGGCTCGGTGTCGGACCGGATGTCGATCCGCCAGCCGGTGAGCCGGGCGGCGAGCCGGGCGTTCTGCCCTTCCTTGCCGATCGCGAGGGACAGCTGGTAGTCGGGCACCACCACCCGGGCGACCCGGGCGTCGGCGTCGACCACCTCGACACTCGAAACACGTGCCGGGGACAGGGCATTCCCGACGAACTCCGCCGGGTCCTCCGACCAGTCCACGATGTCGATCTTCTCGCCGTGCAGCTCGCCCATCACGTTGCGCACGCGGCTGCCGAGCGGGCCGATGCACGCTCCCTTGGCGTTCACCCCGGACTTGCGCGAGCGAACCGCGATCTTGGTGCGGTGGCCGGCCTCCCGGGCGATCGCCGCGATCTCCACGGTGCCGTCGGCGATCTCCGGGACCTCCAGCGCGAACAGCTTGCGGACGAGGTTCGGGTGGGTGCGCGACAGCTGCACCGACGGGCCGCGGTGGCCCTTGCGGACCTGCACCACGTAGGCGCGCAGCCGCTCGCCGTGCTCGTAGCGCTCGCCGGGCACCTGCTCCTGCGGCGGCAGGACCGCCTCGATCTTGCCGAGGTCGACCAGCACGCTGCGCGGGTCCTTGCCCTGCTGGATGATGCCGCTGACGATGTCGCCCTCGCGGCCCGCGTACTCGCCGAAGGTCAGCTCGTCCTCGGCGTCGCGCAGGCGCTGGAGGATCACCTGCTTGGCGGTGGTCGCGGCGATGCGGCCGAACCCCGTCGGGGTGTCGTCGTACTCGCCGACGGCGTTGCCCTCGTCGTCGGTCTCGGTCGCCCACACGGTCACGTGGCCGCTCTGCCGGTCGAGCTCGACGCGCGCCTTCGGCGCCGCGCCCTCCGTCCGGTGGTAGGCGATCAAAAGGGCGTCTTCGATGGCCTTGACGGCCACGTCGAGCGAGATGTCCTTCTCGCTCTCCAGGCCCCGAAGGGCGGTCATGTCGATGTCCACGAGGTTCCCCCCTCTAGTCCGGCTGCGCCGGAGAACGCGATTCCTCGGCCGGCGACGAAGGCGCGAACTCCACCTGCACGCGGCCGCGCCCCAGCTCGCCGAGGCCGAACCGGCGCCGCACGGTCTCCGGCCCGGCGGTCTTCCCCTTCGGGGAGGACGGCTTCCCGGCCCCACCGGCGGCCTTCCCGCCGCCGGCTCCCTTGCCCCGGCGCTTCTGGACGACGTCGATCTCCACGGCCTCGTCGTCGGCCGCCACCACGCGGCCCTCGATCTGGCCTCCCTCGGTCAGGGGGGCGACGACCAGCCGGCCGACGGCGCGGCGCCAGTGCCGCGGTTCGGTGAGGGGGCGGTCGACGCCCGGCGAGGTCACCTCCAGCACGTAGGGCGAGGAGCCCATGACGTCGGACCCGTCGAGCAGCTCGGACGTCGTCTCGCTCAGGCGGGCGATGGCGTCGAGGCCGATCCCGCCGTCGGCGTCGACGACGACCCGGACGAGCCGGCGGCGGCCCGCGGGCCGCACGTCGACCTCCTCCAGGTCGTAGCCCGCCTCGGCGATCGCGGGCGCGAGCAGCCTGCTGAGGGCGGCGGCGGCCGCGTCGCGGCTCGGCCGGGCGGCGTCGCGCGGCGGGGCCGCCTCCTCCTGCCGGCCGCGCCTCCCCTGAGCGCGGCCGCCACGGGACTCGACGCTCATGGGGTCCTCCTCCTGTTGTGCGCCTGCGATGTCTGTCGTGCGCCTGGCGGCGGCGGGGCCGCCGCTCGTCCGCCGACACCTCAAGACTATCGACAGCCGGGGACCGCAGCGGTCTTTCCGGCGCCTCTCCGGCGCGGCGGATATGGAATGCTTGAGCTGGCCTGATGGGCGCGTCCTGAGACCGCCGCCGCAGCGGGCCGCCGCCACCTCCGCAACCGGGTGAGGAGACTCCCTTTGCCAGAGGCCGCACCGCCGCCGGGGCAGGCGATGTCACGCTCGACGCAGGCGCTGTCACGCCGTGCGCTGCTGGGCCGGGCCGCGCTGCTGGGCGGCGGTGCGCTGCCGGTACTGCCGTGGATCGCGTCCTGCACGGCGGAGGCCGCCCCCGCGCCCGAGGACGTGCCGGTGCTGGTGGGCGCGATCGCCGCCGAGCAGAACCTGATCGCCTCGTACGAGGCGGCGCGGTCGTCGAACGCTTCCCAGGCCACGCGGCTCGATCCCGTCCTCGCCCATCACCGCAGGCATCTGGCCGTCCTGAGGCGGCACTACGTCGCGGGCTCGGGGAACCGGGCGGGCGAGGGCGGCGCCGTCCCCTCCCCCGTCGCGGCGTCGGTCCCCGCGGGCGCCGCGGGCCTCGCGGCCCTCCGCGACATGGAGGACCGCGCCGCGCGGGGGCGCATGGCCGACGCCGCCAAGGCCGGTCCGGCGCTCGCGCAGCTGCTGGCCAGCATCGGGGCCTGCGAGGCCGGCCACGCCATGACCGTCAAGGGCGGTGCGCCGCCCGTCCGGTCGAGGTCGGACGCCGAGGCCCTGCAGACCGCGCTGGCCGCCGAGCACGCGGCCGTCTACGGGTACGGGGTGCTCGGGGCCCGCCTGCGGGGCACGCTCCAGCAGACCGCGAAGGACCTGTGGAACGTGCACCGCGCCCGCCGCGACCAGCTGGTCTCGGTCCTGTCGGTCGCGCCGGTCGCCGCGGCGTCCGCCTACAGGCTGCCGGTCCAGGTCACCTCCGCCCGCGCGGCCGCGCAGCTCGCGGCGGCCCTGGAGAGCGCCCTCGTGCCGGCCTACGTCGGTCTCGCGGGCGCCTCCTCCCCCGACCTGCGCGCGTTCGCGGCCGACAGCGCGCAGCGGGCCTCGGCGTGGGCGGCGCGCTGGCGGTCCAGGTCGGGTTCCGCGGCGCCGCCGGAGGCGTTCCCCGGGCTGCCGTCCGCGGCGCTGTCCCCTCGCCCCGAACCGGGTGAGTGATCTTCGGCACGACGGGAACGAACGGCCCGATCAGCGACGTTGATCCCATCGCGGGATGACTTCGGGGGAGGGAGCCCACGTGACCACGAATCCGCAGGCGGGCAGGACGAGCGCCCTCGACGAGCTGCGGGCCGCCTACCACGAGCAGCTGACGCGGCTGGCGGCCGAGCGCGACGCCGCGCGGCGCCAGGCGCGCAGGGCGCAGGCGCAGGCGGACGTCGCGCGGGCCGATCTCGCCAGCCTCAAGAGCCGCGTCGGGGAGCTGCTGAACGCCGCCGCGCGGCACCTTCCGGATCTTCCTCCGGTGGAGGGTCCGGACGCGCCGGAGCTGCCCGCCGCCCAGGAGGCGCGGGCCCTGCCCGCCGCTCCGGCCGATCCCGATCCGGAGCCTCCGGCCGAGAGCGGCGAGACGCCCGCGGACCGCGCGGCGCGAGCGGCCTGACCGGGCTGGAACGCCCGTCCGGGGACCGCGCGGAGGCCGCCTGACGCGTCCGTCACGGCGGTCTTCGCCCCCGGGGTCCAGTAGGGTCCACCAAATGACCGCGTACGGCCTTCTCGTCTCCCCCTCGCACAACCGGGTCTATGCCCAGGCCGCCGCCGACCTGGTCAAGGCGGAACTGGCGGTGTTCAGCGAACGGGCTCTCGGCGGGCGCGTCCGCGACATCGAGGAGACCGCGATCGGCGGCGTCCCCTATGTGACGTTCTCCGCCGACGGGCTGACGGAGCAGGACGTGCGCCTCCTGTCGAACCTGTCGTCGCTCTACGCGCTCTTCCAGATCGAGGGCGACCTGCTCCGCCCGGTCGCGCTCCAGCCGCTGGACCTGTTCGGCAGCGACCTGCTCACCATCCAGAAGTACTCGGGCAAGACCAACGAGTACTTCACCAAGCTGCTGCTGAACGTCACGGCGATGGCGACCGACTCGCCCCTGGACCTGGTGACCGGGCGTCCCCGCGTCTTCGACCCGATGTGCGGGCGGGGGACGACCCTCAACCAGGCGATGATGTACGGGCTGGACGCCGCCGGGATGGACATCGACGGCAAGGACTTCGACGCCTACGCGGCCTTCATCAAGACCTGGCTGAAGAACAACCGGGTCAAGCACCAGGCCGAGATCACCAACGTGCGCCGCGAGAAGGCCGTCCTCGGGCGCCGCCTGCACGTGACGCTCGGCGCGTCCAAGGAGCGCTACAAGAGCGGCGAGACGATGGAGATCACCGTCGTGAACGCCGACTCGCTGGGCGCGGGCAGGTTCTTCCGCCCGGCGTCGTTCGACCTGATCGTGACCGACGCCCCCTACGGCGTCCAGCACGGCAGCCGGCCGAAGGGGGCGCAGCCCGGCCGCAGGGGCGGGCCCCAGCTGTCGCGCAGCCCCGTGGAGCTGCTGACGTCCGCCGTGCCCGAGTGGACGCGGCTGCTGCGTCCGGGCGGCGCCGTCGGCATCTCCTGGAACACCTTCGTCGGCCGCCGCGAGCAACTCGCCGAGATCCTCGCGGCCAGCGGCCTGGACGTCCGGGACTCCGACGCCTACCGCGGCTTCCGCCATCGCGTCGACCAGGCCATCTCCCGCGACCTCATCGTGGCCGCCAAGCCGTCAGGCTGAGTGCCACCGCTCCACGTGCGGGAGCAGTTCCTCCAGCTCGTGGATGACGGCGTCGGCCGGCGTGAGGCCCGGGCGCTCGAAGGCGTGGGTGGTCTGGTGCCGGATCAGGACGGCCCGCAGGCCGGCCGCCTTGGCTCCGTGGATGTCGTCGAACGGGCGGTCGCCGACGAAGACGCAGGAGCCCGGGTCGGTGGCGCCGACGGCGTCCATGGCGGCGCGGAACGCCTCGGCGTGCGGCTTCGTCCAGGGGATCTCGCTGGAGTAGACGGCGCCGTCGAGCATGCCGAGGACGTCGTCGCGGGCGAAGACGCGCTCGTGCCACTCGCGGGTCCAGATGGTGTTGGACAGCACGCCGATCCTGATGCCGCGCTCGCGGAGGGCGGTGAACAGGCCGGGGACGGCGGGGTCGGTGTGGGTGTGCGGGGTCCACGTCTCGAAGTGGGTGTCCAGGAGGGCCTCGGTCGGCTCCACCCCGGCCATCGCGAACGCCTCGGCGAGGGTGGCGCTGCGGTGCTCCTCGGTGCCGCGGCGCCACAGCTCGTCCTCGGCGGCGACGAGGGCCGCGACGGTCTTCTCGACGGCGTCCGGCGGGAGGTGGGCGGCGCAGACGGTGCGCCAGATGTCGGCGAGTTCGAGGTCGTGCCAGGGGGTCAGCGTGCCGCCCCAGTCGAAGATCACAGCTTGTACGCCCATGCCCCGGATCGTAACCATCGGGGCGCGACGGACGATCACCTTTTCGACGCGGTGGTCGTCCGGAGGGCGCGACCGGGGCCACCCGATGTCCGGTCAAAGGGAGCCCTCCATGCGCAGACCCCTGCTCGCCGCCCTGTTGTCCGCCGCCCTCGTGGGCACGGCGGTCCCGGCGGCGGCCGATCCGATCCCCGACGGCCCCGGCAGAGGGCTCGTCCCGGCCTACGTCGGAGCGCCCGCCACTCCGGCCCCTCTGGCGGGGCGGCCCGTCCCGGCCAACCCGCACCAGGGTCCGGTGGGGACGTCGTCCATGCACGCCGACAGTTACGCCTCCGACACCTATCCGTTCCTGGGGCCGCTCGGCCGCGATCCGCAGGTGCTCGCCGAGGCCAAGGGCGGCGGGCTGCCGGGGCTGTGCTCGACGGTGACGTTCGCCCGCCGGACGGGCCTGATCGTCGCGCAGTGCACCCGCGGGCAGAACCTCACGCTGCGGCTGATCGACCCGAGGACGCTGAAGGATCTCGCGACCTACGAGCTGCCGCCCAGGCCGTCCACCGTCCAGGCGGTGTTCTCGCTGAACCTCGACACGGTGTTCACCGACACCTCGGGCGGGGCGTACTACTACCTGGACCAGCAGGACCGCGCGGTGCTGGCGGACTCGTCCTTCCATCTGCGCCGGTTCGCGCACGAGAAGGGTCCGGACGGCGCCTGGCGCTTCACGGTCACCGACGACTGGGACCTGCGCGGCCACCTCCCCCACGACTGCGCCACCTGGACGAACCCGTGGCCGAAGGGGGAATGCGACCCCGTCACCGCGGTCGGGCCCGACTGGAACGGCCTGATCTGGTGGATCACGAGGGGCGGCCGCGTCGGCACAGTGGACCCGGGGTCGGGGGCCGTCCGGATGACGCGGCTGGCGGGCGAGGGCGTCCAGAACTCGTTCGCGGCCGCGGAGAACGGCGTCTCGGTCGTGTCCGACCACGCGCTCTACCGGATGCGGGCCGGCGCGGACGGGACCCCGGAGATCGTCTGGCGGCAGCCGTACGACCGGGGCAGCGGGCGCAAGCCCGGGCAGATCGACCAGGGGTCCGGGACGACCCCCACGTTCTTCGGCGACGGCTACGTGGCCGTCACCGACAACGCCGACGACCGCATGCACGTGATCGTCCGCCGAGCGGAGGACGGCGGGCTCGTCTGCCAGGTCCCGGTGTTCGGAAGCGGGGCCAGCGCGACGGACAACTCGCTCATCGGCTACGGCCGCAGCCTGTTCGTCGAGAACAACTACGGCTACCGCAACTTCTTCGACCTGCCGCCGGGCGGGTCGTCGGTGGGCGGGGTCAGCCGCGTGGACGTGAAACCGGACGGGACGGGCTGCGAGACGGTCTGGACGAGCGCGGAGCGCTCACCGTCCACCGTCTCCAAGGTCTCCGTGCCCGCGGGGCTGCTCTACCTCTACACGAAGGAGCCGCGCCGGGACCTCATCGACGCCTGGTACCTGACCGCGGTGGACGTCCACACGGGCCGGACGGCCTACAAGGTGCTCACCGGCACGGGCAAGTGGATCGACAACAGCTGGGCGCCGGTCACCCTCGGCCCGGACGGGACCGCGTACGTGGGCGTCGTCGGCGGCCTCGTCGCCGTCCGCGACCGGGAGTAGGGCGCCGGGCATCGGGGATACCGGTCCGATCAGCGAACCCGAACCGGACCGGGAGGAGTCATGAGGGCACGCGAGCCCGGTGAGTCCCGCGACTTCCGCGAGGACATCGATGACATGGGAGACAACACCCAGGACGAGCAGATCGCCCTGACCGAGGAGTACGTGAACGACCCGCCCGAGGAGCTGAGGATCGAGGAGCCCGAGGAGAGCCGCGACGGCCTCGGCGTCACCGAGTACGAGCGGCAGGCCGCGAGGGAGGGCGACGAGGAGCGCCCGACGCCGATCACGCCGGCCGAGGAGGACGCGGTCAATCCCACCCGCAGGCCGTGACCACGACGGCGGCGCCCGCACCGGTCACCCGGCGCGGGCGCCGCCGTCGTCCCGGCGCGGGCGCCGCAGTCGTCCCGGCGCGGGGTGCGCCCCGGAGCGTGCCGGGCCTTTGCCGCTCGCGATGGCCCCCTTTCCGTAAGAGCGGGCATCAATCAGGGCAGAACAGAAATGCCGGGACATCAAACGATCATCCGGCAGAGCACTGCGACAGGTCTTCGAACCGCCCGCTGACCACGACCTCGCGACGGACGTGGCGCAAGTCACTTTGCGATTTGTTTCGGCTCCCCGGGGAATGTCCTACCCGGACCGTAGGTTGCGCATGGCGGGCGAGCTTGCGAGGTGACCGGGACATGTACGACACAGTCACGGCACCGGTCCATCCCCCGGCCGTAGCCGACCCGCCGTCCCCCCTCCCGAACCGCCCCGACGAGGAGGCTCCGGCGCGCCCGTGGTGGCGGCGCAGGGCCGGCCTGATCGTCCAGTGGGCGCTGCTTCTCGGCGCCCTCGCCGCCCTCCCCCTCTACCGCGACGAACTCCCCGATCTCGGCGCCGTCTGGCGGGCGGCCTCGCACGCCGACCCGGGATGGCTGACCATGGTCGTCCTCGCCGTGGCGGGCTCGATGGGCGCGTTCGCCCGGCTCCAGCGCCGGCTGCTGCGCGTCGGCGGGCTGCGGATGCGGCTGCGCCGCGCGTTCGCGATCACCTACGCGGGCAACGCCCTGTCCACGACACTGCCGGCGGGCCCGGCCGTGAGCGTGGTCTACACGTTCCGGCAGTTCCGCCGCGCGGGCGCCTCGGCGCAGCTCGCCACCGCGGTGATCCTGGCCGGCGGAGTGATCACCACCACGGCCTACTCCCTGATCGCCCTCCTGGCGCTGGTGGCCGACCCCGACGCGCGCGGCTTCGCGCTGCTCGCCCTCTCCGTCCCGCTGGCCCTGGCCGCGCTGCTCGTCCCCGCGCTGCGGTGGCGCCCGCTGCGCGCCCTGCTGACGGCGCCGCTGCGACGCGCCTACCGGGCCGCGCTCGCCCATCCGACGATCGCTCCGTACGCGGAGCGGCTGCCCGCCGCCCGCGACCTCCTGCGCCCGTCCCTGCGCGACTGGGCCGCGCTCGCCGCGCTGGCCCTGCTGAACTGGGTCTTCGACATCCTGGCGCTGCTGTCGGCCTCGCACGCGGTCGGCATCGACGTCGCCCCGAACGGCGTCGCCCTCACCTACTTCGCGGCCCAGGCGGCGGGCAGCCTGCTCCCGCTGCTGCCCGGCGGCCTCGGCGCCATCGAGGGCAGCATGGCCGCGTCCCTGGTCGCGTTCGGCGCGACGCTGTCACCCGCCGCCGCGGCCGTCGGCCTGTACCGGCTCGTGTCGTACTGGGCGGTCGTCGCGGTCGGCTGGATGGCCTGGTTCGGGCTGCACGAGGGTCCGCGCGTCCCGGCCCGCGCCAGGGCGCACCTGGCCGGCGCCGGCCGCCTGATCATGGACGGCATGTCCGCGGCGGCGCTCCTCACCCCCTACGCCGCCGTCCCGGCGAAGGCCCCGGCCGAGGCTCCGCGGCCGTAGATCCCCCTCCGTCCGAGGACCTAGGCCGGACGGGACCTTCGACCGAGATCGCCGCCCAGGGGAATCAGCGCGCCGCGGCGAGGGCTTTAGTGGACATCGATCAGTGGACATCGACGCACCCCCGCCCACGGAACGGACCCCAATGCACGGATCGCCCGACCGCCCATCCGGCCCTTCGGCGACCGGCCTCGACCCGGCCGCGTTCCGGTCGGTGCTCGGCAGGTTCCCGACCGGCGTGGTCGCCGTCACCGCCCTCGATCCCGCGTCGGGCCGCCCGGCGGGCCTGGCCGTGAACTCGTTCACGTCCGTCTCCCTCGACCCGCCCCTCGTGGCGTTCTGCGTGGCGCACACCAGCACGACATGGCCGGTCATGCGGACCGCCGCGCGCCTGTGCGTCAACATCCTGGCCGAGTCGCAGCAGGACGTCTCCGAGCGGCTCGCCTTCGGGAGCGGTCCGGAGAAGTTCGCCGGCGTCTCCTGGACGCACGGGCCCGGCGGCGCCCCGTTGATCGACGGCGCGGTGGCGTGGATCGAGTGCTCGGTCGAGCAGGAGCACCTCGCCGGCGACCATCTGATCGTCGTCGCCCGCGCCCACGACCTGGCGGAGCACCGGGACGAAGGCCCCCTGGTCTTCTACGGGGGCCGCTACGGCGCCTTCACGCGCTTCACACCGTCTCAGGGGCTCTGAGCCGGGTCAGGACCTGGACGGGGTCGGCCAGGACCTCGGCGAACGCGAACTCGGCGGCACCGACCAGGGTCGTGTCGTCGCCCAGGGTGGCGGTGCGGAGCTTGACCTTCTCGCGGGGGGCGGCGAGGGCGCTGGTCGCCAGGACGCTGCGGATCTGCGCGGCGGCGCCCAGGAAGATGTCGCGGAGCGTGCCGCCGAAGATGACCAGGCCGGGGTTGAAGAGGTTCACGAGGTTGGCGACCCCGAGGCCGAGCCAGTTGCCGACGCGGTGCAGCGCCTCCCGGGCCTTGATGTCGCCGGCGTCGGCGGCGGCGACGATGGCGCGGACCGCGTCGCGTCCCGGCTGGCCGGGGACCTCCTCGCGGCCGGCGAGGTCGAGCAGCGTGCGCTCCCCCACCTCGGCCTCCAGGCAGCCCTTCGAGCCGCAGGCGCAGGGCCGGCCGCCGGGGTTGATCACCATGTGCCCGATCTCGCCGCCGAACCCCTCGTCGCCGCCGAGCAGCCGGCCGTGCGCGATGATGCCGCCGCCGACGCCCACGTCGCCGTGCAGGTAGATGAGGTTGTCGCAGTTCACCCCCGCGCCGCGCTCGTGCTCGGCGACCGCGCCGAGGTTGGCGTCGTTGCACACCGAGACGGGGATGCCGAGGCCGAGGCGGCGGGACAGGGCGTCGCCGAGGCGCAGCCCGCCCACGTCCAGGTTCGGCCCGAACATGATCGAGTCGTCGGAGCGGCGGACGGTGCCGGGGAACCCGAGGGCGGCGCCGACGCAGACGGCGTCGCGCTCGGCCTTGCGGACCAGGGAGCGGGCACCCGCTACGAGCACGCCGAGCAGGTCGGCGGGATCGGAGCCGCGGGCCCGGACGCCCTCGCGCCGGTCCAGCACGACGCCGCCGAGGCCGACGCGCGCGACGACGAGCCGGTCGACGCCGACCTCGAACGCCAGCACGTAGACGCGGGTGGACTCGGGCCGCACCACGAGCGACGGCCGACCGGCGCGGCGCCCCGGACCGCGCGGCAGCTCCTCGCGGACCAGCCCGGCGGAGGTGAGGTCGGACGTCAGCGCCATGATCGTGCTGCGGTTGAGGCCGAGGGACTCGGCGAGGACGGCCCGGGAGGCGGGGCCGCGCAGGTGCACGAAGCGCAGCAGCGTCCCGAGATTGTGGCGCCGGATGTCCTCCTGTGACGGGCCCGCCTTCATCATGGGCGCAGCCCCAGCTCTCCGCTGGCGCCCGAGGTGATCAGCTCCACGACCTGCCGGTGGGTGACGTCGGCGGTGCGGACCTGCGCGACCATCCGGCCGAGGTAGAGCGCGGCGATCCGGTCGGAGACCGCGAACACGTCGTTCATGTTGTGCGAGATCAGCACGACGGCGAGGCCCTTGTCGGCGAGCCGCCGGACCATCTCCAGGACCTGCTGGGTCTGCGCGACGCCGAGCGCGGCGGCGGGCTCGTCCAGCACCACGAGCTTGCTGTCCCACAGCACGGCGCGGGCGATCGCGACGGTCTGGCGCTGCCCGCCCGACAGGTTCGAGACCCGCTGCCGGACCGAGCCCATCGTTCGCACGGCGAGGCCGGACAGCGTGGTGCGCGCCAGCTCCTCCATGAAGGTCTCGTCCAGGGCGAGGCCGCGGCGCTCCTCGCGGCCGAGGAACAGGTTCTGGACGATGTCGAGGTTCTCGCAGAGGGCGAGGTCCTGGTGGACGATCTCGATGCCGAGGCGGCTGGCGTCGCGGGGGGAGCCGACCTTGACCGGCCTGCCCTCGAAGCGGTACTCGCCCTTGTCGAAGGAGTGGATTCCGCCGATGCACCTGACCAGGGTGGTCTTGCCGGCGCCGTTGTCGCCGACGAGGGCGGTGACCTCGCCCGGATAGGCGGAGAAGGCGACGTCCTGCAGCACCTTCACCGAGCCGAAGCTCTTGTCGATGCCGCGCAGGTCCAGAACAGGCGTCACTGACATGCCGAGGGGCTCCCACCGTGCCGCACCGCCGCCGCGCGCCTGGCGGTCGTGGTGAGTGAGCGTAGCAGTCGGATCCTTCGGCCGGGCACCGTCGGAAGGCCCGTCCGAACGGCCCCGCGGCCAGGCCCGGGAGCCGGTGGGGCGGGCCACCGACTCCCGGGCGTTTCCGGCCGCGCTCACGGGGTCACCGTGCTCACGGGGTCATCTGCCCGCTGCGGACCGGCGGCGCCTCGCCAGGGCGTCGATGCTCGCGGCGAACAGCAGCACGACCCCGGTGATGAGGTAGCTGAGGTAGGCCTTGGTGCCGAGCAGCCCCAGCCCGTTCTCGATCAGGGCGATGACCAGACCGCCGAGCACGGCGTCGCGGGCCTTGCCGCGCCCGCCGAACAGGCTCGTCCCGCCGATGACCGCGGCGCCCACCGCGTACAGCAGCGTGTTGCCGCCGCCGGAGTTGGTGGCCACGGAGCTGAGGCGGGACGCGGCGACGATGCCGCTGACCGCCGCCAGACCGGAGGCGATCATGAACACGGAGATCTTGATCCGGGTGACGTTGATGCCGGCCCTGCGGGCGGCCTCGGCGTTGCCGCCGACCGCGTAGATGTGCCGCCCGTAGCCGGTGCGGCCGAGCACGAACGTACAGATCACGAGCAGCGCGCCGACGAGCAGCACACCCCACGGGATCCCGCCGAGGGTGATCAGCGGGCTGGGGGCGCGGTCCAGGCTCAGCACGTAGGTGCTGATCAGCAGCGCGGCCGCGACGACGGCGCACTGGGCGACCACGAAGCCGAGCGGCTTGGAGTGGAGGTTGCGGACGTTCTGGCGGCGCCAGCGCAGCAGCAGCGTCGCGGAGTAGCCGACCACGCAGGTGACGGCGAGCACCCAGCCGAGCCAGATCGGCATGTTCTTGTTGGCGAGCGCCACGACGAAGTCGTCGCGGACGGGCACCGTGCCGCCGTCGCCGATGAGCCACAGGGTGATGCCCTGCAGGCCCAGGAAGAACGCCAGCGTGACCACGAACGATGGGATTCGCAGGAACGCGACCAGCCAGCCGATCACCGTGCCGATGACGATGCCGATCGCCACGGCGGCGAGCACCGCGACGTACCAGGACTGTCCCGAGTCGACCATCAGCTTGGCCATCACGGCCGCGCAGACGCCGCTGGCCACACCGGCCGACAGGTCGATCTCGCCCAGCAGCAGGACGAAGACCAGTCCCATGGCGAGGATCGTGATGGGCAGCGCCTGGGTGGCCAGGTTCGCGATGTTGCCCTTGCTGAGGAAGGTGTCGGGCTTCAGCGCCGTGAACAGCACCACCAGCGCGATCAGGCCGAGGATGGCGGGGAGGGCGCCCAGCTCACCGGCCTTGATCTTGTGCCAGTAGTCCAGCAGCGCGGAGTTCATGTCATGCTTGCGCCGGTCGTTCGAGAAGTCCGAGTCCGCCAGCTTCACGGCGGCCTCCTTGCTTTGGGGGGCGTCAGTGGACATCTGTTCCCCTTTCAGATGCTCTCGGCGGCGGTCTGCGGCGCGAGGCCGAGATCACCGGAACGGCCGGCGGTGATGAGCTCCACGACCTGTCCGTGGGTCACCTCGGAGGTGGCGACGTCCGCGGCGACCCGGCCGAGGTAGAGTGCCGAGATGCGGTCGGCCACCTCGAACACGTCGTTCATGTTGTGCGAGATGAGCACGACGGCGTGACCGGTGTCCGCGAGACGCCGGACGAGGTCGAGGACCTGCCGGGTCTGGGCGACGCCGAGCGCGGCCGTGGGCTCGTCCAGGATCACGACCTTGGACTCCCACAGCGCCGCCTTGGCGATGGCGACGGTCTGCCGCTGCCCGCCGGACAGGCTCGCCACCTGCTGGCGGACGGACTTGACGGTGCGGACCGAGAGCCGGGCGAGGGTCTCTCGGGCCGCCTCCTCCATGGACGGCTCGTCCAGCACGATGCCCTTGCGCCGCTCGCGGCCGAGGAACATGTTCTGCACGATGTCGAGGTTGTCGGCGAGGGCGAGGTCCTGGTAGACGACCTCGATGCCGAGCGCGGAGGCGGTGCGCGGTCCGTCGATCGAGACGGGCTTGCCCTCGAACTCGATCTGTCCCGAGTCGATGGGGTGGATCCCGGCGATGCACTTGATCAGGGTCGACTTGCCGGCTCCGTTGTCGCCGACGAGGGCCATCACCTCGCCCAGGCGCACGGAGAAGTCCACGTCGTGCAGCACATGGACGGGGCCGAAGCTCTTGTTGAGCCCGGTCAGGCGGAGGACGGGGTCTCCTTTTTCAGCCACGAGTTTCCTTCCAGAGGTTCGGGCGTCTAGCCCGTGGCGGGCCCCTTGGCGTCCCGATTTTCCGGGAGGCCGGGACGCCCTCAGCGGGGTGGGGCCCGCCACGGAGTCAGCGTCGGGCTCCTACTGGATGCCCGCGTCCTTGCACTTGGCCGCGTACGCGCCCTTGCACAGGTCTTCCTTCTTGACGAACCCGTCGTCCGTGACCTGCTTGATGTTCTCCTTGAAGACGCCGATCGGGGTCAGCAGCACCGACGGCACGTCGCGCTTGCCCTCCGGGTCGTTCGTGGTGCCGTTCGTCTCGCCCTTCTCACCCTTGATGAGGGAGACGGCGAGCTTGGCGGCCGCGTCGGCCTCCTGCTTGACCGGCTTGTAGACCGTCATGCACTGGTTGCCGTCGAGGATGTTCTGCAGCCCCTCGAGCGTGGCGTCCTGGCCGGTGACGGCGACCTTGCCGGCCTCCTTGTTCTTCTTGAGGATCGAGATGACCGCGCCGCCGATGCCGTCGTTGGCGGCGAGCACACCGTCGATCTTGCCGCCCTTCTCGGTCAGCATCTGCTCGAAGATCGTGGCGGCCTGCTCGGCCTTCCAGTCCGGGACGGCCTGCTCGGCGACCTTCTTGTAGTTGGTCGCCTTGTCGAGCACGTTGTGCGCGCCCTTGGCGAACAGCGTCGCGTTGTTGTCGGTCGGAGCGCCGTTGAGGTAGGCGATGTTGGCCGCCTTGTCACCGAGGCACTTCTGCAGGCCCTTGCCGAGCTCCTCGCCGACCTTCACGTTGTCGAAGGAGACGTAGTAGTCGGAGACGCCGCCGAGGGAGAGCCGGTCGTAGTCGATCGTCTTGACGCCCTGGGCCTGCGCCTTGCGCTGCACGGCGGCCGCGGAGTTCGAGTCGATGCCGTCCAGGACCAGGACCGTGACGCCGCTGGTGAGCATCTGGTCGGCGATCGTCTGGAAGCGCTGGGTCGAACCCTCGGCGTTCTGGATGTCGTAGGCCACTCCGGCGGCCTTGAAGGCCTGCTCCAGGTACGGCCGGTCGAAGCTCTCGTACCGGACGGAGGAGGTCGTGTCGGGCAGGATCACGCCGACCTTGCCCTTCGAGCCGGAGCCGCCCGAGTCGTTGGAGTCGCCGTCCCCGCAAGCGGTGAGGCTGAGCGCCGCCGCCGTCGTGACGGCCAAGAAGCTGAGGATCCCCTTGCGCATTGCCCGGGTCCTTTCTGGGGGTGGCCGCCGTGCGGCCGGGGGGTGGTAGCCGATGCCGGTGAGCGAGATCACCCGCTACCGACGGGAATGTTGTGTCCCGCAACTTACGTCGCGCATGTCCGTCACGCCAGACTTCGAGCGAAGTTCATTTGTTGTTGGCGGTAACAATCATGTAACACGAGATCAACACGGGTGGAACACAAGGGGTACCGCGGCAACAGCAGGAGGAAGCCGGTCACCGCGCGGGCATGCTCCGGCGGACCCGCGCCGGGCCAAATGTTTCGTGGGTCAACATTCACCGCGACCCGCCGTCAAGCCAGGGCTCACCCCCGGCGGCTCGACCGCAGGCGGAACGACGCCTCCGCGCACCTTCCTCGACAGCGCATCCCCAGGTCAGCGGCAGGGAAGCGGACATCACCGCATGTCAAGCCCTCACGCAACAAGCGGCTCCACACCGCACTCGCCCCCCGTCGAACACCGCGTCCCAGAACCAGCCCGCGCCTCACGCGGGTCGTACTCCGGTCGGGGTTCCCTCACAAGCCGAGCGGTAGGCAGGCCAAGGCGCGCCTCGGGCCGGGGCGGCCTCCGAAGACGGTGGTTCGAGGCCGCGACCGTTCGAGGCGATGGCGGAAGTAGGCGCGTGCCGCGGTCGGGTGGCGCGCCGGGTTTCGGCCGGGCCGGATCAGGCGGAAAGGACGCGAGCCACGCGGTCGGCGGCGGCGGGCGCGTCGGCGGCGGGCGCGATGCGCTCGGCCCACGACCACCAGTACCACCAGCCGTCCGCGCCCTGCTCCGCCAGGATGTTCTCCGTCAGCGCGGCGGCGTCGGGATTCATCACGTGCAGGCTGGGCGACTGGCCGCGGGGCAGGGTGAGGCGCACCCGGAGGCCGCGCTTGACCAGCTCCTCGCCGAGTTCTTCCAGATATTCGATCCGCGTCTTCGACGGCGCGGCTGTTCCCGTATCGTCAGGCGTCATCCTTGTTCCCTCACGGACTCCGTGCGGCCCGACGTGCGTTTCAGCCTCCCTCTTCACCCGCCCCCGCGCAAGCACCCCGGCCTGTCGGCCGCGAGGTGGGCGGGACGGGCCGCGAAGGCGCACCACGTTTCGGAGGTCCACGGGACCCTATCCGGGATATCTTGCGCTTGGTAGAAGAACCGGCGGTTGGGGGCTGACGATGACCGTGGACGCAGGTGCCCGACCAGGGGCCGGATCGGCCGGTGGCGCGCGGACGTGGCACCGGTTCCACTACGCGGTCGGCGTGTTCGTCATCGCCTACGGGGTGACGGCCCTCGCGAGCGCCGCGGCGCTGTGGGGCGACCGGGTGGACGAGGTGGAGGGCTACTTCGGGTCCGGGCCGGCCACGGGGATCCTGGTGTTCGCCAAGGCGGTCGAGGTCCTGCTCGTGCTCGCCGCCGCGGCGGGCCTGGTCCTGCGCCGCGACCTGCTGCTGGTCCCGCCGATGGCGGGGTGGATGGCGGGGTTCGCGATGTTCGCCGTCCTGGACGTCTTCACCGGCAGGTGGGGCGGCCTCGTCGAGCACCTGGCCTACCTGGCGGCGTTCGTCGTGCTGCTCTTCCTCTCCTACGGGCTGAGCGCGAAGGCCCAGCTCGCGGGGGCGCCGAAGGGCCCCGCGCCGGACGGGTCCCCGCGCGGTCCGGGCGGCCTGACCTGGACGCAGGAGTTCGCGCTCCAGGCCATCAACCGGGCCGCCGCCCTCACCGGCCCGCGCACGCGACCGGCCAAGCGCGACTGATCTTGGCAGAAGTTGCCGTTGGTGGCGGTCCCGGCGGGTGCCACGTTGTGCCTCATGAGAGCCCGAAAACTGGCGCTGCCTGTGGTGATGGCCGCGTCCCTGGCGGTCCCGGCGTCGCTCGCCGCGCCCGCCGCCGCGCTGCCCGCCGCGCCCGCGGCCGGCTGCGACCCAACCCGGACCGCACCGGTCTACCGGGGCAAGGTCCCCTCCCCCGAACAGGTCCTCGGCTTCGACCTCGGTGAGCGCCCGGTCAGCGCCGCCGAATCCGACACCTACCTGGAGACGGTCGCCGCCAGGAGCGAGCGCGTCGTGTCCGGAACGCTGGCCACCACCGCGCAGGGCCGTCCGCTGAAGTACGCGATCGCCGGACGGCCCGAACTGATCTCCAAGGCCGGGCTGGCCAGGGTGCGGCGGGAGGCGGGCCTGCTGCGCGATCCGCGCACGCCGGCCGCGCTCGCCAAGCGGATCACCGATCGCGGCGTCCCGATCCTGTGGGTCAGCGGCAACGTCCACGGCGACGAGCCGAGCGGCACGGACGCGGCGCTGCGGGTCCTGCGCGACCTCGGCGACCGCGCCGACTGCGCCGCGACCGGGATCCTCGCGAACACGCTCGTGATCGTCCTGCCGACGCAGAACCCGGACGGGCGCACGCTGCAGACGCGGCAGAACGCCTACGGGTTCGACATGAACCGCGACTGGTTCGCGCGCACGCAGCCGGAGACCGACGGCAAGCTCGCGATGCTGAACCAGTACCCGCCCGCGCTCTACATCGACGCCCACGAGATGGGCGGGGACTCGTTCTTCTTCCCGCCGAACGCCGACCCGATCTACCACGAGACGCCCGAGCAGGCCATCGGCTGGATCAACGACCTCTACGGCGCGTCGATGGCGGCCGAGTTCACCCGGCAGGGCATCGACTTCTTCAACAGGGACGTCTACGACCTCTTCTACCAGGGCTACGGCGACACGGTGCCGACCAGCGCCTTCCACGCCGCCGGGATGACGTACGAGAAGGGCGACGAGAGCCCCTACCCGGACCGGGTGAAGGAGCAGTACCTCACCCAGTGGGTGTCGCTGTCGGCGGCGGCGCGCAACCGGCACCGGATCCTCACCGAGTGGCGCCAGATGACGGTCGACGCCTACGCGCAGGGCAAGGCCGGCGAACTGGAGCCCAACCAGATCTACAACCCGCCGAACAAGGTCGACCGCCAGGTGCCGGACCGGAAGGTGCGGAACTACTTCCTGCGCGACGACGACCCGGCCAAGCGCGCCGAGGTCGCGCTCATCGTGCGGCGGCTGCAGCGCATGGGCGTGCGCGTCGAGAGGCTCGCCCGGCCGCTGACCGTCCCGGACTTCAAGGCGTACGGGCGCCCGGAGGCCGCGACGACGCTGCCCGCGGGCACGTACTGGATCTCGATGGCGCAGGGCCAGAAGCACTGGATCCAGTCCATGCTGAACGAGGACTCCTACACGCCGTTCCCGTACTTCTACGACGTGACGGCGTGGAGCCTGCCCCTGCTGGGCAACGTGTCCGGCGGGTCGTCCGGCGCCGTCCTGCACCCGCGGTCCGTGCCGCTGCGGACGCTTCCGGAGGCGCGTCCGGGGCACGAGGGCAAGGCGCCCAGGCTGGGCGTCCTCCAGTTGTCGGGGACGTCCTCCTCCGCGCGGCAGTCGGCCGGGTGGCTGAGGCACCGCCTCGACCGCGACTGGAAGCTGCCGTTCACGCTGCTCTCCCCGGCGGACGTAGCGGCCGGCAGGCTCCAGGGCGTCGAGGTCCTGGTCACGCCGAACGGCCCCGCCTCGTCCGCCTACACGGCGCTCGGCGACGCCGGACGCGCCGCGCTCCAGCAGTGGACGCGCGACGGCGGCCGCTACATCGGCTGGCAGGGCGGCGCCCAGCTCGCGGCCCGTCTCGGCCTGACGACCGCGACGCTCGCGGAGCCGACGTCCGACATCCCCGGCACGCTGCTCCGCGTGAAGGTGGACGGGGCGAGCCCGCTGGCGAAGGGGGTCGGCGCGGCGGCGTGGAACTTCACGTCCTACGACCCGGTCATGAAGGCGTCCAGCGGCGTCGTCGCCTCGTACCCGCAGGCGGATTCGCCGGACTGGTTCGTGTCCGGGTTCGAGCGGGGCGCGTCCGAGCTGGGCGGCACCGCGGCGGTCGTCGACCAGCCCCTCGGGAAGGGACGGTCCGTGCTGTTCGCCGCCGAGCCCAACTTCCGCGCGTTCAGCGACGGGACGGCCAAGCTGCTCTACAACGCGATCCTCGGCCCCGACCCGGCCAGGGCGGCGGCGCCGCAGGCGTCCGCGACGGCGAAGGCGGCCCAGGAGGCGGCGCTGCTGCCGTCCTACGAGTCGCCGATCCGCGTCTCGGTCAAGGCCGCGGACGCCGCGAGGACCGAGGCCCTGCTGCGGTCCGCCGGCGCGACGTGGACGCGGCGCGGGGCGGACGGCGTCGCCCACTTCGTGATCGACAACCCGAGGGGCCTGCCGGCGGACCACCATCCGTTCGCCGGGCGCCTGCCGTCCCTGATCCGCAAGGCCGGGATCACCCCGGTCGCGGTCGTCCTCCCCTGACCGTCCCGCGCGGCGCGCCGGCCCGTTCCGGCGCGCCGCGCCCCGGGTCGCCCGCGCGCTATTTCCGGACCAGCCAGGCGATCGCGGTCATCGTGCCGGGCGGGACCTCGGTGAAACCGCCGTCCCGGACCGCGACGGCCGCCTCCTTCACGCACCGGGCCCACGGCACGTCCCGCGCCAGGTGGACAGGGGCGCCGGCCTCCACCCACTCCGCCACGTGCCGGCGGCGTCCCTGGCGGAGCAGCAACTGGGCGGCGTGCCCGCACTGGGCGGCGGCCTTCCCCGTCGTGATCGTCACCTCGGGGTTGAGGGCGATCACCGCGTACGGGGGCTCGGGCGGCGCGGAAGGCTCCGGCGCCTCCGCCAGGTCGAGGCCCGCGACCTGGAGCTTGGCCAGCTGAGGCGGGACTTCCGACACCGGCCCCGGCGGGAAGGCCCGCACCTGCGCGCCCGCGTGCCGGACCGTGACGCCGGGCAGCGCCTCCGCCTCCGGCCAGCGCACGCCGCGGGCCCGCCGCGTCACCTTCCGGATCCGGCGCGACTCCCACTCCCGGACGGCCTCCCGCCACTCCCCCTCGGGCTCGGCGGCGCGCGGGTCGGTCAGCAGGCGGACGACCGCCGTCGCCGCCGCCTCGCAGACGGCGTCGTGACCCGGCGGATCGGCCTTCTCGGCGCGTACCACCAGTTGCATCGCCCACGGCGGGTCGTCAAGGGGGTCATAGTCGGGTCGCACCCGTGGAGTATTCCAAACTCCGTTCCGCTTCCCGGGAGCGGTAGTGGGTACTGCAACTCTTGCCGTCCCCCGGACGTCGTTCAGGTACGGGAGGTCGCCGGTGACCAGTGGCGCATGGAGTGATTCCATACCGGGAATCGGGACGTTCTTCGTCGGTATCGACGTCGCCCCCGGCCGCTACCGCTGCGAGGACGGCAAGGGCGGGTGGTGGGTGCGCTTCACCGGCCCCGGCGGGGGCGACCCCGTGGGCTCCTGGCCGCTGCCCGCCGGCCCCACCGAGATCGAGATCGCGCAGACCGACTTCGCCTTCGAGACCCACGTCTCCACGGCCTGGCGGCGCATCGCGCCGCCCCGCTCCCCCGAGGACGGCGCCCCGGCCGAGCCGCGGCCGGTCGCCGACCCGGCGCTGCGCGCCGAGCTGGACACGATCGTCGCGCGCCGCAAGCCGCTGGTGTGGCTGGCGCCGCTGTCGGTCCTCGCCCTCGGCCTGGTCGGCTCCCCGCTCCTCGGTTCGCTGTGGCTGATCGGCCTCGGCATGCTCGCGGTGCTGGTCGCGCTCGGCACCCCGTCGGTCTCGCTGGACCTGCGGCGCGCCCGGGAACTGGAGCGCCGCCGCGACCGCTACCTCCTCCCCGAGGACTTCGACGACGACGGCCGCGCGCTGCTGGCCCGCGTCCAGGCGGCCGTCGACGCCGTCCGCGACTCGCAGGTCAACCGCGAGGGCCTGCTGGACGCGGTGGACAACGCCGTCACGCTGCCGCGCCAGGAATGGGAGATCGCGCAGGTCCTGGCGAAGCAGTCGCGGCTGCGCGCTGACCACGCCGACATGGCCGGCGCCGAGACGCTCCCGGAGGTGGAGGCGGCGCTGCGGCCGCTGCGCGACAAGCTCGACACCTCGGTCGAGGCGGTGACGCGCCGCGTCGAGGCCCTGGAGCGCTACGCCGAGCGTGCCCGGTCGGCCGACGAGGTGCTGCGCGCCCAGCGCCGCCTGGAGTCGATCGCGGAGAAGGCGCACGAGTACGACGAACTGCTGGCCGACACCGTCCGGGACGATCTGGCGCTCCCCGCCATCGAACGCCTGACCGAGCAGGGCGACGAGCTCCTGCGCACCCTCCGCGAGCGCCTCGCCGAGGCGGCCGAGGCGGGCGGGGAGCTCCCGCCCCCTTCCTAGTCAGGCGGTGAGGGCGCGCACCTGGGCCGGGGAGGTGAAGAGTTCGGCGCGCATGCCGGTCTCGCGGGCGGCGAGGACGTTGCGCTCGTTGTCGTCGAAGAACAGGACGTCGGCGGGCTCGACGCCCAGGCGGCCGGCGCAGATCTCGTAGGCGCGGGGATCGGGCTTGGCGACGCCGATGCGGCAGGAGTAGACGCGCTCGTCGAAGCGGGAGAGCCAGGCGCCGTGCCGCGCCTCGAAGCGGGGCACCAGGTCGCCGATGATGTTGGAGAGCAGCCCGAGCGTGCGTCCCCGGTCGGCCAGCTCGCCGACCAGGGCGACCATCTCCTCGTCGACGGCGGTCCAGCTGTCGAGGTCGGCCTCGGTCAGGGCGGGGACGTCGGGGAACGTGGCGCCGAGCAGGCCCGCGACGTCCGCCCAGTAGGCCGCGCTCTCCTGGCCGGCGTCGTAGGCGGGGCGGCAGGCCCAGTAGGCGTCCCAGAACGCGGGGCCGGGCGTCCCGGCGATCTCCTCGATTCGCCGCACCGCCTCGGGCGTCTGGGTGCGGGCGATCACTCCGTACAGGTCGAACACGATCACTTCGGGCATGGCCCGAGCCTAATCGGCGCGGGCGGCGGTCCGGGAAACCTCTGTAGCAAGCGCTTGTTGCACGTCGTACGCTGGTCCGGCCGCCGAATCGAGCAAGCGGTTGGGCGACACGGCATAATGAGAGGGTGACGACCACGAGCGCCAAGTCCGGACGATCGAGAACCCGCGGTGCCGGCGAGGACGCGCCCCGCCGCCGCGGCCGCGGAACCCCCGCGCTGGCGTCCGAACGGCGCGCCCACCTGGTCAGGCTCGCGGCCGAACTGTTCGCCGAGAAGGGGTTCCAGGCCACCACCGTCCGCAACATCGCCGACGAGGCGGGCATCCTGTCCGGCAGCCTCTACCACCACTTCGACTCCAAGGAGTCGATCGTCGACGAGATCCTGTCCGGGTTCTTCACCGAGGTCATGGCCGCCTACCAGGCGGTGATCGACGAGAACGAGAACCCGCGGGACACGATCGCCGGGCTCGTCCGCGTCGCGTTCGGCACCCTGGAGCCGCACCGCGCCGCGATCACGGTCATGCAGAACGACTGGAACTACCTGCGGGGCATGGACCGGTTCGCCTACCTGACCAAGTCCGAGGACGAGGTCGAGAAGATGTGGGTGACCACGCTCCAGGCGGGCCAGGCGGAAGGGCTGTTCCGCCCCGACCTCGACCCGAAGCTGACCTACCGGATGATCCGCGACACCGTCTGGGTGGCCGTCCGCTGGTTCCGGCCCGGAGGCCGGCTGAACGCCCAGGGGCTCGCCGAGCACTACCTCAAGGTGATGTTCGACGGCATCAACCTGCACTAGCCCGCAGGCTCGCCCGATCGGCCCCGTCCCCGGCCTCGGGCGCGGGACGCGAGGGCAGGATCCGCCGCAGCGGTCCGGGCAGCCACCAGTTCGCCTCGCCGAACAGCTCCATCAGCGCCGGGACGAGCACCAGCCGCACGACGGTCGCGTCGATCAGGATCGCGACGCCGAGGCCGAGACCCATCTGCTTGACGGCGACGTCCGCGCCGAGCAGAACCGACAGGAACACCATCACCATGATGGCGGCCGCCGCGCTGATCACGCGGGCGGTGCGCGACAGGCCGAGCGCGACGGCCTCGCGGGTGGCCACGCCCTCCTCGTAGGTCTCGCGGATCCGGGACACGAGGAACACCTCGTAGTCCATGGACAGCCCGAACAGGATCGGGAACATCATCAGCGGCACCCACGTGGTGACGGGCATGTCCGCCGGGAAGCCGAGCGCGCGCCCCGCCCACCCCCACTGGACGACGGCCGTCAGCACCCCGTACGCGGCCGCGATCGACAGCAGGTTCATCAGGGCGGCCTGCACCGCCACCGTGACCGACCGGACGAGCCCGACGAGCAGCAGCAGCGACAGGCCGACGACCACGGCGATCAGCAGCGGCAGCCGGGTGGAGACGCTGTCGGCGAAGTCGATCGAGGCGGCGTTCGGGCCGCCGACGTAGGCGCGGGCGCCCGTGCCGGCGACGGCCCCGGGGATGACGTCGTCGCGCAGCGTGTGCACCAGCCCCGGCGTCCGCTCGTCGTGCGGGCCGGTCTTCGGGAACGCCATGACGATGGCGGCCTTCCCGTCCCGGCTGGGGCGCGGGGGCTGGACGGCCGCGACGCCCGGCGTCGCGCGGACGGCGTCCGCGATCCGTCCCGCCTCCGCGAGTCCGCCGCCCTCGGTGACGATGACCAGCGGCGCGGCGGTGCCGGGGCCGAAGCCCTCCGCCATGATCCGGCTGGCCCGGTAGCCGCTGTGGTCGTGCGGCTGGGTGCTGGAGTCCGGCAGGCTCAGCCGCATCGACAGCGCGGGCACGGCGAGGACCAGCAGGACGGCGGCCGCGCACAGCCCGGCGACGACCGGGTGCGCCTGGACGACCCGCGCCCAGCGCTCGGCGAGCGGGCGGCGGGCCCGGCCGAGTCCCGGGACGCGCAGCCGGTCGATGGCGTGCCCGGCGAAGCCGAGCAGCGCGGGCAGCAGCGTCACGGCGGCGAGCATCGTCATCAGCACGGCGACGCCGGCCGCGACCGCCACGCCGTTCAGCAGCTTCTGCTGCATGATGAACAGGCCCATGAGCGCGATCACGACGGTGGTGCCGGCGAACAGCACGGCCCGTCCGGCGGTGGTGACGGCGGTGACCGCCGCCTCCTCCGGGCCGGCGCCCGCGTGCATCTCCTCCCGGTGGCGGGTGACGATGAACAGGGCGTAGTCGATGCCGACGCCGAGCCCGATGAGCGCCGCGATGATGGGGCTGAAGGAGGGCGCGGGCAGCAGGTGCCCGAGCAGCATGATCAGCGCGAGGCCGGTGCCGATGCCGAACAGCGCGGTCACGATGGGCAGCCCCATCGCCAGCACCGACCCGAACGCGACCAGCAGGATGACGACGGCGGCGAGCAGGCCGATGCCCTCGGACGGGCCGCCGCCCGGCGTCTCGGCGGCGTCCACCGCCGACCCCCCGAGGTGAATCTGGACCGGTCCCGAGTCGGTGCGCACGTCGTCCAGGAGCGCGGTCACGTCCGTCTTCGGCATGTCGTCCGACGAGACGTCGAGGCCGCCCGTGGCGAACGCGGTCTTGCCGTCCGCGGAGATCTGCCCGGGCGTCTCGTACGGGGACGACACCGACGCGACGTGCGGGGTCTTGGCGAGCCGGTCGATCGCCCGCTCGACCTTCGCCTTCACCTTCGGGTCTTGGACGCCGCCGTCGGCGTGCACCGCGAGCGTGATGGAGTCGCCGCTGCGCTGGGGGAAGTGCTCCTCCAGCAGTTCCGACGCCTTCGCCGAGCCGGAGTCGCCGCCGGAGAAGTCGTTCAGGGGCTCGGCGGCGAAGCCGAAGCCGATCGTCATGACGGCGATCGTGCCGACGATCCAGCTCGCCAGCGTCAGGCGCCGTCTCCGGTAGCAGAACCGGGCCAGCCTTGCGAGTCTCATGGGTACCGCCTCCGCGGACGCGCCGCGCCTAGGGGATGTCCTTTGCGCGCTCAGCGTCCTCTCCGGTTGTGGCCGAGGGCATCCGGCGGACGGTGTCACCCAGGGAAGCCGGCTACATCCACCGGAGTACATCCGGCGCGGTATCCCACGGTCCGGGGGCCGGAAGGCCCATAGTGTGCTTAGTCACGATTTGCGGAGTAGGAGTGACGCTTTGGTCCGTGGGGACGCTGTCAAGGGAGAGATCTACCGGGGGAGGGCGGCATGACGCCTCGGCACGGGGCCGCCGGCGAGCCCATGCCCGCGGGCCTGCGCGCCGCCACCGCGCGCGCCCTCCAGGAGCAGTTCCCGGGCGTGCGGGTCTGGTACGGCCAGGCGACGGGCTCGTGGTGGGCCATGGTGCCGCTGCGCGAGGGCCCGCGGCTGCTGGAGGCGCCGTCCTCGCAGCAGCTCCGCGAGGAGATCATGAGCTTGCGGTCGCGGGGGTGAGCCCCTCCGCCCGTCGTACGCACTCCGTCGCATGCGCTCGGTGAGCCCTGCGATTCGTGAGGGTGCGCGTCCGATTGACGCCTTCGCAGGCGCCCGGCGCCTCGCGTCCTGTTTCGCCGCCCGCCGGGAACGGGGCGCGATCCGTTCCCAGCGGGCGTCTCTGAGGAAACTAACCCGAAAAGTCTTCGGGCACAAGCGCTTGCTCGGTTTTCACCTCGGGGCGGCGCCGCCGCGCCGCCCCTTTCGACCGTTCCCCTACAGCTCGTACTGGATGGACGCGCGCTCCGCCGTGATGGGCGTGACGTACTCCTCGACCGCCGCGCGGTGGACCGGATGGTCGCGGTAGACGAGGTAGGCGTCCAGATCCGCGAAGTCAGCGACCACCGCG
Organism: Actinomadura sp. NPDC048021; assembly: GCF_040653135.1. Classification (NCBI taxonomy): domain Bacteria; kingdom Bacillati; phylum Actinomycetota; class Actinomycetes; order Streptosporangiales; family Thermomonosporaceae; genus Actinomadura; species Actinomadura sp. NPDC048021. The sequence continues at coordinate 60,658 of NZ_JBEZJQ010000010.1, forward strand.
AAGTCGTAAGCGCCGGGGTTCACGCCGGCGTTCACCCCCACGCCGTACTCCCGGATCTCCGGGATCGCGCCGGGCAGCTCGCGCAGCTTCGCCGCGACCTCGTCCTGCTGGCCGGTCGTCGTGCCTTCGGTCCATCTGAACAGCGCTATGTGCCGGAAACCACTCATGACGGCACGCTACAGGCGGCGCACCCGCCTCAGACGTCTCCGAGCTCCGCCGCAGTGATCGCGCCGAGTTCCCAGCACGCCTCGAGATCCGCTTTGCCGGGCTCGCCCATCACCACCACGGGCGGCTGGACGGCCTTCCACCTCAGCCCTGTGGTGATGGCGTCCAGGGCCCGCACGGCGCCGGTGGCGTCGTTGTTGCCATGCAGGAAGGCGCCGAACGGGCGGCGCACCGTCTCCTCCAGGCAGGGGTAGTAGATCTGGTCGAAGAAGTGCTTCAGCGCACCGGACAGGTAGCCGAGGTTCACCGGGGAGCCCAGAAGGTAGCCGTCGGCCTCCAGGACGTCCACGGCGGTGGCGGACAGCGCCGCGCGGGACACGACCTCCACCCCCTGGACCTCGTCGGTCGACGCGCCGGCGCGCACCGCCTCGACCATCGCCTGGACGGACGGCGAGGGCGTGTGGTGGACGAGCAGGAGCCTCTTCATCACCACGAGGCTAGCGGTGTCCCGGCCACCCGGCCGGGTATGCCCCGGTGACGGCGCCCGGCCGGCGGTCCGGCCGTACGCTGGGTCAAGGCCCCATAACAACGACCGAACCCGGGAATGAGTTCCGGAAGATCTTGGTTGGGGGCTCAGCGGAGGTGTGCTTCGTGCTATCGGACGAGTCTTTGCGGAGGGCCGGCGTTTCCCGCCCTCCGGCCGCGGGCGGACCGGACGCGGCGCCCCATGCGCGGCCCGTCTGGCCGCTCGCGCTGACGGCGGCCCTGGTCGCCGCCCTGATCGCGGTGCCCGCGTTCGCGGACGCCCCGCACTGGCTCGGCCGGCTGTCCGAGCTCGCCACCGGCAGCCCGCTGAGGCCGGAGCACGCCGTCGCGCTGGCCCTCGCGCTCGCCCTGGTCGCCCGCGGCGTGCTGCTGCGCCGCCGCGCCGCCTGGTACGGGCTCGTCACGCTGGCGCTCCTCGGCCTGCTCGCCGCGCTGTCCGGCGACGACCCGCTGTGGCGGCTGCCGCTCCTCGCCGCCGCCCTCGGCGGGCTGTGGCTGGAGCGCGGCCGGTTCCCCGTGCGCCCGCACCCCGAACGCGTCCGCGCGGCCGTGAAGACCGGCGCCCTGCTGCTCGCCGCCGCGACCCTCTTCTCGCTGGTCCTCGGCGGGGTGTCGGTCCGGTCGGTCGGCGACGTCGCCATCGGGCTCGGCGCCACCGGCGCGCCCATGGACGGGGCGTCCTGGCTCCCGGGCGTGCTCGGCCTCGCCGGCGCCGCCGGCCTGCTCGTCCTGGTGATCACACTCCTCGCGCCCGACCCGGCGCCCCCGCCCGGCGACGAGGCGGAGCGCGCCCGCGTCGCGGGCCTCGTCCTGCACCCCGGCTCCGACACCCTCGCCCCGTTCGCGCTGCGCCGCGACAAGGCGTACGTGTTCAGCGCGGACGGCCGCGCCGCGATCGGCTACCGGGTCCTGTTCGGCATGGCGGTGGCGGGCGGCGACCCGGTCGGCGACCCGGCCTCGCACACCGACGCCGTGCGGGCGTTCCTGTCGATGTGCCGGACCACCGGCTGGCGCCCGGCCGTCCTCGGCGCGAGCGACGCCCTGCTCCCGGCCTGGGGGCGGTGCCGCTCGATCGGCTTCGGCGACGAGGTCGTCATCCGCCCCGCCGAGTTCAGCCTGTCCGGGCGGAAGATGCGCAACGTCCGGCAGGCCGTCAAGCGCACCGAGAACTTCGGCGTCTCGTCCGAGATCCTCCCGGAACGGGAGCTCACGCCCGCGCTGCGCGGGAAGCTGCTGGACGTCGCGTCCCGCTCCCTCGGCGGCGCGGCCGAACGCGGCTTCTCCATGAACCTGGACGAGCTGCTCACCGGGTACCACCCGGGCGCGATCGTCGCCGTCGCCTACGACGAGGACAAGGAGCCCATCGCGTTCCAGCGCTACGTCACCGCGGGCGAGGGCGTCAGCCTGGACGCGATGCGCCGCGACCCCGGCGGCCCGAACGGCGTCAACGAGCGCCTCATCGTCGAGATGGTCGAGTACGCGGCGGAGCACGGGCACGGGCTCGTCTCGCTGAACTTCGCCGCCTTCCGCGAGCTGCTGGACGCCGACGAGCGCGGCCTGCTGGAGAAGGCCGGCTACCGGGCGCTGCACCTCCTCGACCCGTGGATCGCCGTGGAGTCGCTGTACCTGTTCGACAAGAAGTTCAGGCCGTCCTACAAGCCGCGCAGCGTGGTCTTCCGGTCCTGGTTCGACATCGCGTGGCTGGCCGCGGCGCTGCTCACGCTGGAGTTCGGCCGGACGCGCCCCGCCCAGCGCGCCGCCGGCCCGATCACCGAACCCGTCCACCACCTGGGCCGATCCTGAGGCGATCCCGGCGCGGCGGAACGTCCTAGAACGTGATTCTATGGAGTCCCCGCCTGAGAGGATCGCGCATGAGCAGCACGGTGCAGGGCCACTGCGATCCGGCGTTCGCCCGCGTCCGCGACGTGTTCGAGGAGCACTTCGCCGAGGGACGCGAGCTGGGCGCCGCCGTCGCCGTCTACGCGGGCGACCGCAAGGTCGTCGACCTGTGGGGCGGTGTCGCCGACCGCCGCACCGGACGCGCGTGGCAGGCCGACACCCCCTGCTTCGGGTTCTCCTGCACCAAGGCGGTGACGGCCGCGGCGGCGCTGCTGCTCGCCGAGCGCGGCGCCTACGACGTCGACGGCCCGGTCACGGACTGGTGGCCGGAGTTCGGCGCCGCGGGCAAGGACGGCGCGACGGCCGCGCATCTGCTGTCGCACCAGGTGGGCCTGCCCGCGTTCGCGCGTCCCGTCTCCGCGGAGGAGGCCGCGGACGCCCCGGCTCGCGCGGCGGAACTGGCCGCGCAGGAGCCCGAGTGGACGCCCGGCGAGGCCCACGGCTACCACGCGCTGACCTACGGCTGGCTGGCCGGTGAGATCGTCCGCCGCCACTCCGGCGGGCGGACGGTCGGCGCCTTCGTGAAGGACGAGTTCGCCCGCGACCTGGACCTGTGGATCGGGGCCCCGGACGAGGTGATCGAGCGGGCCGCGAAACTGTCGGCGGGCCGGCGTACCGGCGGCGGGACCGACGCGCCCGGAACCGACGCGCTCGGCGCCACCGGGCAGGACGTCCTGACCCGGCTCGCCGAGGCCTACACCGACCCGCGGTCCATGATGAACCGGTCGCTGAACAACCCGCATCCGGGCAAGGGCGGCTACAACAACCCGGTCGTGCTGCGCGCCGGGTGGCCTGCCGCGGGGATGACGACGACCGCGCCCGCGCTCGCCGGGTTCTACCGCGACCTCACGGCGGGCCGCGTCCTGCGCCCGGACACGCTGCGCGAGGCCGTCCGCCCGCGCGTCAGCGGCCCCGACCGCACGCTGCTCGTCCGGAGCACCTTCGGCCTCGGATTCATGCGCCCCTCGCAGACCTTCTTCACCCCGAGGGCGGGGCGCGCGTCGGCGTTCGGCCACACCGGCGCGGGCGGCTCGGTCGGGCTCGGCGACCCCGAGGCCGGGCTCGCGCTCGCCTACCTGCCGAACCTGATGGGCGACCAGGCGTCCGGCGACCTGCGCGCCTACCGGCTGACGCAGGCGGCGTACGCGTCGCTGTCGTGACGGCCGCGGTCGCCGCCGCGCAAGAGCGGTAGCGTCCTGCCATGGACGTACGCGATCTGCATCCCTGGCCGTCCACGCCGCGGGAGGCCGAGGCGATCCAGGACCGGCTGCGTCCGATGCTCGAACTCGACGTCCCGGGCCCGGCCGCGCCGCGCACCGTCGCCGGCCTGGACGTCTCCTACGCGGGCGACGGCGGCGGCGCGGGCGACCGGTTGGCCGCCGCCGTGGTCGTCCTGGACGCCGCGACGCTGGAGGTCGTCGAGGAGTCGGTCGCCGTCGGAACGGCGGCCTTCCCCTACGTCCCGGGCCTGTTCGCGTTCCGGGAGCTGCCCACGCTGCTCGACGCGCTCCGCGCCCTGGAGACCACGCCCGACCTGCTCCTCTGCGACGGCTTCGGGATCGCGCACCCGCGCCGCTTCGGCCTCGCGTGCCACCTCGGCGTGCTGACCGGCCTGCCGTCCGTCGGCGTCGGCAAGACCGCGTTCGTCGGGACGTACGAGCAGCCGGGCCCGCGGCGCGGCGACGCGAGCCCGCTGCTGGACGGCGGCGAGACCGTCGGGCGGGTGCTGCGGACCCGCGACGGCGTGAAGCCGGTGTTCGTGTCCGTCGGCCACCGCACCGGCCTCGACGCCGCGTGCCGCACCGTCCTCGCCCTGACGCCCGAGTACCGGCTGCCGGAGACGACGCGCAGGGCCGACCGGCTGTCCCGCGGCGCACTCGCCGCGCGCTCCGGGTAGCGCATCCGCCCTGGACAATGGCAGGCTCGTCGAAAGAAGCAGGCCGGGGGCCGCGTCAGGCCGCCCGCGACCGCTGGACGGTGCCCATGGAGACCCGGCCGATGCGGGCCGACGCCCGCCGCAACTACGAGCGACTCGTCACGACGGCTCGCACCGCCTTCACCGAGCACGGCACGGGCGCGTCCCTCGACGAGATCGCCAGGCGGGCGGGCGTCGGGTCGGGGACGCTCTACCGGCACTTTCCCACCCGGGACGCGCTGCTGCACGCCGTCCTGCGCGAGCGGATCGACGGCCTGCTCGGGCACGCCGACGCGCTGCTGGCCGAACCGGACCCGGAGGCGGCGCTCGCCCGCTGGCTGCGCACCTACCTCGCGGGCGCCTCGACCCCGCGCGGCACCTGCACCGTGATCATCGAGGCGATGGGGCCCGAGTGGGCGGCCACCGGGCTCGGCGCCGCGGCCGACGCCATCCGCACCGCGCTCGGCCGGCTGCTGGAGCGGGCGCAGCGGACCGGCTCCGTCCGCGCCGAGATCGATCCCGGCGACCTGCTGCGGCTCGCGAACGCGATCGGCGTCGCGTCCGAGCGCACCCCCGACCCCGGCGCGTACGCCGACCGGATGCTCACGCTGATGTTCGGCGGGCTGCGCGCCGGCTAGGGCCGCCTTGTTCAGTTGACCAAGCGTTCGCTAGGTTGACCGGGAGGCAACGGGCGACGAGGAGCGTTGATGGGGCAGCTTGACGGCAAGGTGGCGCTGATCACGGGCGGCGCGCGCGGCATGGGCAAGGCGCACGTCCGGCGGTTCCTGGACGAGGGCGCCAGGGTGGTCTTCGGCGACGTCCTGGAGGAGGAGGGCGCCAAGCTGGCCGCCGACCTCGGGGACGGCGCCCGCTTCGTCCGGATGGACGTGTCCCGCGAGGAGGACTGGCAGCGGGCCGTCCAGACCGCCACCGAGACCTTCGGGGCGCTGAACGTCCTGGTCAACAATGCCGGGATCCTCCGGCACAAGACCATCGAGAACATGGCCGTCGAGGAGTTCCGCCAGATCCTGGACGTGAACCTGGTCGGCCAGTGGCTCGGGGTGAAGACGGTGACCGCCCCGATGCGCGCGGCGGGCGGCGGCTCGATCGTCAACGTGTCCTCGACCGAGGGCTTCATCGGCGCCGCCGGCCTCGCCGCCTACAGCGCCAGCAAGTTCGGCGTCCGGGGGCTGACCAAGTCCGCCGCCCGCGAGCTCGGCCAGTACGGCATCCGCGTGAACTCCATCCACCCCGGCGGGGTGCTGACGCCCCTGACCATGCAGGACGACATCGTCTCCGCCACGGCCGCCAGCGCCGACGCGTTCATGAAGGCGCTCCCCCTCGGCCGCATGGGCAAGGCGCAGGAGATCACCGGACTGGTCGTCTTCCTCGCCTCGGACGACTCGACCTACTGCACCGGCAGCGAGGTCCTCGTCGACGGCGGCATGCTCACCGGCGCCGGCTACTGAACGCGACGGGCCGCCGGTACCGGCTTGGACCCCCGCACCGGCGGCCCGTCACGCGTCTAGGGGCGCAGCCCGGCCCACCCTTCGACCGACTCCAGCTGCGCCGCGAGCGAGATGAGCGTCGCCTCGTCGGAGTCGTGCCCGAGCAACTGGGCGCCGATGGGCAGCCCGTTCCTGGTGAACCCCGCGGGGACGTTCACTCCGGGCCATCCCAGCACGTTCCACGTCCACGCGTAAGGGCACGCGGCCGCGACCCCCGACTGCGTCCGGTGGTAGCCGGCCCCGTCGAAGGCCCCGACCCGCAGCGGCGGCTGCGCCGTCGTGGGCGTCATCACCACGTCCGCGATCTGGAAGATGCGCCCGACCCGCCTCCGCAGATACGGGTCCAGCCGCTTGGCCAGGGGCAGCAGCCTCCTCCCGAGGACCCTCCCCAGCCGCGCCTCGGCCTCCGTCCTCGGGTCGGGCCGCGGGTTCGGCAGGGAGTCCAGCCAGTCGGCGACCCCGGCCGTCCCGCGCGGCACCAGCCCGAGCGCCGTCGGCCCGTAGTCGGGGTCGGCCGGGAACACCTTGTGCCCGAGGTCGGTCAGCCTCCGCGCGAGCCGCTCGACGGCCGCCCGGATCTGCGGGTCGAGCCTCCCGCTGACCCCGAGGGCCGTCCGGTAGGAGACGGCGATCCGCAGCCTGCCCGGCTCCCGCCTCGCCGCCTCGGCGAACGGGGTGATCGGCGGGTCGAGCCGGTACACGTCCTCGGCGTGGCTGCCGGTCAGCACGTCGAGCAGCAGGGCCGCGTCCCCCACGGTGCGCGCGAGCGGCCCCCACACGGTGATCCCGTTGAACGGATCGGTGTGCGGGTGCCCGGAGACCCGGCCGCGCTGGGGCTTGATGCCCACCAGGCCCGTCCACGCCGCCGGGATGCGGATCGACCCCGCCCCGTCGGACCCGACCGCCGCCGCGACCATGCCCGCCGCCACGGCCGCCGCCGACCCGCCCGACGACCCGCCCGGCGAGTAGTCGGGATTCCACGGGTTCCTCGCGATCCCGTACTCCCGCGACTCGCTGAACGGCCACAACCCGAGCTCGCACGTCGTCGTCTTCCCCACGATGACGGCCCCGGCCGCCCGCAGCTTGCGCACGACCTCCCCGTCCCGCGCCACCGGCCGGTGGTCCCCCGCCACCGCGAAGGGCGTGGTCTCCCCCGCGATGTCCGTGTCGTCCTTGATGGCGACGGGCACCCCGAGCAGCGGCAGCCGCTCCCCCTCCGCCAGCCGCTTGTCGGCCTCCAGCGCCTCCTGCGCGGCCGCCTCGGCCCGCACCACCCGGAAGGCGCCGAGCGCCTCGCCCCGGCCGATGGCCTCCAGGCTCTCCTCCACCAGCTCACTCGAGGAGATCTCTCCCCTCGCCAGCGCCTCCGCCTGCCCGGCCAGCCCCAGCTCCACGCCGCCTCCCGCTATCGTTCGTTCGAACGAACGATACTGAACGCATCCGTTGTGGGGAAGACTGAGCACCGATGAACGCCCGTGACCGGATCCTCCACGCCACCCTCCGCCTGATCGGCGAACAGGGCATCGGCGCCGTGACCAACCGCGCCGTCGCCCGCGCGGCCGGCGTCTCCCTCGGCTCCCTGACCTACCACTTCCCCAGCCAGGAGGACCTGCTGCGCGAGGCGCTGCACGCCTTCGTCGAGCAGGAGATCGCCCGCATCACGGCCTACGTCACAGCCCTCGCCGAGTCCGGCATCGCGCCCGTCCAGGCCGCCGACCAGGTCGAGAAGGCCGTCGTCGAGTTCGCCCACGGCCCCGAGCAGATCGCGAACCTCGAACTCCACCTGCACGCCGCCCGCGACCCGGCCCTCCGCGAGACTTCCACGCGCTCCATCGAGGCCTACGACCGCCTGGCCACCGCCATCCTGAAGGCCCTGGACATCCCGGACGCCGAACACCACGCCCCCGCGATCGTCGCGATGCTCTACGGCCTGGCCATCCGCCGCCTCGCCACCGGCGACACCACCGCCACCGGCACCGCCGACGCCTTCCGCCTGCTCCTGCTCGGCGCCCTCCCCCGCCCCTGAAAAGGCTTCTGGCCCGCACGGCCCCAGAGCGGGGTTAGGGGGCCGTGCAGGCCAGAAGTCTGTCTCAATCAGGAACCTCAGTCGGAACCTCAGCCGACGATCGCTCTGCTCTCCGCCTGTGCACCTCCGCCGTGTCTCCGATCTGACACCCCAAACGCTAAGCCGCCCAACCCCCCACCAGAACACCTTTAAGCCTCACTTAGGGAACCCCTGAGTCAGGCTTATTCAGGGCCCGTCCGGAGCCGTCCGGGGAAGTCGGCCACGGAGCCGCTCACCTGCGAAAACAAGGGAAGGAGCCCACGGGACCAGTCCGGGCCCGTCCAGCACCGTCGAACCAAACCAACTGACGCTGGCTCCCCGGATTGGCTCCCGTGGCTCCCCCCTCTCAGCAGGGAGGAGGCCACACCCATGGCCCTAGAAATCACCACAACCACGATGACCGCCACGGCACACAGCAAGGTCATCGCCACCGCCACCCGAACCGACTGCGGATGGCACGTCACCACGTGCCCACGCCCCGTCGACCGCAACACCGCAATCACGGCCCTGATGCTCGCCGAACGCCTCATCACCCACGGCGAAGACGACCCATGCGCCCAGGAGTGGCGACGGGAGCTGGGCCGTGACTGACCGCCTCATCCGCATCACAACCGCACTCGCCGTGGTGGCGGTAGCCGCCGTGGCAGCCGTCATCTTGTACCGCCACGCCTACGAACTCGTCCACTCCCACGGCGAGTCCGGCCCAACCGCACGCCTTGTCCCGTTCACGGTGGACGGCCTCATCTGGGCAGCGTCCATGGTGCTCCTCGACGCCAGCCGCCGACAGCACCCCGCACCACCCTTGGCCAAGTGGAGCCTCGCCGTAGGCATCGTGGCCACAGTAGGCGCCAACGTGGCGCACGGCGCGACCCACGGCCTCATAGGCGCGATAGTCAGCGCCTGGCCGACCCTCGCCCTCGTCGGCTCCTTCGAACTCCTGATGACCCTCACCCGCTGCGCCGCTCGCGCCGGCCTCATCCAGGACGAGGAGCGCACCACACCGGAACAGCCTCGCACCGAAGTGGTGCAAACCCCGGAACAAGCAGTGTTGGACGAGTACAGGGCAAGCCTGCAGGGCCCTGGCCGCCCGGTCTCCCAGCGCTACCTCGCTGAGAAGCACGGCATCGACCGCCGCAAGGTGAAGCAGATCATCGCCAACGTGAACCAAGCCGCCTCAGCGTGATCCATGAAAGCTCCAGTTGCGTCCCGACTCGGGCCGTGACTGGAGCTTCTACGCGTCACCAACCCCCTTCGCCCCCAAAACAGCTGCGCAGATGTTCTCGCATGATCGCGTGCTCGTGTCCCTTGGATGTGCCCTGGTCAAGGCGCCTCTGAAGGCTCAGCACAGTGCCTCATCGGCCTGGAGCGGTAGGCAACGCTGATGCGGTGATACTGGCCCGTTCATCGTAGAAGGCAATTAACGGAAGGCATTTCATGCATCCTGGCCGCTCCTGGTCACAGGACTGGCCGGTCGTGGCCAGTCACCTTAGCTACTTCTGGTGGAGTGAGGACTGGGCAGGGACAAGAATTAGGAGCATGGGTTATCGAGCAGGGTTCACCCTGATGCAACTGTTGAAAGAGACGCGCGAAATGACCGATAACTTTGAAATTAAGAGAAACATTAACGCAGCGATAGATTTCATGAATAGCCCTACTTCTCGCGGTCATCGGTATCGCCGAGGGCAGCCCTTGGTCGATTTTCTACAAGTTGGCGCTCGGGCCGCCGAAAGGGTTGGACAAATTGCGATAGCCGAGCGATTGGAAGATTTTGCCGAATATGCGGCAGGGGACATACCACTTACCTTGCTGGAAACAAACTATATTCCTGGAATTCGAGAACGAGACAGCCGTTACATGCGACATGTCATAAGTGCTGGACTGAGTCGCTCGATCGAAATACTGAAGGCTCTCCTAAAGCAGAATGAGGACGCAACAGGGAGAGAGGCATATCAGTGGCTTGTGCAAATGGAACAAGACGCGCGTCGTCTGGAAATAGGAGATGACCGACTGGGTGGCGTTAGCCTTCCACGTGGAGCGGCCGACAATCTAACGTGGCTACGCCGAATCAACATTAGACTGACAGAAGCGAGTGGGAAAAAGGGAGGTTTTTCGTCTGACTTCATAGACGAGTTGTATGACCTGGAAGGCGTTGAGCTACTAGCACAAGTGGTTGAGCTGCGGCGACGACGCGAGCGGCTGCGCAATCTTCGGCGGATAGTGGAGAATCCAGCCAGCACAGAGCTAGAAATTCACGCCGAACTGAAGGGGCAGGGATGGATTTTCGGGGGACGCTACATTGAAGAGTTGACTCGACCACGGCTCGCAACTGATGTCACTCTCGATATTCCGCTATTGAGAGGCGATGGCGCCCTTCATATAGTGGAGCTAAAACAAGCAAATATACCAAACTTGCTAGAGCGGCCGAGAGTTCACCCTTCGGTGGGGGTCGAAGTTCATCGAGCCGTTACACAGGTTGTTAATTACCTGAGGTCGTTGGACGAAAAGAGAGCGACAATCCTTGCCGACTTTGAAATTGACTGCCGTCGATCTTTCGCCACTATCGTTGTGGGCCATCCGATTTTTGTGGCCGATAAATATTCCAAGGAGGAAGTTTCTTCGGCATTTCGTGCTTACAATAGCCATCTTGCGCGGATTGAAGTTATCACCTATCAAGAGTTGCTCGACTCTGCTGAGCGAGCACTTAGGGTGGAGGATCTTAGCCTCTAGGCTTGAAGTGACTACCAGCTAGAGGAACTGGCGGTCCCAGAATCGAGTGGGAGCGGGGCCGGTAGCCTGGACTGGCGGACGGGCTGGCGCTTCCGCCTGACCGCATTGGCTCTCCGTGAGGCCCCGCGCAAGTCGGGAACGGCCAGCGGTACGGACGTAGCCAGCTCAACCCCGTAACTGCCCTCAGTCTTCGAGCGGCCCCGTGACTCCTGCTGGCCTTCGCGCCTGCCGACCTGCGTCGACCTGCGTCCCGTTGCCGGCACCCCAGCAGAGGAGAGCCAGGCTCCGAGTCGGCGCGTGCGGCCCGGTTATCGGGCCGCCCTGATGACGTACGAAAACTCCGCACAGGCTTCCGAGCGTTAGAACACGGGACCGCCCTAGGTCATCAGGGAGGCTCCGGACCACACTCGCTCGAAACTCTCCAGGTACGTGCTCGCCATGTCGCCGTCTTCAACCCGCCGTACGTGAAGGACGGGAGCATGGGACGCAGCGATGCCGTAGGCGTGCGGGTTGATCAACAAATCGTCATCGGCGCGATAGACGGAGTTGTAGAGCACGGTGTCATGTAGCCGGATCTCTACTCTTTCCACTTCCCGCAAAGCGCGGTAGTGGACCAGAGCGTTCCGGATCTTCGCGGCCATGGACTCGCCTACGCCCTCGTCGCTTCCGCGCTCGGCTACGCACGTGCCGTCCGGGTCGCCGAGCAGGATGCGAACGGCGACGCCATCGCGTGCTCGCTCTGCGAGCACGCGCATAATGCCCATGTCCTCGGCAAGGAAGAGTCCCGCGTAGGCCAGGACGCCGATCTCGTCGCGCGCGGCCCGGAAGAGCTGGTGCCACACCGGACGAGGCACTGCCCATCGGTGGGGGTAAGTCGCCAAGACATCGATCGCCGGCGGATCTACTCGGGCGTTCGTCATGGCGAGGTGTGGCCATAGGTCGGCCTCGTCTCGTCCGACCAGAGAGGCAACCTGCGTCCGGTGGCGTGGGTAGGGCATGCGCCCCGCGACCCACCGCTGGACGGTCTTGGGGTCCACACGCAACCGCGCCGCAACGTCAGCTTCGGTCAGGTGCGCGTCGGCAAGGGCACGTCGCAACAAGTCGTTCACCGGGCCTCCCGCGATGCAAGTGAGAACGACGCATGAACGACGCTAACAGAAGACGTCCCTAGACGTCCCTAGATGCCGATAGAGAGGTCCCGCACCGGACGGAAGGCTCAGGACACAGGCGAACACGCCACCTCGTACCAACGAACCCGCAAGACGAGGAGCCCGCCCCATGGCCACCGAACAGCCCCCTCAGACCAATCCCAGCCCCTTCAAAGCCGAAGCAGAAGCGGCAGAGAAGGCGCTCGCCGACTTGCGCCGGGACTTCAACGGATACCGCATCTGGCGCGCCACCCGGTGGGACGGACGCCTCGGAGACTGGGTGGCGAGCCTGCACGACCCGCACGCTGGCGTGGATCCGACGGTGATCGCATCGAACCCCGCCGCGTTGCGTGAAGCCCTCGTGCACGAGGGCGAGCGCGCCAAGAACGCGCGCCCAAGGACCCGGTGATGGCACGGGAGCGAGCCCCGCAACTGTCACCGGAGGAGGCCGTGATGGGGAGCACGGCCTCATGGGGTGGGGAGGAGGTGGCGCGGTTGGTGCTGCTTCCCCCGGACGCACCGACCGCGCTCCCTCCGCCCACCTACAGCGGTCCATGGCGCGCACGCTGGCACCTCACGCGTCTCGCCCTCGTCCTGCGCTGTGACGGCTGGACGACCCAACTCCGCACCGAGACTCCCCGCACGCTCCTACGCGTCTACTCCAAAGACGCGCCCACCATCGGCGAGAGCATCTCCGTGGCCTGGGGCAACGGCACCTGGTGGTACCTGTCGAGCACCGGCCTATGGCTCACGCCGTGCAAACGTCTCTGCCTCGCCGCGGACAAGCTGAACATCCTGCTCCAACCGTGGGTGGCGGCGGCATTCGATCCCCTTAGAGACGAGCAGCTCTGACATGACCCGCCGCACGGCATGGGGCACCTACGTGCACATCACCCGCGTGCTACGGCACCGCCTCACAGATGGCACCTACACCCCTGGCGCCCGGCTACCGAGCGAGGCCGCCCTCTGCGCCGAGTTCGGCGTCGTCCGCAGCACCGTGCGGCGGGCCCTCTCAGCCCTGCAAGCCGAGGGCCTCATTACCGTCCGCGCTGGCGTGGGCCGATTCGTCCCAGACCCCGACACCCAACCGCGCACGAGTACAGAGCAGATCGCCGCGAACCTGCGCCACCAGATCGAGACCGGACGCTTCCGAGCAGGCGACGCGCTCCCCAGTGAGAAGCAACTCGCCCGACGCCACGACGTCTCCCGCTCCACCGCCCGCGCGGCCCTCAAAACCCTCGAAGCCGCCGGCCTCGTAACCTGCGTCCACGGCAAAGGACGCTACGTCAGCCAAGACGTCCCAACATGAGCCCCGCACGCCCGTGGATGTCCATCCGCCTCGCCGTAGCGTCGACCATATGAAGAAGAACACCGCAGCATGGGCCCGCGACCTCGCACGCAAGCACCTAGAGACCCCACTCCCCCGCCGCTGGGCACACACCGAGGGCGTTGCCCGCCAAGCCCGCACGCTCGCGCCCATCCTCGGAGACGAGGCCAATCTCCTAGAGGCCGCCGCATGGCTCCACGACATCGGCTACGCTCCCGACCTTGTAGCCACGGGATTCCACCCTCTAGACGGCGCCCGCTACCTCCGAGACACCCACCACGCCAACGACCACCTATGTCGTCTCGTGGCTCACCATTCCTGCGCCCTAATCGAGGCGCGCCAGCGCAACCTGGCAGACGCCCTCCTCTATGACTTCGGCCCAGAGGCACCAGACCTCAGCAACGCCCTCGCCTACTGCGATATGACCACCGCTCCCAACGGGGCGCCTATCGATTCACGCGCACGCATATCTGAAATCAAGCAGCGCTACGGAAAGAAGGGACCAGTCGCGAGGTCCATCCGGTTGGCTGAACCGAGCCTTCTGAAAGCCGTGTGTCAGACGCAGCGGGAACTGGAAATTGCTCATAAGCAACAAACAACAGAATCACTCAACGTAAGCAATAATCGCCGGGAGTAATCTCGGTGCACAGGAGGCCCCCAAGCACCGAACACAACCCTCGCAACCCTCTTCCCAGTGAGGGAAACCCCCAACGCAGATGGTACCGGACGTGTAAGATCCCACTAATCGCACTATCCGTCCTAACAATCCATTTTTTATCCACACCGAGTCGAATACCGTCACGGGATAATTATTCGTGCATGCCATGCTTTCAATTGCAGACTTTCCACACGTATCTTCCGTCCGTGATCTAGGCCCTCTATATGAGGCTCTCATTGAGGTCGGCCTTTCCTCTTCTCAGAGGGGGCGACTAAGAAACGCACTGTTGATCGCGACATCGCACGATAGCTATATTTACGAGCATCAGCAAGACATGGCCGAAGTAAGTCCAGGCACACTAGCGGCGCTCGGCAATACAGGCAATGCATTTCTTCGGAGAGCGGCAGCCGCCAGGAGCTATTCTCGGCATAACTTCGACAGACCGGGCCCTTTGAGTGATCGCATTGCGACGGTTCTCTCGTCCGTTGGCCGCTGGTCCCAGAATTTGCCCTGGCTTCTTGAAACTGCGGCGTTGGGCAAGAGCCTAAACGTACAGCAGTTGCCAGATCGAGTTCCCGGAAACCTTTTCCAGCAACTCGTCGGCGTCCTGTGTCTAACTCAAAATGAGAAAATAGCTTACGGACTTATTGAAGGATTGCTAGAGGAAGGGGAAAATAAGTCTGGAGCCCTGGTAGCTGACCCGTTGCAGACGGTACAGAAGGAGCTCGGGAGAACCTTGGAGTGCACCTTTACTCGCGAAGGCCCCGACCATCTACCGTGCTTCGTAGCGACAGTCTCGGATCAGAAAGGGCGGAACTCAACCGGAACGGGACAGAACAAGCGCGCGGCCCGCGCAAATGCAGCCAACAATTTCCTTCACGAATATCTTTCCTATGCAGTACCGCAAGAGGCGAGAAATGCCTCGTCACCCCCTCACGCATTCCCTGCCTCTGTATCCGAGAAGCATTTTTATACCGTACAGGCGATACAGAATCTCTTCTCTCTGCGTCCAACACAGCGTGCCCTTCTAACACAATCTCTGATTCATTCATCCTGGGCTTTCGAGAACAGAGCCCTGATGGGAGATTATCGTCAACGCGACAACCAAGTGCTAGGCCTAGTGGGCGCGACAGTCCTCATGTACGAGCATACATTCGCAGTCTCCTCGCGCGCGATCAGACAGAGAACAAAAGAACTAAAATTTCAACCCCTAACTAATGAAATATACGAATCCGCCTTTTATCGGACTGGAATAGTTGATGGCGTCCTCCTTGGTGAAGGCCAAAAAAAGTATGGCCTTACTCAGGAAATGGCCGCAAATACCTTCCAGGCAATTATGGCTGCCGTTTATCTCGACCTTACAGAGTCGACTTCTCTCACCGATCGTTGGCCGGATCAATGGGATACGATTTATAACACAATCTTCACAGACGTGGCACGAGAGCAGGACGACACCACTAAGCTCCAAGTGGTGTGCAGCATCGCTAAGCTTGAGGTGTTCTATGCGTGGAGTGTCAGGGGTCCGCAGCATGCTAACCAATTTCAATGCACAGTAACCCTGCAAAGCACAGTCCTTAACGAACAACTCGCCATAGAAGGAGATTTCGTTGCAGGAAAGACCCGAGCCAAACATAAAGCATCGCGAATAGTGCTAGATACAATAGATGATCTGTCCAATCCTGATTCACTATCTGATTACGTTGATACGAGCCACCCGCAAGCTACTCTGGCACGACTACTCCTCAAGCATTTCGCCTTCATTGTTCCCTCGCTACCCACTGGAATAAAGAAGTGGAAAGATCGCAACCTTTTCGGAGCGCAGCTAGCCACCACTCCCCTCCAGCTCTTGAAATGGGCTGAGCAGGTTGATCATATTCTTACGAATGACAATCTTAGTGTTCTCAAAGCGGAGAATGTAGAACGGTTCTTCCGTTCGATCGGGGTGGCAACCCTTCAAGGCGTCGACACCGTACTGCCCTACCTTTCCAAGGTTCTCGATTGGCTCGACCAAACTCAAGAGCCCACAGAAATTTCTGATGGCCGAATCGCATCATTAGCAGATCTCTGCGCGGTATACCGTGCTCTCGGATCGGACGAGTCTGATAACGAACTAGCATCTCTGCAGGAAGACTGGCGCCTGCTCTATCGAGATAGAGTGGAGTTTGCTGTCAAGCTGCCCTCCATAATCATCTCAGGGCGCGACCGCGCGGCTATGGATGCTCTACTTGGGGAGATACTGGCAGCTGGCGGCACGGCAACCGTGACAATTTCAATAGAAGACTCCATTCGCTTTTACATTTCTTCTGATGCGCCCATTAACGGCCAACGAGTGGAAGATTTGTGCAACCTCTGGAATAAAGTTAGTGGCACTCTGTCTGCTTGCCTGAACGCTGATGAAATCAATGTTTCTTTGACAGCTATTACGGCCGCGGATCTACAGAATCCGATTACGAGATCGGCAGCTATGGCGACGCGACCGTTGCCGGTTCCATATAGCGCTGCGGTAGCGGACTTGCTACACGACCTGAAGAACCAGCTCGTAGCATCTCGACATGCCCTAGCCGCTTCGGTGCAAGGGCGCACAGCTCAATTGGAGCAACAACTAACTGCAAGCCGACACCTCGATAGGGCGATTACGATCGGCCGCAGGCTGAGGGCTGCATCTTCGCTAGTCAGCATGCCTGGTAATGGAACTACTCGTCTAGGACCGGTCTTGCGAGACTATGTTGCCGCAATGCTGCGCAGGTTGCCGGCCACAATATCTCTTTCCGTGCCGGTTGCTGATGATTCTGTGCTGATTGCTCTTGATCAAGCATCACTTACGGCCGTGCTGGACAATTTGGTACAGAACTCCATTGAAGCGATGCCTAATGGAGGATCGATTCGTCTGGACTGGACGACGAGTGGAACAGAAGTACTGCTAGAGATTGCTGATAGCGGACCGGGCCTTCCTGAGAGCGTGGCTGCCGCTCTCAGGAACGGTGCCAGGGTCACTAGTACAAAGTCCCGGGGTAATGGCATCGGGCTCGTTGGTGTGAAGACACTACTACAACGTGCAGGCGGAGAAATAGATAATGTAAGATCTCAGCAGGGGACGGTATGGTTGTTGACCATACCACTTACAGAAGAGGGCGAATAGTGACCAGTCTACAAGACACTCGCATTCTCGTGGCTGACGATCAAACCGATGTAGCCGAAACTCTTTGCGCAGTTCTCAGAGCTAACGGCGCTTCGCTTACTGTCGTCGACAACGGCGAGGAGGCTATAAGTAAGATAACAACAGAAACATTCGACCTTGCGATCATTGACATGAAGATGCCTCCAGGCGAATGGGGAGGCCTATGGCTTCTGGAAAGATTCCGTGAGGAGAAGATATGCATACCTACGCTCGTACTCTCAGGCGAAGGTACAAAGCGTCAGACTATTGAAGCTATGCGGCTTGGGGCTGTGGACTGGGTCGATAAATCCGTGGCAGATGAAGAACTTCTACGTCAATGCAGCTCCATAATAGACGACTGTCTATCGAGAGCACTTGAGAACGCTGGCCACTTTCTCCCCATTACCTTGGCCGTACGCTACACGAGGTACCTTCAACTAGACGACACAGAGAGTGCCACCATGGAGGGTTTGCGGATAATTGAAGGATTCCTCAAGTTTGCAGGGATTGTCGGTTTTTCTACTCTAGAACCTTCACCGCTACGGGCCACACGCGCCTCACAGTTGACGAAGCCGAGCTTCGGAACTTGGTTCGCAATTTGCACCGAATTGTCCAAAAGAACCAACAATGGAGGTCCGTTCTTTTCGTTGATGCAATGCCTCATCCCTGATCAGACTATGCGAGATCGTTTCCAAAAGATAGTTCACATGCGAAATACTATTTCGCATTCTGGCTATATTCCTAGCCGAATGGACAGGCAGAGCCTTGAGAGAACACTAAGCCTCATTGCGCATAGACTAATATCACTCTGGCATTTCGAAATAGTGTTGCCGATCTCCATGACTTATGATGGCACGAGATTTTCTCATTCTGTCCTGCGTGTTGTTGGGAGTGGTCAATCTAAACGTGGGATCGTAGAGGTTCAGCGCCCCCTCAAAACGGCGCAACTGGCCATCAGCGGGCAAAAGTATCCACCTCAAAGCCTCAGTCCTTGGCTTGTTGTGGGCAGCAGCCAAGAACCGCGAGAGGTGCAGTGCTACATTTATGATGGCATAAAGACTCGGCAGCGGGACAGCATACCTGCAGACGCACAGCTAGTTTATTCCAACGTCAGGAATGGACAGCGCGAATCCCCTCCCGGCAGCATCGTGCAAACCTGGAGCGATATTTCTAATTGGACACTCCCATGAAAAGACACCGCTGTTTTTACTGTCTTCGACCAAATTTCCTGTCACTATGAGATGATAGGCGGGCTCTTTTCGGAAAAAGCATCCTGCAATCGGGCGCGCATGGAGTTATGCATTCGAAGCCCACTTGCAGTACTAGGGTCGATCCAGAGCACTTCTGCCGATTCGGCACTAAGTAGCAGTTTGCCACCGACGGGAACTGCCTTTAGTACAATAGAAAATTCTTGACGTACTTCATCATTGCTGGTGTAGTGGATGACGTGTTTTGGGTCGCTGTAGATACCAAGCAGTCCGGTGATCTCTACGTCTATTCCGGTTTCTTCTTTGGTTTCGCGGATGGCGGCCTGGGTTACGGACTCACCTAGGTCGATAGCTCCGCCGGGAAGAGCCCAGTTGTCGTTGTCAGTGCGGCGGATCATGAGGATCTCGCCCCGGTCGTTCTCTACAACGATGTTGACGGCGGGGACGAGGCTGTTGGCGCTAGGGGCTTGGGGGTCATCGTAGTAGTCGATCCTGCGGCCCATGTCAGTCCCCTGGTATTGGTGTGGCGCCTTCCCAGACGCGTTCGAAGCTGTCTAGGTAGGTGTTGACCAGGTCTCCGCCGGCTATGCGGCGTAGGTGCCAGACGGGGGCGTGGGGGCCTGTGACGCCGTAGACGTGGGTGTTGACGAGGAGCTGGTCATCGGCGCGGTAGATCGAGTTGTAGAGGACCGTGCGGTGAAAGCGGAACTCGACGCCGTCTTGCTTGCGCAGATTCTTGTAGAGGACTAGGGCGTTGCGGATCTTTGCGGCCTGGGCGTCGCCTACGCCCTCGTCGTCGCCTCGTTCGGCTACCTGTGGGCTGTCTGGGTCGCCGAGGAGGATGCGGACGCGGACACCGGCCTCGGCTTTCTCGGCGAACGTGCGCTGGATGCCGGAGTCTTCGGAGAGGAAGAGGCCGGAGTAGACCAGGACACCGATCTCTTCCTTGGCAGTGGCGAAGAGACGTCCCCATGCGTCCCTCGGGACGGATGTCCGGTGCGGGTAGATCGTCACTAGTTCGCTGCTGGACGCTGCGGTGACCTGCTCATTGGAGAGGGCGTCCGGCCACAGGAATGTCTCGTCTACTCCCAATCGCGAAGCTACTGCGTAGCGATGCCGCCGGTAGGGGGTGCGGTCTTTGGTGATCCACCGTTCTACCGTTTTCGGGTCCACGTCGAGCGACTCGGCGAGCGTGGCAATAGTCAGGCCCTGCTCTAGCAGAGCGGCGCGTAGGCGTTCGTTCGGCATGCACCCGTCCGGATTCCGGGACGTCCTAGGACGCGGTCAAGCCTATGAGGACGTCATGAACACGTCCAGTCATGTAGTGATCTCGTCCCGCAGGTCAGGCGCACTCTCTTTCTCGTAGACACCGACCGCCCGGACCGTCCCCGCCGGATACGGGCCTTACGAGAGGAGTGGTCAAAGATGATCCTCGTTCTGGCAGCGATCCTCGCCGTCTTCCTCGCTGGCTCCACCTGCGGAATCTTCGCGATGCTCGTCATCGGGATCCACGCCGAAGAGCGCCGGACTGCGCGAGGGCTCGCCGAGACGTCCCGTGTCGGTACCGCATCCAGGCGGGTGCTCAGCACCCGCACGTGCGACGACGCGCCGGCCCGCGTACCGGCGGGGCGGTGAGCATGCGGATGCCTCGCGTCATCACCGGTCACACGTGCCCCTGCGGCGCACGCGTCGAGCCCGGTAGCCGCAGGTGCCGCAAGTGCCGCGCTCGCGCCCGGTGGCTCCGGCGCGGGCGCGGCCCGCACTACCCGGCTCCGTGGCTGTGAGGAGGTACGCCAGTGAACGTCTCTGTTCCCCTGGTGGCGATCCTCGGCGCCGTGGTGTGGGTCGCGTGGCGGTACATGGGACTTCGCGGCTGGCACATCGCGGTGTGCCTGCTGTTCGGGTTCTTTCTCGCTGCCACCAGCGCCGCGCCGGAAATCCGCCGGCTGGTGGCCGTCCTCGTCCGGTCCCTTTCTCAGCACTGACGTCCCCTACCGAAGGGAGGGATGCCTTGGTGCCTGATACACCGCCACATGTCCAAGTCAACGTTCAAGAGGTGCGAACGCGAAGCCTCGCCGCGCGGGAGATCCTCTCCAGCCTTTCCGACGCGATGCCGTTTATCGAGGATCTGTGGGCGCGGCTCTACGCCGCGCTCGCCGATGTTCCCCAACTCCTCTCCGAGATATCCCGGCTCTCGTCCCTGCTCGCGAAAGTCCGGCGGGAACGCGCGAATCTGGCGGCTGCGGGGCGAGCCACTCTCCGAGCCGACCGCGACGGCGAACCGGATCCGCTGTACTACCTGCGCGATGAACTACGCGCGCAAGGCCACCTTCCGCCGGAGTCTTGGGGGCGCTCATGAGCCGGACGCGGCAGATGCGACGACATGCGCAGAAGATGCGGCGCAGTGGGTTGCAACCCATGGTGATCATCGACCGTGACGACCAGTTCCCGGACGTGGCCGCTGTCCTCCTCGCGCGGGCCTTGTGGCGATATCGGTCCGAGCTGGGACCGGTGTATCTGGTGGCTGCGCTCGGCGTCGGGGGCGCGGTTCTGCATCTCGCGCATCCGGAGTGGTGGCCGTGGCTGTTGGCCCTTGCCGGCTTGGCTGCGTGGGCTCTCGCCATGTTCGGCGAGAGATTGGGCCTCTCCCCGCAAATCGAGCGGCTGTATGCCGCTGCCGTCGTGATGGGCGCGGGTGGGTGGCTGTCTGCGGCTACTGCACTCGGCCCCACGGTCCCGCCGCTTCCTGTGATGCTCGCCGGGGGCGCAATCGCGCTCGCCGCGCCGTGGTGGGCCCATCGGAGGCGGCGCGCCAGAGTGCGAGTCGATCGACAGATAGCCGCGTGGCCGGAGATCGCGAAGGACGTCGGGCTCGCCGGATCACGCGCGCAATCCGCGGTAGTGGACGTGTGGGGGTGGCGCGCACGGTTCGCCCTGGCACGCGGCCAGACGATCCAGGACGTCATCGCCAAGGTTCCGGCTATCGAGTCGGCGCTTGGGACGTTCCGGGGCGCTGTGCGCGTCGCTCCGACGCGCGACGGCAAGGCCAACCGGTTCGAGTTGCGGGTGCTCGACAGGGACCCGCACGCCGATGCGATCCCGTGGCCGGGACCGTCCGTCTCGTCCATTACCGAACCGATCGACCTTGGCCCGTTCGAGGACGCGACGGGCGCGCGTGTTCTGCTGCTGCGACGTCATGGGCTCTTTGGGGGTGTGGCCGGCTCCGGGAAGAGCGGCGGGATCAACGTCCTGATGGGCAACCTCAGCGCGTGCGGGGATGTCGTTATCTGGGCGGTCGACCTCAAGCGTGGGATGGAGCTCCAGCCGTGGGCGTCCTGCATCGATCGGCTCGCCACCACACCGGAGCAAGCCCGCGCCATGCTGCGCGACGCCGTCACCGTCCTGGAGGCTCGTGCCGAATGGCTTACGGCCAACGGGAGGCGCGTGTGGGATCCGACGCCGGAGCATCCCGCGCTTGTCATCGTGGTGGACGAGTACGCCGAACTCGCCGATGATGCTCCGGATGCCGCAAGTGACACGGACTCGATCGCGCGGCGGGGGCGCGCCGTCGCCGTGACGCTCATTGCGGCGACGCAGCGGCCCACGCAGAAGGCCATGGGCAAGGGTGCCGTCCGGTCACAGATGGACGTCCGCGTGAGCTTCCGCGTTCGTGAGCGCAAGGACGTTGATCTCATTCTCGGGCAGGGGATGCTCAGCGCCGGATGGCACGCGCACACGCTCAACGCTCCCGGCAAGTTCCTGCTCTCCGCGCCCGAACACGACACACCTCGGCGAGGCCGCGCCTACCTGCTCACCGATGCCACCGTGGCCGAGACAGCAGAGCGCCACGCGTCCATCCGTCCGACGCTGGACGCGGTCTCTCTACGCGCGCTGGACGAGGCGTACGTGGCGCCTGTATCCGAGCCGTCCACCCACGTAGCGCCGTCCCGCGAAGACCACGCCGAGACAGCACTGAGAGAAGCCCTGGACGGCGCGCCGGAGGAGGGCCTCCCGATCGCCCATCTGCTGATGCTCACAGAGCTGAGCCGTCCCACCCTCTACCGGCGCCTCGCCGAACTGGTGAAGGCCGGCGAGGCCGTCCAAGTCGGGCGAGGTCGCTACAAGGCGACCGATCACACCCGGTAATCGTCTCAACGTCTCATCTCGCGCCCGCGTCTGCACGTATGGGCGGCTGAGACGTCCGTGAGACGAGACGAGAGACGAGCACACACCGCAACCGAGGAGATGGTCCCCACCCACATCCGCGCACGGCCCCGGGACGAAGCCCGGGTGAGAGGAGGTGGTGTCCCCTACAGGCGTACACCGTCGAGCAAGTGGCCGAGATCCTCAGCATTGGACGGGACAAGGTCTATTTCCTGATCCGCACCGGCCAACTCCGCAGCATCAAAATCGGCAAGCTGCGCCGCATCACTGACCGGCACCTCGCCGAGTTCGTCACCTCCCTGGAAGAGCCCTCCCTCGAAGAGGCCCAGCGCTGACACCCGCACGGGAGGCCCGTCCGGACCTCGCCTGCAGAACGGGCCTCCCAACCTAGGGACGTCTTGGGACGTCTTGAGTTATGGTCGGTGGTGACCTCGACCGATACGAGGAGGGATCCGTTGGCAAAGATCCTGGTCGGCAAGTACGAGGGGTCGATCTACGAGGAGGGCGACGGGTACACCGGCGCGCTCTCGCTCGGGTTCGGCCCGGACGGCAAGCGCAAGCGGCTCAAGAGGAAGGGGCGCACCAAGACAGAGGTCAAGGACAAGCTCAAAGAGGCCGTCGAAGAGCTGAACAAGGGCGTCAAGACGGACCGCAATTACTACGTCCGGGACGCGGTAGAGGAGTTCCTCGCCGCGTTCGCCAAGTCCGGCAAGTCGCCGAAGACCAACGAGGTCTACCGGTCACTCGCCGTTCACCAGCTCATCCCGTTCATCGGACGGACGCGCCTCAAGGAACTCACAGCCGACGACGTCGAGACGTGGCTCAACGGCAGAGCCGAACACCTCACCTCGTCCTCGCTCGGCATCCTCCACAGCATCCTCAAGCGCTCGATCCGCAGGGCGGCGCGCCATGACCGCATCGGCCGGAACGTCGCCGAACTGGTGGACACCCCGGACGGCAAGCCCGCCCGAAAGTCGCGCTCGCTCAGCCTGGTGCAAGCGAGCACGCTGCTCGAAGAGGCAAGCAAGCCAATGCACCGGTTTGGCGCATACGTCGTCCTGGCGATCGTCTCGGGGCTCCGCACCGAGGAACTCCGCACCCTCAAGTGGAGTGACGTCGATCTCGACAAGGCAACCGTCTACGTCCTGCGAGCCGACCGCCACAAGGGCGAGACCAAGACGGCGCTCAGCCGACGCGGGCTCGGCATCGCAGACATGGGCGTGGAAGCGCTCCGGAGCCACAAGACGAGGCAGGCGGCCGAGAAGCTCAAGGCCGGCGAGGCGTACCAGGACAACGATCTCGTCTTCTGCCACGAGGACGGACGTCCCTACACGGCGCAACACGTCCGGCACCGGTTCCGCAAGGTCCTCACAGCGGCGAAGCTCAACCCCGCCGAGTGGTGCCCTCGCGAGCTACGGCACACGTTCGTGTCCCTCATGAGCGACCACGACGTCCCCATAGAGAAGATCAGCATCCTCGTGGGGCACTCCAGCACGAAGATCACCGAAACCGTCTACCGCCACCAACTCAAGCCCGAGATCCGCGACGGCGCAGAGCACATGAACGACATTTTCACCCGCAAGACCAAGTCCGCGTAGGGACGAGCGTGCTCCCGCCCTGGCTCCCCAAGACTTCGGACGCAAAAGCGCGATTCCCCCAACTGAATCGACACAAAATTCAGCCTTGGGCCTCACTTAGGGAACCCCTGAGTCAGGCTTATTCAGGGCCCGTCCGAGGGTGTCCGGGGAAGTCGGCCAGAGAGCCGCTCACCTGCGAAAACAAGGGAAGGAGCCCACGGGGCCAGTCCGGCCCCGTCCAGCACCGTCGAACCAAACCGACTGACGCTGGCTCCTGTGTCTCCCCTCTCAGAAGGGAGGAGGCCGCCCCATGGCCCTAGAAATCACCGCCACCACGCTCGCCTGGACGCTTCGTCGGGCGAGACGTCCCCACATGGACCCCACACGCCCGCGGACTTGGGTCCGCCTATAAGGGCACCGCGGCATGGGCTCGCGAGCGCGGCGTAGGGGAGCCGCACTCAGCTCATCGTCCAGACGTACACATCCTCTTCTCCCATCGCGCATGGCTCATAAGGAGGAGGAAGGTAATTTTCAGGATCAAATTCATGCTCTTCGGTTATTATCTCGTTGCAGAGCTCGATGCACTCATCGCAAATATACACACCGGGGCCCGCGATGAGTTTGCGGACCTGCGTTTGACTTTTCCCGCAGAATGAGCAGTTCAAAACTGCAACATCCTGGCCCTGGAGTTCCTGCTCGGTGCTCATGGCAGTTTCGCGCGATCCGACATCTCCAGTTCTAGAGTCGACTCAGATCACGCTTCGCCCTCTCAGTATGTGGATGGTGGGCACCCAGTGTCTGTTCTCGCCGTTCGACGACCTCTCGCAACAGCGCCTCGGCTTCCTCTACTTCTCCGATGGCCGCCAGGTTCCGCGCCAGAAGGTGACACGTACGCAATGTCGCGCTGTCATGAGCTCCCAAGATACGTCGGCGCATCGGCAGCAGGACGCGCAACATCTTGACTGCGTCACCGCGATAACCGGCTTCGCCGATGTTGAGCGCAAGGTACTGACGCGACTGCAGTACATCTGCGTGTTCGTCACCAAGAATCGTTATCTGCCTGGCGAGCAGATAGTGGAGTTCTACGGCCGCCTGTCGGGGGTCGCCCAGGGCCCCTATGCTGTGTGCGAGAAGTTGACAACTCCTCAAGAAGTCCGGATGGTTCTCCCCGAGAAGATCCTCCTGTGCGGCGCACACATCTTCCAGGAGATCCCTTACGCGAGGCCAATCCCCGCGTTCACCATGATCAACCGCCATGAGATAGCGAGACCGCAAGGAGGACGCCGTGCGGCTCACGACGGCACGGTTGCGGGCGAGGGCTATCAGATCAGCGGTACGCGTGCCCCGCTTCTGCGGCTGCGGCAGCCCCTGAGCCTGCATGACCACCAGAAGATGGCGGTAGATGTCCTCTATGGAGAGAAGTTGCGGGCCGTCAGGAACACCCTCCCGCAGTAGCTTCATCAGCCTCCCGGTGAAAGCGGTGTGCTCTTCACCGGGAAGGACCAGTGCGACCTGATCGCGCTGAGCGGACGTGAGCACATACGTGCCGTCGACATCGAGTTGACCGACGACGGACGCGATCGGATCAGCCATCGTCTCCGAGATGACTCGTCCCGAGAAACAGCAGTCGAGTATGATTACTTTGGTCGTCGCATGACTGTTGAGTACCGCACTGCGCAGTTTTTCGAACTCCAGCGAAGTGAATTCGGGCTCGTTCCATTCACTGTCGGGCAGGCCAAGATAGAGCTCGTGACGCTTACCGCCGATCAATCCATGGCCGGCGAAATACACCAAGAGCAGATCCTCTGCCTCTGATATCGCCGACCGCAGCCTCCTGCCCAGCAGGCGGATATCCCCTTCATTGAGAAGGGTGATGCAGTTCTCCTCGGGGACTATCCCGAATGTGGGGTCTGACAGTAGGATGCTGAGATCACGCAAGGAGGTCTCAGCCGCGAGCAGGTCCGGAATCGCTTCGTCATTGTATTCGCTTGTGCCCATCAGAATCACGCGCGAGCGCTGTGGGTCCGGCAGGCGCATGCTATTCAGACTCTCGATTGAGCACTTCGTCGACCAGCGCCTCAACTCGCTTTTCCCGAATGTTCTTGGCGTCCACCTCGATCTCAGCCCCATCTTTGCCCAGCACCTTGATCTTGACACTTGAGCGCCGCGGCAGCGAGAGCCAGCTTCTCAGAGTGGCCACCAGAACCGAGACGGCCCCTCCGGAGCCCAGTGCCACGACCAGAGCCTGGGGCACCGTCCCCAGTTGGCCGTCCTCTGGGGCTCCTGAATGGACCGTTACCCTTCCATGAAACTCTGATTCACCTCGGAGCCAATCCGCAAGTGACTCCAAGTCCGGGATGGGGTCGGCGGATTCCAAGGAAAGTCGAGCCTCCACCGGAAACCTCCATAAGAGTTGCAGTAGTCGATCTTGGGGCTCATGGCCCGGCCCCCCGGCATAGGTGTGGCGCGCTCCTGGACACGTATGTTCTGTCCACGCGAGCGGGAGGCCGCTGCGATGCGGTGCCGCCAGGAGGGGGTGCGGTCCTTGATGATCCACCGTTCTACCGATTTCGGGTCCACGTCGAGGGACCCGGCGAGCGCGGCGATTGTCAGGCCCTGCTCCAGTAGAGCGGCGCGCAGGTTCGTTCGGCATGCGTCCGTCCGGATTCCGGAACGTCCTAGGTCGCGGTCAAGCCTATGAGGCTGTCATGAACACGTCCAGTGATGTAGCGATCTCGGCCCGTAGGTCGGCCGCACGCTCTTCCGTAGACACTGGCCTTTCGAATCGCCCCCGCCGGATACGGGCTTCAGGAGAGGAGTGGCCGCAGATGATCTTTTCTCCGGCAGTGATCCTCGCCGCCGGAAAGATCAACCCCGCGGACGGCCCAGCCCTACGGGGGCCTGTCCGGTGGATCACGTGTTGGGCCAGAACAAAGCGGCGACCACTACGACCGCTGCCCGGTAGTTGCGGGCGAGTTCGTCGAACCGGGGCCCTAGAAGTTCGGTGGTGCCCCTGGGGGCTCGCCCCCGCCGGACGGTGGACGCAGTCGCCAACGCGAGCACCGCGACCCGCTCCGCGCACGCCGACGGGCAGCAGCCGCCGACCGCCACGGGCCTGCATACGGCCCTGATGTTGTGACCGCGCCGCTGGACATGGACCGGCTGAAGCCCGACCCACTCGCCGCCGTAGGTGAGCCAGCCCTGCGCCGGCACCAGCCGCCGCGCGACCTCCGCATTGGCTTTTGGAGCAGGCTCTTAGCCGCGCGCTGCGCGGTCGGTGCGCACACTCATGTAGACCCCGTACAAGGTCTCCAATCCACCCAAGATCATCAGGACTACCCCGACCTTGGACGGCGTGATGATGACGATCTTCTCATCAAGGCCCGACAGCCAAAGCGCCAGCCCTGCCACGAATGTGATCGAACCAGTGAGGAGCGTCTTGTGAGCAGGGGCCATGAGCAATCCTTCCGACCGCGGGCGAACAGCGTTCCGAATCTCAAGAAACGCTAGTCAGGCCCGGCGCGCCGAACCTCCTGCCGATTAAGGAGATCCAGCTACATCCTTCGACCGACACCACCCCCCGTCACCCCAGCTTGTTAAACGAACAGCCGGCCCCCTGCACTGCTGGATCGCGGCCATACCGGCCCGGCCCTAGGTTTCCGACCACAGGTGGCAGCTCATCGTGCTGGCCATGTTGGGCCTGCTCTCTACCGCCAACGTCGAAGGCCCAGAAACAAAGATCGGTTGGGCCTGATGCGGTTCACCGCATCAGGCCCAACCGACCTAACTAGTGGCCTTTCCCGTTGGACCCACCTTGGGTGGTTCCTCCGGCCTCGGCCCCTTCCCGGTTGCCCTTGCCTTCGCGACCCTGCTGCTCAGCGTCGTCTCCGGCCATATCGTCCTTGGTCTTACTCATCTCTTTTGTCCTTTGCTATTTTTTTGTTTTTCTGATCGGGGAGCCAAACTCCCCGTGGACACTACTGTGTCGGACGCATGAGGAAGCGCAAGTCTCCGGCTGGGCGGCTCGGTGACGGATCGGTGGGCGCCCCTGCTGCCGACCAATCTTGAGATCCACCGGGCGTGGGAGGTCTCGGCTCGGATCAGCCGCAGCGTTCTGGCGCTGCTCGTTGGTCGCCTCGGCCGTGGGGGCGCGTCCCTATCGGCCGCGGCCGGTGGCGCACCCCCGCCCGACTCCTGTCTCAGGCGCGCGACCATGCTGCGAGTCTTCGGCGGCGTCACGCGGGTGGAGGGCGCCCTGCGACGCCGAGCCCGCGCGGCCGAGCCGGCGGGGTCGAGCCGGCGGGGTCGAGCCGGCGGGGTCGTGACCGGCCGCATCTGCCGCCCTCGGCCACCGATTCGTCGGGAGTGCCCTTCGGGGCGGCAGTAAAGGGATGCGGATCTCGACCCTTTACGCGTCACAAAGAAGTGTCTGCACAACTCTCTGCACTCGTACGATGACTATGAGTAACATGAGGTTGTAAGTCCGTCACCTCACTCGGGAGGTAGAGATGCACGTAGGTACCAAGCTCGGTGTGGTCCTGGTCGCCACGACGCTCGTCGGCGGTGCACTGGGCACCGGGGCGGTCGCCGGGGCCGCTCCGCCGCCGGCACCGGGCCTGGACGGGTCGGCCGCGGTCCAGTCCGATCCTCCGCAGGAGGAGGAAGGGCACGGTCCGGGCGCCATCGAGGTCGGGCCGGAGGGCGCCGCCGCGGCGATGCACCGGCTCCTCGTCCGGGACGAGCAGCGCGTTCGCCTCTGCGACGGGGTCGTCCTCCCGGCGGACGGGCTCAACGTCCGGACCGGGCCGGGCCTCGGCTACGCGAAGGTCGGAGTCCTGGCGAAGGGGTCCAAGGTGCGGACCGACTGGGACTCCATCCAGCGCAGGGACGGGTACCTGTGGGTCCGGCTCAACTCCACCCAGTGGATCGCCGACTACATGCTCGGCGCCGACGACGGGGCCGTCCGCGGCAAGTGGTACGTCAAGTACTCCAACTGCTGAGCGCGCCCCTTCCGGGCCGGCGTCCACGGACGCCGGCCCGGTCCCGTCGCGCTGGTAGCGTCCCCGCATGGAAGAAGTGCCGTACACCGGTGGTGAGAAGGAAAGCCTGAAGGCCGCTCTCGACAGGCATCGAGACGTGGTCCTGTGGAAGTTGAACGGCCTGGACGAGGAGCAGGCGCGGCGTCCGATGACGCCGTCCGGGACGAGCCTGCTCGGCCTTACCAAGCACCTGGGCGCCGTCGAGTACAACTGGTTCTGCGAGACGTTCGGACGGGAGACCGAGCCGCTCCCGTTCCGGGACGACGACCCGGAGGCCGACCTCAGGATCGAGCCCGGCGAGACCATCGAGAGCGTCGTCGCCTTCTACGGGCGGGCGCGCGCCGCGTCCGACAAGGTCATCGAGGAGGTGGCCCTCGAAGACCGGGGCACCGCGTGGCACGGCGCGACCGTGACCCTGCGATGGGTGCTGATCCACATGGTCGAGGAGACGGCGCGGCACGCCGGGCACATGGACATCGTCCGCGAAATGCTCGACGGCGCGACCGGCGACCACGTCCGCGAGGACGACTAGCCCGCTAGGCCGGGCGTTTGGTGCGGGAGTGGCGGCGGCGGACGAGGCGGCGGGAGCGGCGGGCCGGGGGCAGCCACTTCGTGCGGAACCACATCTGCACCTGGGCCCCGCCGAGGACGCTGCGGTGGATGCGCAGGTAGCCGCCGGTCGCCTCGGCGGCGCGGCGGGCGATGTCCAGGCCGAGGCCGGTGGAGCCGCCGCCGCTGCTGCCCCGCTTCAGCGCCGCGTCCGGGTCGGCGATGCCGGGACCGCCGTCGGCGACGAGGATGCCGGTGACGCCCTGCCCCTGGTGGAGGGTGACGACGAAGCCGGTGCCCTCGGCCGTGTGCCGGAAGATGTTGCCGAGCAGCGCGTCCACGGCGGCGGCCAGCTCGGTGCCCGGGACCGGCAGCGGCGCGGGGCCCTCGGCGCCGATCAGTTCGCAGGAGCGCCCCTCGTCCTCGGCGAGGACGGACCAGAACGCGACCCGGTCGCGCAGGACCTTGGAGGCGTCGCAGCTGCCCCGGCCGGTGGGCCGCCGGACGGTCCGGATGATCTGGTCGACCTCCCGTTCGAGCCGGTCGACGGCCTCGCGGGTCTGCTCGGCGACGTGCCCGTTCCCGAGCGACTCCACGTTGAGCCGGAGCGCGGCGAGGGGGGTGCGGAGCCGGTGCGACAGGTCGGCCGCCATCTCCCGCTCGGCCGACAGCAGCTGGACGACGTGGTCGGCCATCGCGTTGAACGCCAGCCCCGCCTCGACCAGCTCGGGCGGCCCGTCCGGCTCGATCCGCACCGACAGCTCGCCGTCGCCGAACGCGCCCGCGGCCTCGGCCAGGCGGCGGGTGGAGCGGATCATGCGGGCGCCCAGCCGGTCGGCGACGGCGACGGACCCGGCGACGAGCGCGGCGGCGACCGTGGTCATGACGAGCCACGCCTTCCACACGCCGCGCGACAGGTCCTCGTCGGGCAGGAACACCTCGACGACGGCGGTGCGGCCCGCGTCCAGCGACACCGGCTGGAGGAGCGCGTACCCGCCGTCCACGCGGGCGGTGTAGGAGCGGCCGCGCCGCCCGGCCTCGGTGAGCTGCTCGGGACGGGCGCCCTCGTCCTCGCGGGGGTTCTTCGGGACGAGACCGCCGTCCGGCATGTGGACGGTCATTCGCCCGGCGGCGCCCGCCTGGGTGCTCGCGACGGCGCGTTCGAGGGCGGCCGGGTCCTCGGTGACGACGAGGACCGGGCCGAGCGCGCTGGCCTGCCGCTCCGCGGTGGTCAGCGCGCGGTCGCGGGCGATCTCCCGGACGGTGAGGGCGAGCGGGATCAGGAACGCCAGCGCGACCATCGAGGTGACGGCGAGCGACACCAGGACGAGCGTCCGCCTCATGCGCGCGGGTCGGCCAGGCGGACCCCCACGCCCCGGACCGTGTGCAGGTAGCGGGGGGCGGCGGCGGTCTCGCCGAGCTTGCGGCGCAGCCAGGACAGGTGGACGTCGATGGTCTGGTCGTCGCCGTAGGCCTGCCGCCACACCTCGGCGAGCAGCTCGCGCCGCGCGACGACCCGGCCGGGGCGCGCGGCGAGGTAGGCCAGCAGGTCGAACTCGCGGCGGGTCAGCTCCAGCGGCTTGCCGTCCAGCCGCGCCTCCCGGCGGTCGAGGTCGATGTGCAGGCCGCCCACGCTGAGCTCCGCCGTGGGCCCGGACCGCGCCGACCTGCGCAGCACCGCGGCGAGCCGGGCGCTGAGGTGCTCGATGGAGAACGGCTTGATGAGGTAGTCGTCGGCGCCCGCGTTCAGCAGCCGGACGATCTCGGGCTCGTCGTCGCGCGCGGTCGCGATGATGACGGGCACGTCGGAGATGCCGCGCAGCATCTTCAGCACCTCCGCACCGTCGAGGTCGGGCAGCCCGAGGTCGAGCACCACGACGTCGGGCGGGGACTGCGTGACCTCGCGCAGCGCGTCCATCGCGGTCCCGACGCTGCGCACGACGTGCGACCGGGCGCTCAGCTCCCTGATCAAGGCGGTCCGGACGTTCGCGTCGTCCTCGACCACCAACACACTCGCCATGGCGGAACCGTATGCCACCATGTGCCCATGCGTCGCGCGATGTCGTATGTTGCCCCGTGGGCCGGGGTGACCGCGCTCGCGGTGGCGCTCTCCTGGCTCGGCGTGCGCGGCGTCGTGCGCAGCGCGGTGTCGGACCGGTCGGCGCCGCCGCCGATCGCCGGGCCGGTGATCCATTCCAGCCCGTCCCAGCCCCCGGGGCCGACCGCCGCCGGGTCGCCCACCGCCCGGTCGAGCCCGCCGACCGGCCAGGACGAGGGGCCCGCGCCGTCCAGGACCCCGAAGGCGCCGCCCGTCAGGCCAAGCGGCGGCGGCTCGCCCGCCAAGCCGACCGACCACGTGCGCAGCTACGCGACGCGCGGCGGGAGCGCCGCGATGTCGATCGAGAAGGACCGGGTGCGGCTGGTGTCGGCCACGCCGAACCCCGGCTACGAGACGCGCGTGACGCAGACCGAGGGCTGGCTGCGGGTCGACTTCCTCTCCGACAAGCGCACCTCGTCGGTCATCGCGTCCTGGTACGAGCACGCCCCGACGGTCAAGGTCTACGAGTACTGAGCGGGCAACCACCCGATTGTCGACCGTTTCGCGCCGCCACGGTTTCGGCGGCGAACCCAGCGGGAAACAGTGGGTCAAATCGCTGGGACCGGCGGGGGCGGTCGGAAAGGTCAACGGCTCCCATGGTTCTGGATCCCGGAGAGGCCGGGCGCGCCGGCGCGGCGGACGCCGAGGAGCGCCGCGCGCAGGTCCGCAAGGCCGCCGCCGCGAGCGTGATCGGCACCTCCATCGAGTGGTACGACTTCTTCCTCTACAACACCGCCGCGGCGATCGTCTTCAAGGACGTCTTCTTCCCCGAGTCGAGCGACTACGCGGGCACGCTGTCGGCGTTCGCGACGTACGCGGTGGGCTTCGCGGCCCGCCCGGTGGGCGCGGCGATCTTCGGGCACTGGGGCGACCGGCTCGGCCGGAAGGCGACGCTGATCGTCACGCTGGTGCTGATGGGCGTGTCGAGCGCGCTGATCGGGGTGCTGCCGGGCACCGAGACGATCGGCTGGGCCGCGCCCGTGCTGCTCGTGGCGCTGCGGATCCTGCAGGGCGTCGCGGTCGGCGGCGAGTGGAGCGGCTCGGTGCTGCTGTCGATGGAATGGGGTGACCAGAAGCGGCGGGGGCTGATGGCGAGCCTGCCGCAGCTCGGCGTCCCGATCGGGCTCATCCTCGGCACCGGCATGATGACCGCCATCGCGCTGTCGGCGGACGAGGCGTTCCGGAACTGGGCGTGGCGCGTCCCGTTCCTGTTCAGCCTGGTCCTCGTCGGGATCGGGCTGTGGGTGCGGATCCGGGTGATGGAGACGCCGCTGTTCGCCGAGGTCGTCAAGCGCGACGAGGTCGCCCGGGTCCCGGTCGTCGAGGTCGTCAAGCGGCACCCCCGGGAGATCCTCCTGAGCGCGCTGCTGCGCTGCTCGGAGCAGATGCCGTTCTACCTGTTCACCTCGTTCGCGCTCACCTACGTGCACAAGCACCTCGACATGGCGCAGGGGCTCGCGCTGAGCGCGGTGACGGCGGCGGCCGCGCTGGAGCTCGTCACGATCCCGGCCGCCGGGCACCTCGGCGACCGCATCGGACCGCGGCGGGTGTACGCCGCCGGCTCGATCTGCGTGGCGCTGTTCGCGTTCCCGTACTTCGCGCTCCTCAACACCGAGGTCGCGGCGCTGGTCGTCGTCGCGGTGGTGGTGGCGCAGATCCCGCACGCCGTGCAGTACGGGCCGCAGGCGTCGCTGATCGCCTCGACGTTCCCGACGCGGCTGCGCTACGGCGGGGCGGGCATCGGGTACCAGCTCGCCTCGGTGTTCGCGGGCGGCCCCGCGCCGCTGCTCGCGACGTGGCTGCTGCACGACTACGGCTGGCAGGCGATCTCGATCAGCATGATCGTGGCCTCGGTGCTGACGCTGGGCGCGCTCGCGCTGCTGCCCGCCCCTGTGGAGGAGCGCGCGGCGGTCAGTACTCCGACGTGACGAACCGCTGCGGCATGATGAACATCCCGGTCGCCTCGACCGTGACCAGCCCGTCCGGTGCGCTGATCGTCCCGGACGCGTGGACCTTGCGCCCCTCCACGCGGCTCGCCTTCGCCTCCACCTGGAGCGGGACGCCGAGCGGGGTGGGGCGCCTGTAGCGCGTCTCCAGGGTGGCGGTCATGCCGGGCGTGCCGGTGGCGGCCGCCGCCATGCCGAGCGCCTGGTCGAGGACCATCGCGGAGACGCCGCCGTGCACGTACGAGGGCGGGCCCTCGTAGACGGCGCCGAGCGTGAACTCGCCCCGGACGACGCCGTCCGAGGTCACCTCCAGGCTGATGGGCGGCGCGAAGGGGTTGAGCGGCCCGGTGACGGGGTTGGCGATCTGGCGGTCCATGCGGCGCTCGCCGGGCGTGACGAACGGCGGGGCGCCGCGGCGCTCGGCGGTGAGCCGGGCGGTCAGCGCCGCGATCTCGTCCGCCACCGCGGCGGCCTCGGCCGCGTCGGCGCCGGTGAGGACGGTGGCCTCGGCCAGCTCGCGCACGCGGGCGGCCAGGCCCGTCAGCGCCGCGGCCTCGTCGTCCCCCAGCATCGGCCGCTCCATCGGGATCGCGCTCACTCCAGCCTCCTCGCGGGGCATGCCCCCCATCGCCCCATTGGCCGAACGAAATTCTAAAATATGTCGGAGAGCGGTCCGGACGCAGGTCCCGCTCAGCGGTCGCCCCGCCGGGGAGCCCGGGTCCTATAGATTCCTGCGGTACCCCCGAGGGACGCCCGAAGAGGACAAGAGGACGACACGTGACGGACCAGCCCCCGCCACCTTCCGACCAACCGCCGCCCGGCCAGCCACCGCCCGGCCAGCCACCGCCCGGCCAGCCACCGCCCGGCCAGCCACCGCCCGGCCAGCCACCGCCGTACCACGGCGCCTACGGCCAGCCGCCGGGGCAGCCGCCGGGCCCGCCCCACGGCCCGCCGTCGGCCGGTCCGTACGACCCGCGCTACGGCTACGGCCCTCCCGGCGTCCCGTACGGCCCGGGCATGCAGAACCCCGGCGAGGAGACGACCTGGGCGATCTTCGCCTACGTCGGGAACATCCTGATCGGCTTCCTGCCGCCGCTGGTCATCTACCTGGTGAAGAAGAACACCTCGCCGTTCACCCGCTTCCACGCGGCGCAGTCGATGAACTACCAGCTCACCATGCTGATCCACCTCGTGGCCGTGGCGGCGGTCTGCGTCCCGCCGGCCATCCTGCTGGACGCGCCCGCGTTCCTCGCCCTGTTCCTCCTCCCCTACCTGGAGCTGCTGATCGGCGGGTGGGTTTTCCTCATCCTCGGCGCGGTGAAGGCCGGCAAGGGCCAGTACTACCGGTTCCCGACCTTCTTCTGCTATCGCATGATCCGCTGACGGACGGCGGTCCGCCGGCTCACAGGTGGGAGCGGGCGTAGCCGTCCAGCACCGGCAGGACGGCGTCGCGGTCGCCCGCGGGCACGCGCAGCACGACCTCCTCGATCCCGAGCGAGGCGTAGTGGTCGAGCTTGCCGGGGGTGGGCAGCGTCCCGAAGGGGATCACGGGCACCGGGTCGCGCCCCGCGTCCTCGCAGGCGCGGCGCAGGGCGGGCAGGGCCTCCCGGACGCCCGCGCCGCCGATCGGCATCCACCCGTCCCCGTACTCGGCGATGTGCGCGAACAGCGTCGGGCCGGGGGCGCCGCCGAGCAGCACGGGGACGCGGCGGGACGGCTTCGGCCACGCCCGGCTCGGCGCGAATCCGACGAACTCCCCCTCGAAGGACGCCTCCTCGTCCGTCCAGAGGGCGCGCATGGCGAGGACGTGCTCGCGCGCCACCGCGCGCCGCCGCTTCCATGGGACGCCGTGGTCGGCGCCCTCCTCGGCGTTCCACCCATAGCCGACGCCGAGCGCGATCCGGCCGGGCGCCAGCCGGTCGAGGGTGGCGACGGCCTTGGCGGTGACGATCGGCTCGCGCTGGGCGGGCAGCAGGACGCCGGTGCCGAGGACGATCCGCTCGGTCGTCACGGCCGCCGCGGCGAGCGACACCAGCGGGTCGAGCGTGCGGGAGTACTCCTCGGGCAGGGTCGCGGCGCCCGTCGGCGCCGGGGTGGCGCGGGACACGGGGATGTGGGTGTGCTCGGGGAGGTAGAGCGAGGCGAACCCGCGCGCCTCCGCCTCCCGGGCCAGCTCGTGCGGCGCCATGGTCAGGTCGGTCGCGAACATCGTGATGCCGAGGCGCATGGCACGTCCTTTCCCACGGCTCCCCGCACCCTACGACACGACCAAGCGATTGCTTCCGGCCGGGTCAACCGAGCTCGCAGACGGCCGCGGTCGCGTCGTCGTGGACCTTGTGGCGCGGCCACCGGACGGCTCCCGGGTCGGTGCGCTCGACCTCCCGCGTCCGCTCGATCAGCCCCGCGGGCCCCGGGTCCACGGCCAGCGCCGCCAGCCCGGCCCAGTCGGTGACGCCGAACAGGTCGGCGAGCCGCGTCGCGCCGTCGGTCAGCAGGAACGCGCGCCGCAGGTCGGCGGCCGGCACCGTGCCCGTGATCGCGGCGTCGGCCACGGCCGGGTCCGCGGCGGCGTAGTACCGCCCGCCGGTGATCTCCCGCAGGCCGTCGCGGCCGTCGAGCAGGACGGTCGAGTCGGCCAGCACCAGGTAGTCGACCAGGTCGCCCCGCAGCCGCAGGGCGAGCACGGTCGCCGCCGGCGTCGTCGGAACCCGCAGGTCGCAGGTCGCCCGGTGCGCGGCCGCCACGTCCGCGATCGCCCCGGCGAGCCGCGCGACCAGCGGCCGGGCCCCCGGCCGGTGCGCGCCCCCGGGCGGCCCCACCGGCGGGCCGGCCTGCGGGCCGAGCCCGTCCAACATCCGGGCCAGCAGCCGGGTTCCGAGCGAGCGGGAGTACCAGGCGGTCCCGTGCACGCAGCCGAGGTCGGTGCCGAGCGGCAGCCCGCACCCGTCGAGCACCACGACCGCCCCGGCGGCCGCCGCCACGAAGTCCTCGTTGGGCCGCTCGGGGCTGCCCTGGTCGGTCGCCCATTCCACCCGCATGTCCACTTCCACCCGCATGTCCACGTCCTCC
Source organism: Actinomadura sp. NPDC048021 (assembly GCF_040653135.1). Classification (NCBI taxonomy): domain Bacteria; kingdom Bacillati; phylum Actinomycetota; class Actinomycetes; order Streptosporangiales; family Thermomonosporaceae; genus Actinomadura; species Actinomadura sp. NPDC048021. The sequence goes on from NZ_JBEZJQ010000010.1 coordinate 97,423, forward strand.
CGTCGGCGGTGCCCAGTATGGCCGGACGGCCCGCGCCCCGGCCCTCAGACGAGGACGGCGCGGTCGTCGACGCGCGCGACCGCGCGGACGGGGGCGCCGTCCGCACCCGCCAGGGCCAGCGGGAAGAGAAAGACCTCGATCGCGCAGCCCGCCGCCTGGGCGTCGGCGAGACGTCCGAGACCGGTCAGGTTCTCGGCGATCACAGCTCCGGCGCCGCAGAGGACGCGGTGGGCGGCGAGCGAGAACTCGTCCGAGCCGGGCGGCGGGGTCCGGTCCACGCTGAGCGCGTCGATGCCCACCGTCCTCACGCCCGCGGCGACGATGGCCTCCGCGGTCTCGGGCGCCGGATAGGGGTGGGCCAGGTAGGCCCCGGTCCCCCAGTGCCGCGACCAGCCGGTCGCGATGAGCAGGACGTCACCCGGCGCGAGCCCCGGCGGGACGGCGCCGGGCGGTATCGGCGCGCGAGGCGGCAGGCCCCGGACGTCCATCACCACGGCCGGACCGGTGAAGCGCTCCAGCGGAAGCTCGTCCAGCCTCGGCAGCGCGTCGTCGATGTGGAACGGGGCGTCGACGTGCGTGCCGGTCTGCGACCCCAGGTGCAGCCGCAGCACGTTCACCCCGGCGTCCGCGACCGTGAGGGCCGGGACGGCCTCCACCTCGGGATCGCCCGGATAGACCGGCATGCCCGTCACGATCGGCACCGACAGGTCGACCAGCTCAACGCCCATGCGATCGATTATCCCGGCCGCCGCCCCAGCCGATAGCGTTGCGACGTGTTGCCACATGTGACCGCCATCCGCTACGTGACGCCGCTCCGCGAGGGCGGATCGCTCCCGGGCGTCGTCGAGGCCGACGACCTCGGCACCTACGTCATGAAGTTCCACGGGGCCGGGCAGGGCCGCAAGGCGCTGATCGCCGAGGTGATCGCCGGTGAGCTGGCGCGCCGGCTCGGCCTCCGGGTGCCCGAGCAGGTGCTCATCGACCTGGACCCGGCGATCGGGCGGCACGAGCCCGACCCCGACGTGCAGGACCTGCTGAAGGCCAGCCCCGGCTGGAACCTCGGCGTCGACTTCCTGCCCGGGTCGCTCGGCTTCGACCCGCTCGGCTGGAGCCCCGACCCCGGCTTCGCGTCCCGGGTGCTGTGGTTCGACGCGTTCATCGGCAACGTCGACCGCAGCTGGCGCAACCCCAACATGCTCGTGTGGCACGGCGACGTGTGGCTCATCGACCACGGCGCGAGCCTCATCTTCCACCACGCGTGGCCGAACGCGGCCCGGCTGTTCTCCGGCCCCTACGACGTGGACGACCACGTGCTGACCCCGTACGCGACCCGGCTGGAGGAGGCCGAGGCCGAACTCGCCCCGAAGATCACCGAGGGGCTGCTGCGCGAGGTCGCCGGCCTCGTCCCGGACCACTGGCTGGAGGGCGAGCCCGGCTTCGCCGGCCCGCGGGCCCTCCGCGACGCCTACCTCGACATCCTGCTGCCGCGCGCCGGGAAGCCGCGCGAGTGGCTGCCCGCCCTCGACGTCAGCTCCCACCGTCCGGACACCTCCGCGCGGCGCGGCCAGAACCGTCCCGGCTGGCTCGGGGGCGCCTCGTGACCGCCGGCAGGACGACCAACATCAGGACGGCGGCCGAGCCGACGGTGTTCGAGTACGCAGCGCTGCGCGTCGTCCCGCGCGTCGAGCGGGGCGAGTCCATGAACGTCGGCGTGGTCGTGTACTGCCGCGCCCTCGACTACCTCGGATGCCGCACGCACCTGGACGAGCGGCGCCTGCTCGCCCTGGACCCCTCGCTCGACCTCGCGGGCGTCCGGTCCGCGCTCACCGCGGTCGACGCGGTGTGCTGCGGCGGGGAGCGCGCGGGCCAGGCCGCCGGGGAGGCCCCGGGCGCGCGGTTCCGGTGGCTGACCGCGCCGCGCAGCACGATCGTGCAGCCGGGTCCGGTGCACGCGGGGCTCACCGGCGATCCGGCGGCCGAGCTCGACCGCCTTCTCGACCTGCTCGTGCGGTAGCGGCCGGGTCCGCCGCGGCTCAGGTCCACTCCCAGCGGATGCCGTGGAAACCGGCGGCCATTCCGAACTCGATGAAGTGGACGCTCTGGTAGCTGGACAACCGCAGGTCGGCGGAGTCCTTCAGCGCGGTGTGCCCGTCGGGCCGCCACGTCCGGTAGCAGCGGGCGGGCAGCGCCGCCGGATGGAAGCGGACCTCGATGAGGTACTCGTGCTGCGGGGTGCGGAAGCCGCGCCCCTCCTCGGTCACGGGCGGACCGGTCTCCTCGAACCCGAAGCCGTACTCCAGCAGGTAGGTCTCGCCGCGCCCGAGCGCCCGGTCGAACAGCAGCTCGGCGGCGATGAGGCCGCTCGTCTCGTCCATCCGGACGCGGCCGAACCGGCAGCCGCGCACGGTGCGGGACGAGGGCAGCACGCCCTGCGGGTGGTGGTACACGGCGATCCAGCGGTCCACGCCGCGCTGCTGGGCCTGGAACACCGCGCGGACGCGGACCTCGCGCAGCTCGCGGCGCCGCCCGATGAGGTACTGGTCGTGCAGGCTGAGCCCGGTGAGCTGCCGCTCGCCGCGGTCGCCGATCTCGTCCAGGAGGTCGCGGACGCCGGGCTCGGGGCACAGCTCCTCGACCGGCAGCCAGGGTCCGGCGGGACGGTCGGTGGTCGGCCTGAGCAGCGTCAGCAGGGAGTGCCGCGGCAGTTCGAGGATGGTCTCCAGGCCGCGGACCGCGCGCAGCGAGTCGGCGCGCTCGGGACGGGTCCGGCCGCGCTGCCAGTAGCTCAGCGTGGACAGGCTGACCGCGATGCCCTGCTCCTCCAGGCGGCGCCGCAGGGAGTCGAGGCTCAGGCCGCGCGCCTGGATGGCGGCGTGCAGGGCGACGTTGAACGGCCCGTACTGGAGGATCTGGAGAAGATCGTCCTCTGCGACACTCTGCATGCTCGGCCTCCGGATCGGCTCCGGCCGGCCCCCGCAAAACGGCCTTGACTACCGCAATTGCCACTTCCGCGCTCACTGTAAGGCTCCCCGGCCCCGATGCCAACAGGCAAAGTGTCACAACCATCGGGCCCGTCCTCCGCCGAATCGGGTACCAATCCGGGCATGCCGCGGCACCGGATCCCGGCGCGGCGGGTCCGGGCCAGCCGGCGCGGGACGGGCCCGGAAGCCGGTCAGAGGCCGCGCTTGTCGAGCAGGCGGTTCGGCGTCCCGGCCCGGTTGCCGCGGATCACGCCGCTGACGGCGTTGGAGACGAGCCAGGCGCGGACAGCGCTGTAGGACGCGTCGCCGTAGGCGACCTTGCCTTCCCGATGTCAATGCCATTCCCACTCGATGCCCACGATCCCGCGCCGGACGGTTCCGGCCGCGAGGTTCGCGCTTCCCGAGGTGCCGATCCACAACTCGCCGAGCCGCCGGCGCGGGGACGTGGAACTCTCGGCCGTGAAGCCGTAGCAGCGGGCGGGCAGCCGGTCGCCGTCGAACCGGACGAGCGCCAGATAGTCATGGACGGGGTGGGAGAAGCGCCGGTCGTAGCTGTCGGGCGCGGGGAGCCCGATCGGGCCCAGCTCGTACTCGATGACCGCGGTGTCCCCCGTCGCCAGCACCCTGTCGAAGACCAGCTCGAACGCCACCAGCCCGCCCTCGGCGCGGATCCGGCCGGGGCGGCAGTACCGCACGTCCAGGAGCCCGGCCGCGTCGCCGTCCACCACGCCGGGAAGGTCGCCGTCACCTGTCTGGTGGACGCAGACCACGCGGTCGATGTCGTCGCCGGCCGCCCGCAGGACGGTGCGCACCGACAGCGTCCAGGACCGGCGCGCCTCGTCCAGCCGGTACACGTCGTGGACGCTGAGCCGTTCGAGCCGATGGTCGCCGGAGCGGTCGAGCTGCCCGACGAGGCAGGCGTAGCGCTCGGCGTCCGGCCACAGGTCGCGGACGCCGCGGCCCCGCTCCGTCCCGTTCGGCCCGCCGGGGGCGCCCCCGCGCGCGGACGTGCCCCGGACGGGCGCGGCGCTCGGCGCGGGATCCTCCAGCAGCTCGATGAGGGCGCCGGACGGCACCTGCAGGATCTCCTCCAGCGCGACGACCACGGTGCGCGAGCGCGGCCGACTGCGGCCCCGCTGCCAGTAGCTCAGGGTGGCCACGCTGACCGTGAGCCCGCGCCGGCCGAGCCGGTGACGGATCCGCTCCAGGGTCAGCCCGCTCGACTGGATCGCCTGCCGCAACGCCCCGGCGAACTCCACGGCGGGATGGTACCCGGCCCGGAAGATCGATTCAGGTACCGGGTCATATCAGGCACGCAATGACAATCAGAAGAGAACCGACATAAAAGAGCCCAGTTCGGTGAATCCGACCCGGCGGTACGCCGCCCGCGCGCGGGTGTTGTAGTCGTTGACGTACAGCGAGACGGTCGGCGCGACGCCGTGCAGCGCCTCCCGCACCACCGCGGACATCCCCGTCTCCGACCGGCCCTGCCCCCGCAGGTCGGGAGGCACCCACACGCCCTGCACCTGGCAGGCGCGCGGGGTGACGGCGCCGATCTCGGCCTTGAACATGACGCAGCCGTCCTCGATGCGGGCGAAGGCGCGGCCGTCGCGGATCAGCTCGGCGACGCGGGCCCGGTAGAGCACGCCCCCGTCACCGGCGTTGGGCGACACCCCGACCTCTTCGGTGAACATCGCCACGCAGGCCGGGTAGACGATGTCGAACTCCTCCATCCGGACCCGGCGCACGCCGGGGTCGGCGGGCACGTCGGGAACGGAGGAGGTCGCCATCACCGGCTGGGCGGCGCGGACGGCCCGCGGCGGCCCCCAGTACGGCGCGAGGATCTCCCACAGCTCTCCGACCGCGCCGACGGGTCCGACGATGGACGAGCAGCGCCGTCCCTGCGCCTGGGCCCGCTCGGCGAACGCCCGGACGGCCTCCGGCCCGGCCGCGACCGGGATGAGGTTGGCGCCCGAGTAGCACAGCGAGACGAGCCTGCCGTCCCGCAGGTAGCCCCACATCTGGGCGCCGAGGCGGCGCGGATCGAGTCCCGCGGCGTGTACGCGGGAGCTCACGAAGACGTTGGACACCGGGTCGGCGTCCAGGATCGCGAGGGCCTCCGCGCGGTACCTGTCGTCCAGCACGCGCACCGGCATCGAGCCCAGCATCCGCACGGCTACCGGCCCCCGGCCCTCACCACTGAAAGCTCCACGTGGACAAGCCTATGCCGTCCGGGGGCCGCACACCTCCACGGCCTCCGTCACGGCCTCGTCCGGGAAGTGGTCACCGGTGCGCGGCCGCGTGCTCCGCCCTGCCCGCCTTGGCCACGACGGGTTCGGGCCCGGCCGCGCACTTGCGGTCCGGCCCCGGCCGGTTCGCGGGCAGCGCCCCGCCGCCGAGGTAGGCGGCGACGGCCCCGTCGACGCACCTGTCGCCGGAGAGCGAGACGCCGTGGTTGCGCCCGCCGACCTGGACGAGCAGCCTGGACGTCGGGAACCGGCGGTGCATCTCCAGCGCGCCCGGATACGGGGTCGCGGCGTCCTCGGTGGCCTGCACCATCAGGATCGGCGGCAGCGCGGAGCCGCCCCCGACCCGCGGCTGCGGCCCGCCCGGAACCCCCCAGAAGGCGCAGGGCGCGTTGTACCAGGTGTTGCTCCAGGTCTCGAAACGGTAGCCGCGGCGGTAGAGGCGCTCGCTGTCGGCGTGCCAGCGCCCCCAGTCGCGCGGCCAGGCCGCGTCCCGGCACTGGACGGCGTTGTAGACCGTGTAGTTGTTCTGGTCGAGCCGTGACGGCGGCTGCCACACCTTGCGCAGCGGCCCCGGGTCGTGCCGGACGGCGTAGGCCGACAGCGCCCTCGCGTGCCCGGCCCAGTTGTAGTCGCCGTACCCGTCGGCGAGGAACGCCTCGTCGAGTTCGGAGGGCCCGATCCGCCCGCCGATCGGCTTGGCCTTGAGCGCCGCGCGCACCCTGGCGTAGGCGGCGGCGACCTTCCGTCCGGAGTCGCCGAGCCGGTAGGTCGTGTGGTGGCGGGCGATCCAGGCGAAGTACGCGTGGATGCGCTTCTCGAAGGCGACGTTCTGGTCGAGGTTGTCGCCGTACCAGACCCCGCTCGGCCGGACGACGCTGTCGAGCACCATGCGGCGGACCCGCTGCGGGTACATCGTGGCGTACACCGCGCCGAGGTACGTCCCGTAGGAGTACCCGAAGTAGCTGATCTTCTGCTGGCCGAGGGCGGCGCGGACGGCGTCCATGTCGCGCGCCCCGTCGGCGGTGCCCATGTGCGGAAGGATCGCGCCGTACCGGCGGGCGCAGTCGCCGGCGTAGTGCCGTGCCCGCGCCTTCCACGCCTCCTCCTCCGCCGCGCTCGCGGGGACCGTGTCGGGGCGGGCGCGGCCGGGGCTCTGGTAGCCGGGGTCGCAGATCAGCTCGGGCCTGCTGGCGCCGACGCCGCGCGGGTCGAAGCCGATCCAGTCGTAGGACGCGGCGACCCCCTTCGGCAGCGAGTCGGCGAAGAACCGGGCCAGGTCGCGCCCGTGCGCGCCGGGGCCGCCCCGGTTGAGCAGCACCACGCCCTTGGACCTCGGCGCGGTGTGCCGGGCGCGGCTGATCTCCAGGGTGATCTGCCTGCCGGCCGGGTCCGCGTAGTCGAGCGGCACCCGGACGGACGCGCACTGCAGGCCCTTGAGCCGGGTGCCCTCCACCGGATCCTTGGCGGGGCAGGACTTCCACGCGAGACCGGCGGGCCTCGGCTCGGGACGGGGGGCGGGGGCGGCGTCCGCGGGCCTCCCCAGTGCGGCGGCGGCCCCGGCGACGGCGAGGGTGACCGCGGCGGCCGCCGTCCCGGCGGCGGCCCTCTTTCCAGCGTCGTTCAGCACGTTCGCTTTCTACCGGCGGGGCGGCCGGGAACCGCGCACCCCGAGGATCGCGCGATTCCAGCCCCAAACGGGACCACCCGCGAAAACCAAGCGCCGGTGAAGCGCGACGCGGTGCGCCCGCCCCGCCCTCGCTGAGGGACGGGACGGACGCACCGCGGAACACGCCTGCGCACTATCCGATGGCTGCGCTGCCCACCGCAGTGCTGCTTACCGTTACGGGCGCCCGACCGGGAGGTCCTTGCCCGCGGAGGCGCGTGCGGCCTTCGCGGTCATGGCCGTTGGGTCGGGGTCGTTCAGCGCCGGGACGGCCTTGCAGTAGGCGTCCGGGCCGCGGTGGCTCTGCGGCAGCGCCCCGGTGTCGAGGTACGCCGCGACCTTGTCGTCCAGGCACGCGTTGCCGTTGAGCGTGTTGGCGTGGGTCTTGCCGCCGACCTCGAACACCAGGCGCGAGGACGGGAAGAGCTTGTGCATCTCCACGCCGCCCGCGACCGGGGTCGCCGCGTCCTGGGTGGACTGCACGAGCAGCATGCCCGCCAGGCCCTTGGCGCCCTTCAGCTTGAACTCCGGCCCGCCCTGGAACGGCCAGAAGGCGATCGGGGCGTTGAACCAGACGTTGCTCCAGGTGTTGAACCTGTAGCCCTGCCGGTAGAGCTTCGCGGCGTCGTGGTGCCACTTGCTCCAGTTGCGCGGCCAGCGGGCGTCGGCGGCCTGGACGGCGTTGTACACGGCGAAGCCGTTGTCGTCGCCGCCGGGGTTCATCCAGTCGAGGAGCCCGGAGGCGTCCTTGTCGTTGACCCACGCCGAGAGCGCCTGCGCGAACGGGATGTAGTAGCCGGTGTTGTAGCCGGCGGACAGCACGGTGTCGTCCAGCTCGTCCGGGCCCATCTGGCCGCCGATCGGCGCCTTCTTCGCGGCGGCGCGGACGGCGTAGTACTTGGCCTCGACGGCCTTCTCGCTCTTGCCGAGGTGGTAGAGCGAGTCGTACTTCGCGATCCAGGCCCACCAGGCCTTCATGTTGTGCTCGAACGCCTTGTCCTGCTCCAGCTGGGCGTCGTACCAGACCGTCTTCGGGTTGACGTTGCCGTCCAGCACCATCCGCTTCACGCGCTTGGGGAAGAGCGTGGCGTAGGTGGCGCCGAAGTAGGTGCCGTACGAGAAGCCGTACCAGCTGATCTTGTCCTGGCCGAGCGCGGCGCGGATCGCGTCGACGTCGCGCGCGGCGTCGGTGGTGCGCATGTGCGGCAGCAGCCAGCCGAACTTCTTCGCGCAGTCCTGCGCGTACTTCCTCGACTTGGCGATCCAGGCCTTCTCCTCCTTGGCGGAGGAGGGCACGTAGTCCGGCCGGATCGGGTCGGAGAAGTTCGGGTCGCAGCTCAGCGCGGGCTTGCTGGAGCCGACGCCGCGCGGGTCGAAGCCGATGATGTCGTACTTGGCGGCGACGTCGGCGTGCCCGGTGCCGCCGATCCAGCGGGCGAGGGCGGGCGCGTACTGCAGGCCGCTGCCGCCCGGGCCGCCGGGGTTGACGAACAGGGTCCCCTGGTAGTTCTTCTCGTCGGTGTGCCGGAAGCGCGACACCGCGATGGAGATCTTGCGGCCGTTGGGCCGGGCGTAGTCGAGCGGCACCTCGACCTGGGCGCACTCGGCCTTGTTCATCGGGTCGCTAGGGCCGCTGACCTCGCACTTGCCCCAGTCGATGCCCTTGACCGCCGCAGCACCGAGGCCCCCGGTGTCCGCGCTCGCGGAGACGGCGAACCCTGCGCCGCCCGCCGCCACGACCGCAGCGGTCGCGACGAGAACGATCCTTTTCACTTGACCCCCTCAGATCGGCGACTCCGGGCCGGCGCCATGCCGGAGGGGGGCGTCGCCGATGCGTGGCTGATGCGTACTACCTGCGTGTCGCGACCTGCTCGCCGCGACCTGCGCGGCCGGCGGGTGCCGGACCCCGGGGACCGCTCCCCGGGGTCCGGACCGCATGGGCCGCGCCCGGCGTCAGCGGATGACGTCGGCCTTGAGCTGCGCGGCCTTCAGCGAGCCCGTGCCGCTCAGCGTCCTGGCGGTCGCCGTGGACGGCGGCTTCGGGTCACCGAGCTGCGGGACGTGGACGGTGCTCTGCTCCGGACGCTCTCCCCGCAGGAAGTAGGCGTCGAAGTAGGCGTCCACCTGGGCGGAGCCGCGGTGCACGATGCAGTGCGTGCGGTCGCCGTCCTGGACGACGAGGCGCGAGCCCTTGAGCCTGCGGTGCATCTCCAGCGCGCCCGCGTACGGCGTGGCCGCGTCCGCGGTCGACTGGAACATGAGGATGTTGCGCGGCAGGTCGCGGGTGTGGCCGATGTTCACCGGCTTGCCGGCCTTGGCGGGCCAGTACAGGCACGGGGCGTTGTACCAGGCGTTGGCCCAGGTCTCGAACGGGTGCTTCCGGTCGATCCGCTCGTTGTCGCGCTGCCACTTGTTCCAGCTCAGCGGCCACTGGACGTCGGTGCACTGCACGCCGAGGTAGACGGCGTAGCCGTTGTCGTCGGAGCCGCCGGTCGTCGGCGCGCCGAACGTCCCCGCGAACGTGGCGGTGTCGCCCGACTTGTACGCCGCCAGGGCGGACGCGTACCCGTGCCAGATGGCCTGGCTGCGCCGGTACCCGGCGTTCAGGATCACGTCGGTCAGCTCGTCCGGCCCGACGGCGAGCGTCTGCCCGCTGTCCGGGTCGGTGTAGTAGACGGGCTTGTTCTTGAGCTGCGCCCGCAGGTCGTAGAAGAAGCTCCGGACCTGCTTCTGCGTGGTGCCGAGGTGGTACACCGAGTCGTACTTGGCGATCCAGCCGAAGTAGTAGTCGATGTTGATGTCGAACTGGACGTCCTGGTTCAGGTTGGCGTCGTACCAGGCGTCGGACGGGCCGACGTTGCCGTCCAGCACCATCTTCCCGACGTTCTTGGGGTAGACGGTGGCGTAGGTCGAGCCGAGGTAGGTGCCGTAGGAGGCGCCGTAGTAGTCGAGCTTCTTGTTGCCGAGCGCCCGCCGGATCGACTCCACGTCGTTGACCGAGTCGATCGTCTTGATGTGGTCGAGCAGCCCGGTCTTGTCGGCCTTGCCGCACGCCTCGGCGTAGCCCTTGGACAGCTTCAGCCACGTGGCGACCGACGTGCGGTCACCGGTGCCGTAGTCCGGGCGCGGGGCGTTGGTGTAGTTCGGGTCGCAGCTCAGGGCCGGGACGCTCATGCCGACGCCGCGCGGGTCGAAGCCGATGACGTTGTACGCCTCGCGCATCGGGGCGGAGTTCTGCGCGAACACCCGCGGCCCGAAGAGGGCGCCGCCGCCGCCCGGCCCGCCGGGGTTGACCACGATGTCGCCCTTGGCCGGACCGGAGCCGGTGTGCGGCGTCCGGGTGAGCTGGATCGTGATCTTCTTACCCTGCGGCTTGGCGTAGTCCATCGGCACCGACAGCTCGGCGCACTGGACGATCTTGGAGACGGGGTACAGCCCGTCGTACAGGTTGTGCACCGTCTGGACGAAGTCCGCGGGGCAGGCGTGCCACTGGGCCGCCGAGGGGTTGAATCCTCCGGCCGTTCCGGCGGAGGGGCTCGCGGCCTGTGCGCTTGTGGCGCCGAGACCGGTGAGACCGAGCCCGGCCACCGCGGCCACGACAACAGTCCTCTTCACATATCCCCCTATCGTGCCGACTCCGGTTGAGTCAGACATACGGGTAAATGAGTGAAGATTGTGGCGGTTCGGGCGTACCGCCCAACAGGGGCCCATCAGAGTGGATGCGGAATCGTGACAAGATCAGCGGAACTCTGTGATAACTCCGAACGTTCCGGTCGCGGATGCCCAGCTCCGGGGCGGGTTCCGGGCATACGAAAAGGCCCCGGATCACAAGACCCGGGGCCCTGAAGTCCCGTTACGGCGCCGCCCGGAAAGCGGGCGCCGGCCCGGACGAGCGAGTCAGCCGACCACCACCTCGGCGCCCGGTCCGGAGACCGTGCCGTCCTCGGCGATCTCGATGCCCATCTCGTCGGCGATGCGCATCGCCTCCTCGATCAGGGTCTCGACGATCTGCGCCTCGGGGACGGTCTTGACGACCTGCCCCTTGACGAAGATCTGGCCCTTGCCGTTGCCCGACGCGACGCCGAGGTCGGCCTCGCGGGCCTCGCCGGGCCCGTTCACCACGCAGCCCATCACGGCGACGCGCAGCGGGACCGGGAAGTCCTTCAGCCCGGCGGTGACCTGCTCGGCCAGCGAGTACACGTCCACCTGCGCGCGACCGCAGGACGGGCAGGAGACGATCTCCAGGCCGCGCTTGCGCAGCCCGAGCGACTCCAGGATCGCCGTGCCGACCTTCACCTCCTCCACCGGCGGCGCGGACAGCGACACCCGGATCGTGTCGCCGATGCCCTCCGCCAGCAGCGCGCCGAACGCGACGGCCGACTTGATCGTGCCCTGGAACGCTGGGCCCGCCTCGGTGACGCCGAGGTGCAGCGGGTAGTCGCAGGCCGCCGCCAGCTTCCGGTACGCCTCGATCATCACGACGGGGTCGTTGTGCTTGACCGAGATCTTGATGTCGCGGAAGTCGTGCTCCTCGAACAGCGAGCACTCCCACAACGCCGACTCGACCAGCGCCTCCGGAGTGGCCCTGCCGTGCTTCTCCAGCAGGCGCTTGTCCAGGGAGCCGGCGTTCACGCCGATACGGATCGGCACGCCCGCGTCCTTGGCGGCGCGCGCGATCTCGCCGACCCGGTCGTCGAACTTCTTGATGTTGCCCGGGTTGACGCGGACGGCCGCGCAGCCGGCGTCGATCGCCGCGAACACGTACTTGGGCTGGAAGTGGATGTCGGCGATGACGGGGATCGGCGACTTGCGCGCGATCGCCGGCAGCGCCTCGGCGTCGTCCTGCGACGGCACGGCGACGCGGACGATCTGGCATCCGGACGCGGTCAGCTCCGCGATCTGCTGGAGCGTGGCGTTCACGTCGGCGGTAAGGGTCGTGGTCATCGACTGCACCGACACGGGGGCGTCGCCGCCCACCGGGACGTCGCCGACCATGATCTGCCGGGATCTGCGGCGGGGCGCGATCGGTCCCGGCGCCCCCTGCCCGTCGCCCTCGCCGCGGACGCTCGGTATACCCAGTGAAACGCTCATCCCTCTCCTCAATTTTCGGCCCCGTACAAAGCCTAGGTGCCCCGCGCGGCTGAGTTGACGGCACCCGGCTTCAGCCAGTGTGACCATTTGAGCACACTCGGTAAACGTTTCACGTCATTACGGCAGTCGAAGGGGGTTCAGCACGTCGGCGAGAATCAGCAGCACGCCGAATCCCACCAGCACCAGCACGGCCAGGTATGTCAAGGGCATGAGCCGCGTCATGTCCACGGTGCCCGGATCCGGCCGCCCCCTGATCCGGTTGACGCCGGCCCGCGCCCGCTCGTAGGCGACCACCGCCAGGTGACCGCCGTCCAGCGGGAGCAGGGGCAGCACGTTGAGCACGCCGAGGAAGATGTTCACCGAGACGACGAGCGACAGGTAGAGGGCGACCTTGTCGCGGGCGGAGCTCTGGGCGGAGAAGATCTGCCCGGACACCTCGGTCGCGCCGACCACGCTGCCGACCTGGCCGCCGGGCGTGCTCCCCCGCTCGGGCGAGAACAGCTTCGGGACGGCGGAGGGCAGGTCCGCCGCGGCCCGCCCGATCCCGGCCACGGTGCGGCCGATGCCCTCCCCGGCGAACACGGCCGCGTTGAGCGGCCCGGTCCGCTCGTACCCGGCGCCCACGACCTTCGCCGACATCCCGACGAACGGCCGCCCGTCCACGTCCGCGAGCGTGATCCGGAGCGTCACCGGCCTCGGCGCGCCCGGCCGCACGACCACGGCCGTCACGGTCCGGCCCGGCTCGGCGGCGTCGATCGCCCGGGTGAGCCCGCTCCAGTCGGAGATCGCAGTGCCGTCGAACGAGACGACGCGGTCGCCCGCGCGCAGCCCGGCCCGCACGGCGGGGGACGTCGGCCGGTTCCCGCCGCAGCCGCTGGACAGCGAGGCGGGCACGCACGTCGTGACCGCCTCGACCGTGCTGGTCACCGTGCCGGGCTCCCGCACGCCGATCGTCATGGCCATCGCCATGAGCAGCAGGAACGCGAACACCAGGTTGGCGACCACGCCGGCCGCGATGACGACCGCGCGCCTCCCGGCGGGCTGCCGGTAGAACGCGCGCGGGCGGTCCGCGGCGGGGATCTCCTCCAGCGGCGTGTAGCCGACGATCTTGACGAAGCCGCCCAGCGGGACCGCCTTCACGCCGTACTCCGTCTCGCCCCGGCGGGTGGACCATAGGGTCGGGCCGAACCCCACGAAGTACTGCGTGGCCTTCATCCCGAACCGCTTGGCGGTGAGCAGGTGCCCGCCCTCGTGGAGCATCACCGAGACCAGCAGCGCCACCACGAACGCCACCGCGCCGAGGAAGAAGGCCATCGGGTCCCCTCCGAGGTTCCTCCCGAGGCGGGCCCCCGGGTCAGACGGTCGCGGTCAGTTCCCTGGCCCTGGTCCGCGCCCAGGTGTCCGCCGCGAGGACGTCGTCGAGCGTCAGGCCTCCGGTGGTGCCCGAACCGTGCTCCTCCACTACCCGCGCGACGGTGTCGACTATCCCGAGGAACGGGAGCCGTTCCGCGCGGAAGGCCTCCACGCATTCCTCGTTGGCGGCGTTGTAGACGGCGGGGACCGTCCCGCCCAGCTCGCCGGCGCGGCGCGCCAGCGCGACGGCGGGGAAGGCCTCGTCGTCCAGGGGGAACAGCTCCCAGGTGTGCGCCCTGGTCCAGTCGACGCCGGGCGCGGCGTCCGGCACCCGGTCGGGCCAGTCGATGCCGAGCGCGATCGGCAGCCGCATGTCGGGCGGGCTCGCCTGCGCCAGCGTGGAGCCGTCGGTGAACTCGACCATCGAGTGGATGACCGACTGCGGGTGCACCATCACCTCGATGCGGTCCATCGGGACGTCGAAGAGCAGGTGCGCCTCGATGACCTCCAGGCCCTTGTTGACGAGGGTCGCGGAGTTGATCGTGATGACCGGGCCCATGTCCCAGGTGGGGTGGTTCATCGCCTGCTCCGGGGTGACGCCGGTCAGCTCGTCGCGGGCCCGCCCCCGGAAGGGTCCGCCGCTCGCGGTGAGCACCAGCCGCCGCACCTCCTCGGCCCGCCCGCCGCGCAGGCACTGGGCGAGCGCCGAGTGCTCGGAGTCGACGGGGACGATCTGCCCCGGCCGCGCCCGCTCCTTGACGAGGGGGCCGCCGACGATGAGCGACTCCTTGTTGGCGAGGGCGAGGGTGCGCCCCGCGTCCAGCGCGGCCAGCGTCGAGGCGAGGCCGAGGGCGCCGGTCACCCCGTTGAGGACCACGTCGCACGGCCAGGCGGCGACCTCGGCGACCGCGTCGGGACCCGCCACGATCTTGGGGATGGGGTAGTCGCCGGAGGCGTAGCCGCGCCGCTTGGCCTCGGCGTAGAAGGCGAGCTGGAGCTCCTGCGCGGCGGAGGCCCGGGCCACCGCGACGACCTCGGGCCGGAACTCCAGCGCCTGCTCGGCCAGCAGGTCCACCCGCCCGCCGCCGGCCGCCAGCCCCGTCACCCGGAACCGGCCGGGGTTGCGTCGGATCACGTCCAGGGCCTGGGTGCCGATGGAGCCGGTGGAGCCGAGGACGACCAGCTCGCGGGCGGCCGTGTCGGGGCTTGAAGGAGACATCACGCGTCCATTGTCGGGCATCGGCCGCCCCGGGATCGCGCGGACGCCGTTCGCCCCGCCGCCGCCCCGCCGCCGCCCCGCCGCCGCGCCGGTCCCGTCTCAGCCCTCGCCGCCGTCGTAGGCGCTCCGCGCCCGCTCGACCTTCTCCAGGTTCTCGGCGGACCACTCCGCGAGCGCCGCGAACAGCGGCGCGAGGCTGCGGCCCAGCTCGCTGATCTCGTACTCGACGCGCGGCGGCACCTCGGGGTGGTAGGTGCGGACGACGAGCCCGTCGCGCTCCATCTGCCGCAGGCGCTGGGTCAGCACCTTCGGCGTGATCGTGGCGACGCGGCGCTGGAGCTCCACGAACCGCTGCCGCCCGTACTCGTGCAGCGTCCACAGGATCGGGGTGGTCCAGCGGCTGAACACGAGGTCGACCACCGGGGCGATCGGGCAGGCCAGCTCGGGGTCGAGCGCCTCCTCGGTCCTGGCGTCCACCATCACGGCCTCCCGGGGTAGTCACTTTCTTCTAGGTACCTACTATATCCAGGATGTTAGCTTTCCCCGTGTCGCACCGCGACGGCACCGCCCCGGCGGTGTCAACGCAGCTCAGAGGGAGAAAGCAATGATCGTTGTCATGGGCGCCACGGGGAACGTCGGGCGGCCGCTGGTGCGGGCGCTGGCCGAGGCGGGCGAGCGGGTGACGGCGGTGTCGCGCACCGACCCCGGCGACCTGCCCGCAGGCGTCGTCCACCGCGCGGCCGACCTCGCCGAGCCGGAGACCCTCCGGCCCGTCCTGGACGGGGCGGACGCGCTCTTCCTGCTCGTCGCCGGCCACCTGCTCGGCACGCCCGAGGACCTGGACCCGCGCGCCGTCCTGGACGTGGTGAAGTCCGCCGGCGTGGAGCGGGTCGTGCTGATGTCCTCGCAGGGCGCCGGCACGCGCCCGACGGCGCACAGCCACAGCCACCTCAAGGCGTTCGAGGACGCCGTCCGGGAGTCGGGGCTGGACTGGACCATCCTGCGGCCCGGCGGCTTCGCCAGCAACGCGTTCGCGTGGGCGCAGCCGGTCCGCGCCCACCGGGCGGCCGCCGCGCCGTTCGCCGACGTCGCGCTGCCGTTCGTCCACCCGTCCGACATCGCCGAGGTCGCGGCCGCGGCCCTGCGGGAGAGCGGGCACGAGGGCCGCGTCTACGAGCTCACCGGGCCCGCTCCGCTCACGCCGCGGGAAAGGGCGCGGACGATCGGCGACGTGCTCGGCGAGCCGGTGGCGTTCGCCGAGCAGACCCGGGAGGAGGCGCGGGCGCAGATGCTGGAGTTCATGCCCGCGCCGGTCGTCGACGGCACCCTCGACATCCTCGGCGAGCCGACCGAGGCCGAGCGCCGCGTCAGCCCCGACGTGGAGAAGGTGCTCGGCCGCCCGTCCCGCTCCTTCGCGCAGTGGGCCGGGGAGAACGTCCACGCGTTCCGCTGAGTCACCGGGACAGCGGGAGCCGGAGCACGAGACGGGCGCCGTAGGCCCCGTCGGCGACCTCCAGGGTCCCGCCGTGGGAGAGGGCGATCTCCCGCGCGATCGGCAGGCCGAGCCCGCTGCCGCCCTTGTCGCGGCTGCGGGCCGGGTCCAGCCGGGCGAACCGCTCGAAGACGCGGTCCCGGTCGGCGAACGGGATTCCCGGGCCGTCGTCGTGCACCTCGACGACGGCCCCGTCGCCGTCCGCGCGGGCCTCGACCTCGATCTGCGCGGCGGCGTAGCGCTCGGCGTTGGCGAGCAGGTTGCGCACCGCGCGGCCGAGGCGCTGCCGGTCGCCGCCGACGACGAGGCCCGGCTCGACCTTCACCACCATCGCGACCGGCGGGCTGCGCAGCGCGGCCTCCGCCTCCACCAGCGCCCCGAGGTCGATGGGCTCCCGGGCGGGGATGTCGCCGGAGTCGAGGCGGGCGAGGACGAGGAGGTCCTCGACGATCCGGTGCAGCCGGTCGATGTCGGCCAGCGAGCGGCGCAGGGTGTCGACGGCGTCGCCCTCCTCGGGGGCGGCGAGGGCCAGCTCGATGCGGGTGCGCAGCCCGGTGATGGGCGTGCGCAGCTCGTGCGAGGCGTCGGCGACGAACGCGCGCCGCTGAAGGATCGCGGTCTCCAGCCGGTCGAGCAGCTCGTTCACGCGCTCGGCCAGCCGCTCCGCCTCATCGCCCGTGGCCGGGACGGCGACGCGGCCGCCCGCGTCGTCCTCGGTCAGCCTCTCCAGCTCCCGCCGGAGCCGTTCCACCGGCCGGAGCGACCCGCGCGAGGAGTGCGCCGCCCCCCACCTGGCCGCCGCGACGGCCACCGCCGCGAGCGCGGCCATGACGGCCGCGAGCACCCCGGGGCGGCCCACGCCGGCGAGCGCGTAGAGGACGGCGGCCGCCGCGCCCACCGCGGCCACCATCAGACAGCCGAATGCGGTGTCCGTCGCCGAAGTCACACGCGTCCGCGGGAGGCGGGGCATGTGCGGCCGGACTCGCCGATCCTCGACGTTCCTGGCCGACATGTCTCCTTTGTACGTACGGACCTGCCAAAAGAGAGCAAAGGGCCTGGTCGGTGACCGCATAACCTGCCGAAAAGCGGTCATTGCCTCGACGGCCCGCCGTGCCGGGCGCCGGACATAACCCGCGAGCCCTTGGGGCGCAGGGCGACACGGGAGGCTTTGCCGCCCTTTTCACCTTCCCTAGCAGCGACAACACACTTCCCCGCCTATAAAGGAGGACGTGAAGGCGACTCCCACCGGGGGGATGGAGACATGGGCCAGAGGGGCGAGCCGGTCGTCGACCCGCAGGGGTTGAGCACGGCCCAGCGCCTGGGCGACGCGTGCGTCGTCTGCCGCAAGAGATGGCCCCGGCCGCGCGTTCGCGTCGGCCGCCTGCCGGACTCGTCCGGGGTGTTCGCGTGCGACGACTGCGCACCCGCCCCGCCGGTACCCCGCGCACGGCGGGGCCCCCGGGAGCCGCTCACGGGCGCCGGACGGACGGTGGGGGAGCCGCCGCCGGCGCGGACGGCGGCAGGCGCCGCCGTCATGGAGGTCTCTCCAGGGAGAGGGTGACTTGGGCGTTTCGGGGGGAAGCCCAGGACCACCCGTGAGGCGCGCCCGGCTGGGGGCGGTCGGGCGCGTCGGAGAGACTCTCGCGCGGACCTCAGGCCTTGGTGGCCTGGATCCAGGTCCGCGTCCACTCGGCGTAGTCGGTGCAGTCCTTCTCGCCCGAGTCGCCGCCGCACGCCTTCGACGGCGCGTGCGCGAACACGATCTTGTTGAGGTAGCCGCGGTCGCCCACGTGGTAGGCGGCGCAGAAGCCGGACTTGAGGCGGTCGCCCGAGCACGCCTGCGGGTTGGCGGGCGCGACCCCCGTCCACTCGGCGACCTGCTGCTGGACGTCCGGCGAGGCCGTCCACTGGAGCCACTGGTACATGCAGTTCGGGTGCTGGACGCGGGCGCCGATCATCCACGCGTCCATCCATCCGGTCGCGCCCTCGGACGGGATGACGCTCTGGACGGGCCGCGACGCGCGGTTCAGCACGTCAGCGTGGTAGGGCCAGGCCTGGCCGAGCACGGCCCGGCCGCCGGCGAACGCGCTGACCGCGTCGGCCGGAAGGTCCCAGTACTCCCCCACGTACCTGCGCTGCTGGGCCAGGACCCGCCCGGCCGCGGAGAGCTGCGCCGGCGTCAGCGAGTAGGGGTCGCGGATCTTGAGCTTGCGCTGCCGGCCCTTGAGGTAGAGCGCGGCCTCGGCGATCGCGAGCGGGCTGTCCCGCATGACGATCTTCCCGGAGTAGCGGCGGGCCTGTCCGGGGTCGAACAGCGCGGCCCAGCTCGTCGGCGCCTGGACGGCGCGAGTGTCGTACATCAGCAGGTTGGAGCCCCACACGTACGGCAGGCCGTAGTGCTTGCCGTCGCGTTCCAGGAGCTTGCGCAGCCTCGGTTCGAGCTTCTTGTACCCGTCCACGAGGTCGGGGTTGATCGGGACGGCCTGGTTCTCCTCGACCAGCCGCCCGGCGACCTCCGGCGGCGCGGCGACGCCGTCGTAGCGGCGGCCCCGGTCGCGCATGAGGTCGGCCATCTCCTCGGGCGTCTTGACGACCTTCAGGCCGATCTTGCAGCCGGTGCGCTCCTGGAAGGGCGTGACCCAGTCCACGCGCGGGTCGGTGCCGCCGCTCTCCACCGAGCCGGGCAGCGTGAGGAGGTTCAGCGCCCCCTCGCCGGGGCCGAGGGTGCTCACCACCTTGGCGACGCCCACCGGCTTGTCGTCCCCGCCGCTGCACGCGCCGAGCCCCGCGGCGCCGAGTGCCGCGGCCGCCGCCAGGGCCGTCGCCGCCTTGACCCGTGCCGTGGCCCTGCGCCGCATGTCGCTCCCGATCCGTGCCAGGGCCCTCCCCCTCGCGAACGGGCCCGTCGGCGCAGCGTAGCGTCTCCGCGGCGGGCGGACGCACGGACCCCGCTCGCGAACGGCGGTGCCGGACGACTCCCGCCGCCATTGCGCGGGTCGCGGCGGACGCCGACGATGTGATCGCCGGTCTCGCGGAACTTCTCATCCGTCCGGTGAGGACTTCGGCCGGAATTACCGAAGATCGCGACTCGCCTGTTTCCCGGCGGGCTTTCCCGCGGGTGACAACGGCATGACCATTACCGCACCCTCGGATGCGGATTCGGGCCGGACCGCTGGAAGGGGAGGCCGCCGGGCCCCGGAGGGACGGTGGGTGCTGGCGTCCGCGCCATACACGGAGGTTGCTGGAGAGGATATGGCGCGGGCCCGCGTCCCGTCCGGGGCCGCGGCGGCACCGGTGGGCGTGGTGGGGGTGGGGAACGGCGGATCACCCTGCGGTGCCGCCCGGCCACGCGATCACCGGTACCCGGCCGGACGGCGGCGGTGTGACGCCCTCGAGACGGAGGAGGTTCGAGGGACGCCGCACGTCCTGCCGGGGGTCGAGGGACGGCCGGACCAGGCCGCCCGGGGGCGCCGGCCCGCCGGCCGGGCGCCGCGCCGGCACGGCGCCGGCGACCACCTCGATCCGCGCGATGAGCCGCTGCGGAGTGTCGGCCTCGAGGAAGTCCCCCACGTCGCGGTCCCTGGGCGGCAGCGCCCACCAATGGCCGGTGAACAGGCCGAACCAAATGGTCCAGCCCGGGAATCGCCTTCCGAGCGCGTCCACTTCGGCGGCGTGGTCGCCTGCGGTCATAGCGCGGCTCTCCTGCACATCCGGCTCCACCGGCCCGCGGCCGACGACCACGGGTTTCTTACTGCCGACCCTGACTTTTGAATTCGCTTCAATTAAGGGAGACAGTCAGATTGTGTCGCCGGACACAGACCCAGTCAATGGGGTGGAGCCATTATTCACCCGGCCGCGCAGGACGGAAATTGACAACGGAAAAACGTGCTCGGTAGGTAATTCCCGCGGAGCCCTCAGCCGCTGGTGGGGAAGCCGAGGTTCACCCCGCCGTGGGACGGGTCGAGCCAGCGCGCCGTCACGGCCTTCGTCCGGGTGTAGAAGTGGACGCCCTCCATGCCGTGGGCGTGGCTGTCGCCGAACAGCGAGTCCTTCCAGCCGCCGAACGAGTAGTAGGCCATCGGCACCGGGATCGGCACGTTCACCCCGACCATGCCGACCTCCACCTCGTTCTGGAAGCGGCGCGCCGCCCCGCCGTCGTTGGTGAAGATCGCGGTCCCGTTGCCGTACGGGTTGGCGGCGATCAGTTCCATGGCCGCGTCGTAGGACCCGGCCCGCACGACCGACAGCACCGGGCCGAAGATCTCGTCCTGGTAGGCGTCCATGTCCGGGGTGACGTGGTCGAGGACGGCCGGCCCGAGCCAGAAGCCGTCGCCGGCGCCGCCCAGGACTTCCGGGTCGCGCCCGTCGACGGCGAGCGTGGCGCCCTGCGCGACGGCGCCGTCCAGATAGGACGCCACCCTGTCCCGGTGCGCCCTCGTGACGAGCGGCCCCATCTGCGCCTCGGGGTGGTCGCCCGGCCCCACCCGCAGCCCGGCGACCCGCTCCTTGATCTTGGCCGTCAGCTCGTCCCCGACCGGGTCCACGGCGACGACGACGGAGATAGCCATGCACCGCTCCCCCGCCGACCCGAATCCGGCGGACACCGCGGCGTCCGCCGCGAGGTCGAGGTCGGCGTCCGGCAGCACGAGCATGTGGTTCTTGGCCCCGCCGAGCGCCTGCACCCGCTTGCCGTTCGCGGCCGCCGTCCCGTAGATGTGGCGCGCGACCGGGGTGGAGCCGACGAAGCTGACCGCCCTGACGTCGGGATGGCGCAGCAGGCCGTCCACCGCCGCCCTGTCCCCGTGCAGGACGTTGAAGACGCCGTCCGGCAGCCCCGCCTCGGCCCACAGCTCGGCGAGCCGGACCGACGCCGACGGGTCCTTCTCGGACGGCTTGAGCACGAACGTGTTCCCGCACGCGATCGCGACGGGGAACATCCACATCGGCACCATCGCCGGGAAGTTGAACGGGGTGATCCCGGCGGCCACGCCGACCGGCTGGAGGATCGAGTAGGCGTCCACCCGCGAGGAGACGTTCTCGGAGAACCCGCCCTTGAGCAGGTGCGGGATGCCGCAGGCGAACTCGGCGACCTCCAGCCCCCGGGCGACCTCGCCGGCCGCGTCGGCGACCACCTTGCCGTGCTCGGACGAGATGAGCCGGGCGAGCTCCCCGCGGTGCGCGTCCACCAGCTCGCGGAAGCGGAACAGCACCTTCGTGCGCTGCGAGAGGGAGGCGTCCCGCCAGCCGGGGAACGCCGCCTTCGCGGCGGCGACCGCGGCGTCGACCTCCGTGTCCCCGGCGAGGTCGACGGTCCCGGCCACGCGCCCGGACGCGGGCTCGAAGATCTCGCCGCGCCGGGCGCTCTCCCCGCCGAACGGCTTCCCGCCGATCCAGTGCGTCACGTGCCTGGTCATGCGTCCTCCCGGCGAGCGGCCGTCTCCGGCCCGCCGGCGACGGCGGTCCCGTTGACGGCTTCCAGCGATGCGATCAGGATGCCGAGGCCCTCCGCGGCCTCGTCGTCGGTGAGGGTCAGCGGCGGCGCCATGCGCACCACGTTGCCGTACAGGCCGCCCTTGCCGACCAGCAGCCCCCGCTCGCGGGCGGCCTCCATCAGCGCGGCGGCGAGCGGCGGGCTCGGCTCGCCCGTCCGCGGGTCGGCCAGCTCGACCGCGAACATCAGGCCCTTGCCCCGCACGTCCGCCACGATCGGGAACCGGCCGGCCGCCGCCGACAGCCCCCCGATGATCGTCGCGCCCTGCCGGGCGGCGTTCGACCGCAGGTCGTGGTCGAGGACGTAGTCGAGCGTGGCGTTGGCCGCGGCCATCGACACCGGGTTGCCGCCGAAGGTGGAGATGCCGACCGCGTGGAGGCCGTCCATGAGGTCGCCGCGCGCGACGACGCCGCCGACCGCGAAGCCGTTGCCGAGCCCCTTGGCGAAAGTGATCACGTCCGGGGTGACGCCGTGGTCGTCGATCCCCCAGAAGCCCTGGCCCGTCCGGCCCCAGCCGGTCTGCACCTCGTCGGAGATGAACAGGATGCCGAACTCGTCGAGGACGCGCTTGTAGGCGGCGAACAGGCCGTCCGGCGGCATCGTGAAGCCGCCGACGCCCTGGATCGGCTCGGCGATGAGCGCGGCGACGTCGCCGCCGGTGGCGGTGGCCAGCACGTGCCGCAGGTCCTGCGTGCAGGCGTCGATGTACTGCTCGTCCGACATCCCGGCGAACTGCGGGAGCCGGCGGTCGGCGCCGTGCAGGAAGTGGACGTCCAGCGGGGAGTACGACAGGTTCGTCCAGCCGCGGTTCCCGGTGACGCCCGTCGCGGCGAACGACCGGCCGTGGTAGCTCTGCCGCATCGCGAGGACCTGGTCGCTGCGCCGCGCGTACGCGGCCAGCAGCAGCGCGGTCTCGTTGGCCTCCGTCCCGGAGTTGGTGAAGAACACCTTGGCGTCCGGGATGCCCGACAGCCGGGCGATCTTCTCGGCCAGCTCCACCTGCCCGCGCAGCAGGTACGCCGTGGAGGTGTGCACGACGCCGGTGGCGATCTGCCGCTCCACCGCGTCCCGGACCTCGGGCACGTCGTACCCGAGCATGTTCGTCAGGATGCCGATGAAGAAGTCGAGGTAGGAGTTCCCCTCGGCGTCGGTCACGCGGTTGCCCTTGCCGCCGACGATCTCGATGGGGTCCCGGTAGTTGAGCGCCATCCAGGACGGCATGACCGCCCGGTGGCGCCTGAGCAGGTTCGCGTGTTCCGACATGCCCCAAGTCTCGTTTCCGGCGGGCGGCCGCGGCCACCCGCAGAGTGTCAGGACCGGGCGCCTCCGCTTAACGGTCTGCTGGCGGCCGACCATCGGTAACGGCCGGATCATCGCCGCTGACACCCTGTACGGATATCCTCGCCGTGATGCTGCCCACTGTCGACGACGTCCTCCAGCTCGACGCGGTACGCCGCGGCCAGCCGCACGTCGTCGCGGGCGCCGACCGCACCGGCAACCGGGTCCGCTGGGTGCACGTCGCCGAGGTCACCGACATCGCGCATCTGCTGCACGGCGGCGAGCTCGTCCTCACCACCGGGATCGCGCTGCCCGACGAGCCCGAGCGGCTCCGCGCCTACATCGCCGACCTCGCCGACGTCGGTGTCAGCGGCCTGATGATCGAGCTCGGCCGGCGCTACGCCAGCGTGCTGCCGCCCCCGCTGATCGCCGCGGCCGAGGAGTTCGGCCTGCCGGTGATCGTGCTGGCGCACGAGCCCGCGTTCGTCGACATCACCGAGTCGGTGCACGCCCGGATCGTCCAGGAGCAGTTCGCCGAGCTGCGCGCCTCCGAGCAGCTGCACGAGATCTTCACCCAGCTGTCGGTCGAGGGCGCCTCCACCGACGAGGTCGTCCGGCAGGTGGCGGCGCTCGGCGGGCACCCGGTGGTGCTGGAGAACCTCGCCCACCAGGTCCTCGCCGCGGACGCCGGCGGCGCCGACCCGGCCGAGCTGCTGTCGGCGTGGGAGACCCGCTCGCGGGCCGTCCGCCCCGGCCGCCGCACCGGCTACGACGAGGCGTCCGGCTGGCTGGTCACGATGGTCGGCGCGCGGGGGGAGGACTGGGGCCGGCTGATCGTCGACCTCGGCGCGCCGCCGTCCCCGCGCGAGACCGTGCTGATCGAGCGGGCCGCCACCACCCTCGCCCTCGGCCGGCTCCTCGACCGGCACGCCGAGAGCGTCGAGCGGCAGGCGCACGGGACGATCATCGCCCGCATCCTCGCGCACGCCTACTCCGACCCGCAGGAGGCGGCGGCCCGCGCCCGCGCCCTCGGCGTCCCGCTGTCCGGCCGCCGGCTGCTCGGCGCCGTGCTCCGCCACCGCGGCCCCGCGCTGTCCCGGTCCGCCCCGCCCGTCGGGGAGCTGTCGCAGCTCGCCGAGACGGCCGCGGCGGCCTGCAAGGACGCGCGCCTCGCCGCGCTCGTCGGCGTCCTGGACGAGGGCGGCCCGCACGCCCGCGTCGGGGTCCTGGCCTCCCTGCCCGCCCGCGCCGACGTGGAGACCGCGCTCACCGAGGTCGCCACCCGGATCCGCAAGCAGTCCGGCGACACCGTGATGGCCGCCGGGTCGGTGGTGGAGACGATCCGCGACGTCCGCCGCTCCTTCCTGGAGGCCGAGCAGGTCGCCGACGTCGCCGCGCGCGGCTCCGGGGCCCGCCTCTACTACCGCCTGCCCGACCTGCGCCTGCGCGGGCTGCTGCACCTCCTCCGCGACGACGCCCGCGTCCAGACCTTCGTCGAGCGCGAGCTCGGCCCGCTCCTGGAGTACGACGCCCAGCGCGGCAGCGACCTCACGCGCATCCTGGAGCTGTACCTCGAATCCGGCCGGAACAAGGCCGTCGCCGCCCAGCAGGCGCACCTCTCCCGCCCCGCCTTCTACGAGCGCCTCCGCCGCATCGAACGGGTCCTGGACGCCGATCTCGACGACGTGGAGTCGTGCGTGTCCTTCCATGTGGCGCTCCTGGCCCTGTCGTCCGTCCGCTGGGAACGTTCCTGACCGGGCCGGTGACCGGTGAAGGCCGTTCGCGGCCGGTTCCGCGCGCATACGCTTTAGCGCATGGCGGACGCGGTACTGCACGTTCATCGGTACGGGGACCCGGGCGGAGCACCGGTGGTCATGCTCCACGGGGTCTGCGGTCACGGGGCGCGCTGGCGGCGGACCGCCGAGCGGTACCTGCCGGACCGCTCCGTCCTCGCGCCCGACCTGCGCGGCCACGGGCGGTCGACGCACGAGCCGCCGTGGACGGTCGAGCGGCACGTGGCCGACGTCCTCGCGATGATGGACGCCGAGGGCGTCGAGCGGGCCGACCTCGTCGGGCATTCCTACGGCGGGATGATCGCGCTGCACCTCGCGCGGACCGCGCCGCGGCGGGTGCGGCGGCTCCTCCTGCTGGACCCGGCCATCGGGCTCGTCCCGGCGGCCGCGGGCCGGGAGGCGCGCGGGCAGCTGTCCCCGGCGTCCTTCCGCGACGTCGCCGAGGCGCGGGCCGACCGGGCGGCGCGCTGGCCGGCGGCTCCGCCGGACGCCGTGGACGAGGAGGTCGCCGAGCACCTGGAGCACGGCCCGGACGGACGGCTGCGGTGGCGGTTCGAGCCGGCGGCCGCGGTGACCGCGTACTCGGAGATGGCCCGCCCCCACCTCGCGCCGCCCGCCGACGTGCCCACGCACCTGGTCATCGCGACGGCGGCCGACTTCGTCCGCCCCGAGTTCGTGGTGGACCTGCGCGCCGCGCTCGGCCCCGGCCTCGTGATCAGCGAGGTCGACGCCGGCCACATGCTCTACGTCGACCGGCCGGAGGAGACCGGGACGCTGGTCGCCGCATGGCTCAGCGCAGGCGGCGCCGACCGGTGAACGGCGGCAGGGTCAGCGGGGTGTGCAGGCCCGGCGGGGCCTCGGCCACGGCGGGGACGGCGCTGACCATGCGCAGCGCGGTCGAGGCGGCGGGGTCGTCGGCGGCGGGCCCCGCGAGGTCCATCCGCCAGGGCGGCTCGCCGTCGATCTCGACGCGGTGGCCGCCGGTCGCGCCCGGCGGCGGGGCCGGCCAGTGGGGGGCGATGTCGGCGCGCACCCGGGCGACGTGCTCGACGGTGATCACGGGACGGCCGCGCAGCAGCCCCGACACCTGGAACCGCAGGCCGGCGAGGGTCCCCTTGGCGACGCGGCCGATGTCCTCGGGCGCCGGGCACAGTTCGTAGGTCTCGGTCACCTCGTCCAGCGGAACGGCCAGGTGCTCGGCGAGGAGGCGCACGACCGGGCCCCACGCCCGCCTCGGCCCGCCCGGCCGGACGATCGGCGGACGGTGCCCGAGGGGGCCGCCGAAGCCGAGCCGGGCGCCGGCCTCGGGGTCGTCCCGGCAGGTGAAGCGGGTGACCTTGACGGAGTGCACGCGCAGGCAGCCGCCGCTCAGCAGCAGCGGGAGGACGTCGTTCACCGGGCTGGGTCCGAGGGTGAGGCAGGCGGCGCCGCCGGTCGCGCACGCGGACCGGAGCCGGCGGACGAGGGCGCGGTCGGCGGACGGCGGATGGACGAGTGAGGGCAGCATGTCCGAGACCACGCCGGTGCCCGATTCCAGGATGCGGCACAGCTCCCCTGCCGCGTCCCGGGCGCGGGAGGCCGTGTGGCAGACGACATGGGGCCGCCGGGCCAGGAGCGGCGCCGGGTCCTCGGTGGCCCGGATCCCGGCCGGGCGGCCGCTTCCGGCCAGCTCGGCTGCGTCGACGCCGGCGTGCCGGGGGTCGACGGCGACGATCCCGGCGAGTTCGAGGTCCGGGTGCCCGAGCAGCGCCCTGAGCGACGATCTGCCGACGGGTCCGGTGCCCCACTGGCCGACGAGATAGGACATACCACCTCCTTTTGACCAAGCGCTCGGTCGACGCCGGCGCATTCTAGGCAGGCCCGCGCCGCCAGAACGCTCCCCTCGCGGGACGTACATCCGTGCTGGCAGGGAAGGAATGTCTGGTGACACTTCGCGCGGCGGGGCGCACGTTCGGCGTGGAGGAGGAGCTGCTCCTGGTCGACCCGGAGACGGGCGCGCCCCAGGCCCTGTCCGGCTCCGTGATCCACTACGCCCGGCGCCACGACGAGCTGTTCCTGACCGGCGGGCGGCGCTCCAAGGCGCTGGAGACCGAGCTCCAGCGCGAGCAGCTGGAGACGGCCACCCCGGTCTGCGGCTCGCTCGACGAGCTGTCCGACCACGTCCGGTCGGCTCGGATCGCGGCGGGCCAGTCCGCGGCCGGGGTGGGCGCCGCCGTCGCCGCGCTGGCGACGTCGCCGGTCAGCGTCCGCCCCTCGCTCACCCCGTCGCACCGCTACCTGCGGATGGCCGACGCCTTCGGCCCCACCGCCGACGAGCAGCTCACCTGCGGCTGCCACGTGCACGTCGGCATCGAGTCCCCCGAGGAGGGCGCCGCCGTCCTCGACCGGATCCGGCCGTGGCTGCCGCCGCTGCTCGCGCTCAGCGCGAACTCCCCGTTCTGGCAGGGCGCCGACACGGGCTCCGACAGCTGGCGGCACCAGGTCTGGGGCCGCTGGCCCTCCAGCGGCCCGACCGAGCTGTTCGGCTCGGCGAGCGCGTACCGGACGGCGGTGGACGCGCTGCTCGCGACCGGGGTCCTGGTGGACGAGGGCATGATCTATTTCGACGCCCGGCTGTCGCGGCACTACCCGACGGTCGAGATCCGCGTCGCGGACGTGTGCCTGGACGCCGACGACGCCGTTCTGCAGGGTGCGCTGGTGCGGGCGCTGGTCGACACCGCCGCGGACGCGTGGCGGCGGAGCGAGCCGCCCGACCCGGTGCGCACGGACCTGGTGCGCCTGGCCATGTGGCGGGCCGGGCGCTCCGGCCTGCGCGGCGAGCTCGTGCACCCGCGCACCCACACGGCCGCCCCCGCCCGCGAGGTGGTGGCCGCGCTCGTCGAGCACCTGGCCCCCGCGCTCGACCGCGCGGGCGATCTCGACACCGTCGCCAAGCTCCTCGGCGGCGTGCTGGAACGCGGGAACGGAGCCCGGTTCCAGCGCGCCGCCTACTCCCGTGCCGGCGATCTGAGGACCGTGGTCACCGCCGCCGTCCAGCGGACGATGGCGGTCTGACCGGCCCGCGGCCCGGTTCGGAAACGGCCCCCAGCGGTCCGCGGGGACCGCTGGGGCGCGGCCCCCGCGGCGGGCGGTCAGCCCGCCTGGCGCCGCTGGAAGGGGAGGTAGCGGTCGGCGCGCCGGTGCCGGGCGAGCAGACCGGTGGACTCGACCGCGAGGATGCGGTCGAAGCGGAAGGCGCGCACGCCGCGGCGCATGCGGCACCAGCCGACGAGGTACCAGTGGTCGCGGTGCACCAGGCAGGTGACCGGCTCGACCTCGCGGATCGTGACGTTGGCGCCGGCGTCGCCATAGCAGAGCCGGACGACGCGGTGCTCGGTGATGGCGGCGGCGACCACGCGGGCGCGGTCGGAGGTGGAGGCGTCCAGGGGCGTGGTGAGGGTGGCGAGCGTGGTGGTGACCACGTCGTCGTGCGGAGCGGCGTCGAGGAGGATGTGCAGGGCGCGGCGCGCGGTGGTGGCCTGCGGGCCGGTGCCGAGGTGCGCGAGCGAGAGCGCGAGGGCGGCGATCTCCGCCGCCGTGAGCGCGGCCGGCGCGGTGGGCGCGGTCTGGGGGTGCGTCGCAACGTTCGCCATGGTTCGATCATACGTTCGAACACTGACATTTTGCAGGCCCGCGCGGGGAGTCGCCGCCTTCGCGGTGCGGCCGGGGTCCGTCGGGCGCGGTGATCGGCCCCGCGCTTGAGAAGGCGGCCTCGCATGGTGAAAACTGGCCCCGGAAACGTGCCTATTCGGGGGAATCAGGGGCGAACATGGGCCAGACGTGGATCAGCGTTGAGTGAGCCGCGCCTGGACCGGCCTCCGATGAGCCGGGACGAGGCGGACCGGGTGCTCGCGCGCCTCCGGGAGGAGAGGGAACGGATCGGCGCGGCCCTGCTGGACCTGGAGGCCCACCAGGGGTACCAGTTGCTCGAAGGCGCGGCGCTGCGGGGCGCGACGCTGCGCGTGCAGTCCGACGTGCGGTCGCGGACGGCGTCCCTGTGGCTGCTGTTCGACCTGCACGGGCGCGTCCTGTCCGCCGCCGAGGAGCTGCGGGCCCGCCACGGCAGGCCCGGTCAGGCGCAGCTCGCCGAGCTCACCCGCCTCCTGGAGGGGCCGTCGGTGGAGCTGCCCGCGGCGGAGGTGCCGCTTGAGCGGCGGACGCTGCTGGCCGTCCCGTCCGGCGAGAGGCTGACGCCGCGCGCGGCGGTCGACCGGATGACGCCGCTCTACGAGGAGGTCGCGCGGGCGGTCGCCGCGCTCGACGCGGTCTGGTCGACGCTGCTGTCGCGGCTGGCCGAGGTCGAGGCCGAGCGGCGGGCGGCCGAGGAGCTGCTGGAGTCGGCCGGCGGCGCGGACCCCGCCTTCGAGCGGCTGCGCGACGAGCTGGAGACCGTCGCCGCGACCGTGCGCGCCGACCCGCTCGCGCTGGCGCGGGACGGCCACGCCGACACCGCGCGGCTGGACGCGATCCGCTCCGGCCTCGCCGAGGTGCGCCGCGGCCTGGAGGAGACGGAGCGGCTGCGCGAGGGGTTCGCCGCCCGGATCCGCGGCGTCGCCGCCGTCCTGGACCTGGTGCGCGAGGCCGAGGCCGAGGCGCGCTCCGCCCGCGACGAGGTCCTCGCCAAGATCACCGCGCCCGCGCTGCCGGACCCGCCCGACTCCTCCGCCGCCCTCGCCGACCGCCTCTCCGCCGTCACCCGGCCCCGTCCGGGCGCGGCTGCGCGGGGCGGCGGCTGGCGCGAGACCGCGCGGCGGGTCGCCGACCTGGAACGCGCCGCGGACGCGGCGCTGGCGCGGGCACGCGAGACCACCGGCCTGATCCGGGGCCTGCTGGACCGGCGCGAGGAGCTGCGCGGCCGCCTGCAGGCCTACCGGGCGAAGGCCGCGCGGCTCGGCCACGCCGAGGACGCCGAACTGGCCCGGTCCTACGAGCAGGCACGCGAGCTGCTGTGGACCTCTCCCTGCGATCTGCGGAAGGCCACCGTGGCCCTGAACGCGTACCAGCGGGCCGTCACCTCGCGAGCGAAGGGAGCGGACCGATGAGCCAGTGCGCGCAGCCAGGCTGCGGCGGGACGATCGCGGACGGCTACTGCGACGTCTGCGGCAACCCACCGGCGGCGTCCGCGCCCGCGCCGGCTCCGGCCGCCGCGCCGAGCGTCCCGGCCCCGCGCCCGCCCGCCGAGCGGCCCGACCAGTGCCACCAGGCCGGCTGCGCCGGCACGATCATGGACGGCTACTGCGACGTGTGCGGCTCACCGCCCGCGTACACCGCCCGCGTCCAGGCCGCCGCGAGCGCGTCCGGCGGCTCGGGCGCGTCGGCGGCCACGGGAGCGTCGGGCAGCACGGCGACCGGCAGCACCCGGACGGGCAGCACCCGCACCGGATCGGCCCGCTCCTCCGGCCGCCGCGGCATGCTCGGCGCCGGGCTCGTCGAGGTGCCGCGCGTCCCCTACCGGGACCCCTCCAGCGCGGTGATGAGCGACCCGCAGGTCGCGGAGGCCAAGCGGTACTGCAGCGGCTGCGGCGAGCCCGTCGGCCGCGGGCGCGGCGACCGCCCGGGCCGCACGGAGGGCTTCTGCCCCAAGTGCGGCGCCCGCTTCTCCTTCACCCCCAAGCTCGTCCCGGGCGACCTCGTCGGCGGCCAGTACAGCGTGCTCGGCTGCCTCGCCCACGGCGGGCTCGGCTGGATCTACCTGGCCCAGGACAAGAACGTCAGCGACCGCTGGGTGGTCCTGAAGGGCCTGCTCGACAGCGGCGACGCCGACGCGATGGCCGCGGCGGCGGCCGAGCGCGCGTTCCTCGCGGAGGTCGAGCACCCCAACATCGTCAAGATCTACAACTTCGTCCAGCACGGCGGCGACGGCTACATCGTCATGGAGTACGTGGGCGGGGAGTCGCTCAAGGACATCCTGCTGCGTCAGCCGCTGCCGGCCGGCCAGAAGCACCTGCCGCTCGCGCAGGCCATCGCCTACGGGCTGGAGGTGCTGCGGGCGTTCGAGTACCTGCACGCCCAGGGGCTCGTCTACTGCGACTTCAAGCCGGACAACGTGATCCAGTCCGAGGAGCAGCTCAGGCTGATCGACCTCGGCGGGGTACGGCGGCTGGACGACCCGGACGGCGCGATCTACGGCACGGTCGGCTACCAGGCCCCCGAGATCGCCGACGCGGGCCCCTCGGTGTCCTCCGACCTCTACACGGTCGGCCGGGCGCTCGCCGTGCTGAGCTTCCCGTTCAAGGGCTACACCCGGGGGTTCGCCGACTCGCTGCCGCCGCGCGAGGAGATACCCGTCCTCCAGCGGTTCGAGTCCTACGACCGGCTGCTGCGCCGCGCGACGCACCGGGAGCCGACCGCGCGCTTCCAGGACGCGGCGGAGATGGCCGAGCAGCTCACCGGCGTCCTGCGCGAGGTGCTGGCGGCCGAGGACGGCGTCCCGCGCCCCGCCCCGTCCGGGCTGTTCGGCCCGGAGCGGTTCACGACGCGGATGGCGGGCGAGGCGCGGGAGGAGGCGGCGCTGCCGCCCGTCCCGCCGCCGGTCGCCGCGGCGGCGCTGCCGGTTCCGCTCGTGGACGGCGCCGACCCCGCGGCCGCGTTCGTGTCCGGGCTCGGCGCGCTGGAGCCCGCGCAGGCCGCCGAGGCGGCGGCGAACGCTCCCGAGAGCACGCCCGAGGTCAGGCTGGCGCTCGCCCGCGCCAGGATCGAGCTCGGCGCGGCCGACGAGGCCGACGAGCTGCTCGACGCGCTCGCCGCGGAGCGCCCCTCCGACTGGCGGGTGGGCTGGTACCGCGCGGTCGGGCTGCTCGCGCGGGGCCGGGTGGACGAGGCCGCGCCGCTGTTCGACCGGCTGTACGGGCTGCTGCCCGGCGAGGCCGCCCCCAAGCTGGCCCTCGCCTACTGCCGCGAGCGGTCGGCGCCGCACGACGCCGTCCGCCTGTACGAGACGGTGTGGCGCACCGACCAGAGCTACATCAACGCCGCCTTCGGCCTCGCCCGCGTGCATCTGGCGGCGGGCGACCGCCGCGCCGCCGTCGCCGCGCTCGACTCGGTGCCGAAGATCTCCATCCGGTACGTGCCCGCGCAGGTCGCGGCCGTCGTGACGGCGGTGCGCGACCGTCCCCCCGTCGAGCTGACGGCGGCCGAGCTGGTCGCCGCCGGCCACCGGCTCGCCGCCCTCGACCTGGACGCCGAGCGCCGCGACAGGCTCACCGCCGAGGTGCTGGAGGCCGCGCTCGGCTGGATCCTGGCGGGTCCCGGCACGGCGGCCGGGGCGCAGGGCGGCTCCCTGTTCGGCGCCGCGCTCGCCGAGGGCCCGATGCGCCGCCTTCTGGAAGGGACATACCGGGAGCTGGCACGCCGCACCCGAGACAGGGACGAGTGCCGCCGGCTCGTCGACTCCGCCAACGCCGTACGCCCGAGGACGCTGCTGTGACCGACGACCACACCCGAGCCGACGACACCGCCGGTACCGAACCCCCCGGAACCGGCACGGCCGGGACGGACCAGGGGAAGGCGGCCGAGCTCGCCTGCCCCGCCTGCGGCGCCGTGGTGTTCGCCGAGGAGATCTTCTGCGAGGAGTGCGGGCACCGGCTCGCCGACGGCCCGCCCGCCGCGGCCGCCGGGCGCGACGGCGCCACGATCAGGCAGGAGTCCGCGCCGTCCGCCCGGCGGGCGGACCGGGCGGGCCCGTGCCCCGGATGCGGCGGGACGGCGATCGACGCCGACGGCTACTGCGAGACGTGCGGCCTGCGCCAGCCGGCCGCACGCGACCACGTCGAGATCGAGCTGCCGGCCGCGTCCGGCGGCAACGGCACCCGCCCGGTCGTCGCGGCGGGCGCGAGCGACCGCGGCCGCCGCTACAGCCGCAACGAGGACGCGCTGGCCCTCGCCGCGCACCTGTCCGGCGTCGCGGCGGTCGTGTCCGACGGCGTCGGGTCCTCGCAGCGTCCCGACGAGGCCTCCCGCGCCGCGGCCGACACCGGCCTCGGCGAGCTGGTGGCGCGGCTCGACGCCGGGGAGGACGCCGAGGACGCCACCCGGCACGCGGCGCTGCGCGCGGCCGCCGCCGTCGCCGCGCTCGCCACCTCCCCGTCCGATGCGCCGTCGTGCACCTACGTGTCCGCGGCGACGCGCGGCCCGGCGGTCACGGTCGGCTGGATCGGGGACAGCCGCGCCTACTGGCTGGCCGCGGACGGCTCCGGCGGGTCCGGCGAGGACGCCGCGGCGGGGCCCGCGCCCGACGAGATCGACGGGGCCGAGGTCAGCACCGGCGACATGGCCGAGCTCGGCGCGTCCCGCCGGCTCACCGAGGACGACTCGTG
The DNA here is from genome assembly GCF_040653135.1 of Actinomadura sp. NPDC048021. Taxonomy (NCBI): domain Bacteria; kingdom Bacillati; phylum Actinomycetota; class Actinomycetes; order Streptosporangiales; family Thermomonosporaceae; genus Actinomadura; species Actinomadura sp. NPDC048021. Next base: position 130,387 of record NZ_JBEZJQ010000010.1, read on the forward strand.
GGCCGCGTTCATGGTCGCCGAGGGGTCGCTGACCGAGGCGGAGGCGGAGGCGCACCCGAACGCGCACGTCATCACCGCGTGGCTGGGCGCCGACGCCGGGCAGGTCAACCCGCACGTGGCGACGTTCCGGCCCGGCGGTCCCGGCACGCTGCTGGTGTGCAGCGACGGGCTCTGGAACTACTTCCCGGCCGCCGCCGACCTGGCGGCCCTGCTGTCCGGCCCCGGCGGCGAGTCGCCGGGCCCGGCGGCCGACCCGCTCGGCGCCGCGCGGACGCTGGTGAGCCGCGCGCTGGAGGCCGGCGGCCGCGACAACATCACCGTCGCCGTGATCCCGGTCCCCTCCCCCGGCGGCTCCGGCGGCCGCGTCCACGAGAGCATCCCCCAGAGCACGGAGGAGCCCCGATGAGGGAGCCGCAGTTCAGCATCACCGTCGACCAGAACAAGTACCTGCCCGAGGGCGGCCGCGAGGTGCACGCCATCGTGTCCGTCGAGGCGGACGCGGGCGAGGGCGCCCCCGTCCCGTCCTCGACCCGGGCCTCCGAGGTCGTCATCATCGACACCTCCGGCTCGATGTCCTTCCCCGAGACCAAGCTGCGCGCGGCGATCGCGGCCGCGCAGGTCGCGGTCGACACGCTGCGCGACGGCGTGGAGTTCGCCGTCGTCTCCGGTTCCAACACGGCCAAGATGGTCTTCCCCCGGCACCAGGGGACGGTCCCGGCGACGCCGGAGACCCGCGCGGAGGCCAAGCACGCGCTGAGTCTGCTGAGGGCGGCCGGCGGCACCGCGATCGGATCATGGCTGCGGCTGGCCGACGACCTCTTCGGCGGCCGCGACGGCATCCGGCACGCGATCCTGCTGACCGACGGCAAGAACCAGCACGAGACGGCGGAGGAGCTCGACGCGGCCCTGGCCCGCTGCGGCGGGCGCTTCGTCTGCGACTGCCGCGGCGTCGGCACCGACTGGGAGGTCGCCGAGCTGCGCAAGGTCGCCTCCGCGCTGCTCGGCGGCGTCGGCATGGTGGCCGACCCGGCCGGGCTGGTCGAGGACTTCCGCGCCATGACGGAGGCGGCGATGGGCAAGTCCGTCGCCGACGTCGCCCTGCGCGTGTGGACGCCGCAGACGGCGCGGCTCCGGTTCGTCAAGCAGGTCTCGCCGTCGGTGGAGGACCTCACCGGCAAGCGCGCGGAGTCGGCGCCGCAGGCCGGCGACTACCCGCTCGGCGCGTGGGGCGCCGAGAGCCGCGACTACCACATCTGCGTCGAGGTGCCGCCGGGCGAGGTCGGCAAGGAGCTGCGCGCCGCGTGGGTGAAGCTCGTCGTGCCGGGCGCGCCGGGCGAGGAGGCGCGCGTCGTCGCGACCGCGAACGTCCTCGCCGAGTGGACCGACGACGAGGCGAAGTCCACCCGCATCAACCCGCGGGTGGCGGGCTACACCGGGCAGGCGGAGCTGGCCGCGGCGATCCAGGAGGGCCTGCAGGCCCGCAAGGACGGCGACCTCGACACCGCGACGGCGCGGCTCGGCCGGGCCGTGGTGCTCGCGGGCGAGGCCGGCAACGACGAGATCACCGCGATGCTCCGCAAGGTGGTGGACGTCGTGGACGAGGCGAGCGGCACCGTCCGGCTGAAGCGCGACGTCAACAAGGCCGACGAGATGGAGCTCGACACGCGCTCCAGCAAGACGGTCCGGACCCGCAAGGACGAGACGGTGACCACCAGGAGGGGCGAGAGCTGACCATGGCGAGCTGCCCCAGCGGACACACCTCGCAGGCGCAGGACTACTGCGACGTCTGCGGCGAGCGCATCGAGGGCGCCCCCACCGGCGCGGCCCCCCTCCCGTCCGGCCCGCAGCCGTCGCCGGGCGGGACTCCGTGCCCCGACTGCGGGACGCCCAGCACCGACCGCTTCTGCGAGGCGTGCGGCTACGACTTCGCCATCGGCGGCGGCAGGCCCACGCCGGAGCCCGAGCCCGCGGCTCCGCCGGAGCCCGAACCCGCGGTGCCCGTCCCGTCCGGACCGGGCACGGCGCAGCGCGGGCCGTCGGATCCGCGGCGTCCGCCCTCGCCTCCCGTGCCGGCCCCGCCCGTTCCGGCCCCTCCAGTGCCGGCGCCGCCCGTTCCCGCTCCCCCGGTCCCGGCGCCTCCCGTCCCCGCGCCGCCGGTGCCCGGAGCGGTGTGGACGGCGGTCGTGAGCGCCGACCGCGAGTACTACAGCACGGTCATCGCCGAAGAGGGCCCCGACTCGGCGTCCCTGGCGTTCCCCCCGTACGCGCCCGAGCGGCGGATCCCGCTCTCCGGGCAGCAGGTCCGCATCGGGCGGCGCAGCTCGTCGCAGCCGTCCCCGCCCGAGATCGACCTGCGCGAGCCGCCCGAGGACCCCGGCGTCTCCCACGTCCACGCGGTGCTGCTGGCGAAGCCCGACGGCACCTGGACGCTGGTCGACCCCGGCTCGACCAACCGCACCTGCGTGAACGGCTCCACCGACCCCATCCCGTACAACGTGGAGGTCCCGGTCTCCGAGGGCGACCGGATCCACTTGGGCGCCTGGACCACCATCACGCTCACCCGAGGCGAGGCGACATGACGGCCGTCCAGCAGTCCCCGCCGGCGGGGCGACCGGCCCCCGCCGCGCAGCCGTCGCCGCCCTCCCGGGAGGGCGGCGGCACGCGCCCCGGGACGGGCGGCGAGGCCCCGTCCGGTCTCGCGCGGCTGCTCCCCCGCACCGTCGCGTCCCGCGTCAGGACGCTGACCGCGCTGTCGCTCGTGCTGCTGGTGGCGCTGCTCGGCGTCGGCTGGGCGGCGATCGCGAACGCCCGCGAGGGCGTGCGCGTCATCGGGCACGACGCGGGCCCGCAGGTCGTCGCCACCGGCGACCTGTACTTCCAGCTCTCCGACATGGACGCGCAGCTCGCCGACGCACTGCTGATCGGCGACGCGGCGGGCGGCGGACGCGAGCAGGCGCTCGCCCGCTACGACCAGAACCGCCGCAAGGCCGGCGACGCCCTGCTGAAGGCCGCGAAGCTCGCGGACGAGACGACGGAGAACAACACGGCCCGGGACCTGCTGGACGCGCTCGCCCGCTACGAGCGCCTCGCCGGGCAGGCCCTGCTGCTGGACCGGCAGTCCCCGCACGCGTCCGGGCCGCCGTCGCAGAAGGTCGTCGAGCTGTACCGGCAGGCGACCGACCTGATGAAGCTGGACCTGCTGCCGAAGGCCTACAACCTGACGCTCGACAACGGCACCCTCGTCCGGCACACCTACGAGGACAAGCGCTCGGCGGTCCTCCTCGGACGCACGGGCGTCCTCGCCACGGGCCTGGTCCTCCTGGCCGTCCTCCTCGGGTTCCAGCTCTACCTGGCCCGGCGGTTCCGGCGGCTGCTCAACGTGCCGCTCGCGCTGGCGACGCTCGGCACGCTCGCCCTGGTCGCGGCCGGGACCCTCATGCTCACCGGCCAGGCGAACCATCTGCGCCAGGCCAAGGAAGAGGGCTTCGACTCGATCCTCGGGCTCTCGCGGACGCGCGCCATCAGCAACAGCGCGAACGCCGACGAGACCCGGTTCCTGCTCGACCCCGGGCGGGCCGACGCCTACGAGCAGGTCTACCTGAGCAAGTCGCAGACCGTCCTGTACCTGAAGGCCGGCAACCTGACCCAGTACAACGCGGCCGTCCAGAAGGACCTGTCCTTCGAGCCCGGCCGCGTGAAGTTCCTCGGCTTCCTCGGAGCCGAGGCCGACCGGCCGGTCCAGTCGGCCCGGCAGAAGGCGCAGCTCACGGACGTCATGAACAGGGTGCTAGCCGACTACCAGAAGGTCCAGGCCAACGACCGCCGGATGCGCGACCTCGTCGACCGGGGACAGCGCGACGAGGCGGTCGCCGCCCGCGGCGCGGCCGCCGCCGACTTCACCCGGTACGACCGCTCCCTGCAGGCGCTGGTCGCCATCCACAGGAAGGCGTTCGACGAGGCCGTGAAGGACGGGGACGGAGGCACGAGCGGCTGGTACGCGGTGCTGCCCGCCGCGGGCGCCGTCATCGCCGCGCTCGTCCTCGCGGGCGTGCGCCCCCGCCTGGCCGAGTACCGGTGGTCGAAGTGAGGGCGCGGAGCATCGCGGCGGCGCTCCTCGCGGCCGCGGCCGTCCTCGGCGCGGGGACGGCGTGCGGGATCGCCGACGCCGGAGAGGACTCCGTCGCCGGAAAGGACGCGCTCGTCATCGGCGTCAACGGCGACCAGCCGGGACTCGGCGAACGCCAGGGCGACGGGTCGTTCACCGGATTCGACGTCGACATCGCCAAAGAGATCGCCCGGCGGATGGGCGTGGGCCCGGGCGACGTGACGTTCAGGCGGGTGACGTCGGCGACCCGCGAGAAAATGCTCCAGGACGGCGACGTCGACCTCGTGGTGGCCAGCTATTCCATCACGCCGGAACGCAAGGTGAAGGTGTCGTTCGCGGGTCCCTACTATGTGGCCCACCAGGACATTCTCGTCCGCAGGTCCGAGGCCCGCGCCATCCGGAACATCGACGACCTGAAAGGGCGGCGGCTCTGCCGCGTGCCCGGGTCGGTGTCGTTCCCGCGCGTCCACGACGAGCAGGGCGTCGCCGCGCTCCCGGTCGAGGCGAGCGGGTACGCCGGCTGCCTCACCGCGCTCACCGGGGGCCGGCTCGACGCGGTCTCGACCGACGACCTGATCCTCGCGGGCCTCGCGGCGAAGGCGGCCGGCGGCGGTCTCACGCTCGTCAACGCCCCGTTCACCGACGAGCCCTACGGCGTCGGCATCAGGAAGGGCGACGTCGACGGCTGCGAGGCGGTCAACAAGGCGATCACGCGGATGTACCAGGACGGCACCGCGCCGCGGCTGCTGGACAAGTGGTTCCGCCCCGCCGGGTTGAAGGCCACCACCACCGTCCCGCAATTCGAGGGCTGCGTCTGAGAATTCGTCACCCAGCGCACGGAAGGCGTCACGGAATGGCACGGGAAGAACAGGTGAGACCGGCCGGTCATGGAGATCAGTCGGTTACGTAAGTTCCGGTCGGCGCGCATGATCGTAAGTTATGGTCGCGATCAAAAGTCGTTCCGGTAATCACCGTCACGCCCGAGGAGTGCAATGACGACGGTCATCCTGGTGGTGATGTGCGTCGTGGTGGGGGCGCTCGAACTGTACGCGGGCAAGCAGAGCCGGGACCAGGCCCATGCCTTCACCCGCCGGATCGACGAACTGAACGACCAGGTGACCAAGCAGAACAACGTGCTGGTCACCGTCGGCGAGCAGCTCACCGCGGAGCTGTCGCGCGTCAAGCAGGACGTGCTGCCCGCGCTCGACACCCGGCTCCGGCAGAACACCGGGCAGGTGGAGGAGCTCGCGGGCCTCGTCCACCAGGCGGACGACTACCTGCGGACCCAGGCGGGCAGGCTGCACGAGCTGGAGCAGCAGCGCATCACCCTCGCCGCGCTGCGCCGCAAGCTCGGCGAGGTCGAGACGTCGGTGCGGGCCGCCACCGGGGCGGGCGGCGGGCCCGTGGAGGGCAAGGTCGAAGCGGCGCTCGACCGGCTCGCGGACCTGGAGCGCGGCGGCGAGGAGATCCTGGAACTGCAGCGCGCCCTCACCCGCACCCTGGAGGACGTCGAGGACGTCGTCGCCGAGCTGCTGCGGTTCACCGAGGGCGAGCTCGACGACACCGTCACGGCGGCGCTCACCGGACGCCCCCGCCCCCACGGCGACGCCGTCACCGCGACCGGGCGCCTGTGGACGCGCGACGAGGAGCTGGAGGACATCCTCGGCGACATGTACGAGCGGTGCGTGCGCGCCAGCCGGCTGGCCGTCCGGTTCCGCACGTCCGAGGGCTCGAACGGCACTCCCGGCTCACCGGAGCGCCGCCGCTACTTCCTGGGCGGGCACGCCAGCGAGGACCTGGCGGGCGTGTTCAGCGCCCTGCTCATCTCCGCGGGCGCCGGCGCCCGGTCCGGCAACGGCCTGTCCGTCGGCGAGGCCAGGCGGGGCCTCGCGCGGGTGGAGCCGGGCGTCCCGGCGGGGGTGGAGCCCGCGCGCGGGCCCGAGGACGAGGCGGCCCTCAAGTCGCTCCTGCGGACGCTGGCGGAGTGCTCTGGCGCCGTCGCGCAGATCGGCCCGCTCATGGCCGTCCGGACGCGCGACGAGCTGCTGTGCGCGGTGCTGACGGCCGCGCAGTCGCTGGAGCTGGAGAGCGACGAGGTGTTCTGGGACCCGGCCGCCGCGAGCGTCCGGCTGCGGCGGCTGCCGTCCCATCAGCTGTGGGACCTCACCGGCTGGGCCACCGCCCCGTAGGCCCGCACGGAACGTTCCGCGGGGCCGCCGATGCGCACGTAGAGGGGGCAGCGCAGGGCGCCGGTCCGCGGGTCGGCCTCGACGCACAGGCCGATCCCGGCGGCGCGGTCGAGGAACACCGCGTTCTCCACGGCCCGCGCCCCGCGCACCGCGTACGGGACGGAGTCGGCGTCGCCGGTGTCGACGAGCTCCTCGAACGTCAGCCTCCGCGCGAACCGCATCAGCACCGCGGCGTCGACGACGCGGCTCCCGATCGCCGCCGACGGGCCCGCGACGACGATCCCGAAGCTCGGGTCCTCCCGGCCCCGCACGTAGATCTCCCGGTCCGGCTCCAGGCCCCGGCGGCGGTCGGGGACCTGGACGCCGAAGCCGGCGTCGCCGTTCAGGTACGCGGGCGGCCCGAAACCCGCCGGCGGCGCCCCGTCCCGGACGCGCAGCGCGCCCGCGGGCATCTCCCAGCCGGGCAGGTAGACGCCGAGGCCCCTCAGCAGCAGCCGCCAGATCGGACGTCCGGTCACCTCGGGCGCGAAATCGCCGCCCGGCCGGCCGGGCTCCCGCGGATTCTCGGCGTCGCCGTCCATGACGACCATGATCGGCGAACGGATCCGCGTCCGACAAGGCCCCGAGCGGAGCCGTGGCCCTTACCGTGCGGCCCCTGCACCTCCGGTGCCGCGTCGGCTACGGTTGTCCCACCCGGATCATGACGAGGACACGCCGTGAATCTGCAGGACATGATGGTGCACCGCGACACCTCGTCGCGGACGGTCGACAAGTATCTGATGTCCTACGAGGGCCGTGTCATCGCGGTTCGGCGGCATCCGGCCGTCCTGCTGCTGCCGGTCGGGGTCGTCGTGGCCGGGCTCATCGCGTGCGGCGCGGCGAGCGCGGTCAGCGGGCAGGTCTGGATCTGGGGGCTGTGGCTGATCGCGGTCTGCTACCTGGCCTGGAAGGTGATCGCCTGGTCGGTCGACTTCTTCCTCGTCACCGAGCACCGGGTGATGGTCGTCAACGGCGTCCTCAACCGCAACGTCGCGATGATGCCGCTCGCCAAGGTCACCGACATCGCGCTGAACCGCTCGGTGCTCGGGCGGGTCTTCGGCTACGGCGAGTTCGTGATGGAGTCGGCGGGCCAGAAGCAGGCGCTGCGCAACGTCGGTTTCATGCCGTACCCGGAGCAGCTGTACCTGGAGGTCTCGTCGGTCATCTTCGGCACGGTCGAAGAGTCGCCGGACTGATCCCCGTTCAGGAGTCGAAGCCGAGGCCCATGCGGTCGAGGGTGCGGAGCCAGAGTCCCCGGCGCCCCGCGTTGCGGTCGGCGCGGGCGATCTCGCGCCGGGTCAGCTCGATGACGCCGTAGCGCAGCGGCTCGGGCGGGAACGGGACGGGCTTGGAGCGCACCATCGCCAGCCGTGTCCGCTCGGTCTCCTCGCCGGGCGCGAGACCGACCCCCAGGAGGTCGAGCATGACGTCGGCTCCGAAGCGGGTGGCGCCGACACCGAGGCCGGTGTAGCCCGCCGCGTACGCGAGCCTGCCGTCGTAGGCCGTCCCGTAGAAGGCGCAGAAGCGGCTGCACGTGTCGATGACGCCGCCCCAGGCGTTGGTGAACCGCACACCCTCCAGTTGCGGGAACGTCGCGAAGAAGTGCCGGGCCAGAGTCGCGTACGTGGAGGGGCGCCGTTCCAGTGCGGGACGCATTCCGTTGCCGAAGTAGTAGACGGCGTCGTAGCCGCCCCACAGGATGCGGTCGTCGGCGGTGAGCCGGTAGTAGTGGAACTGGTTGGCGCTGTCGCCGAGCCCTTGCCGGTGCCGCCAGCCGATGGACGCGCGCTGCGCGGGCGTGAGCGGCTCGGTGACGAGCGCGTAGTCGTACACCGGGACGACGTAGTTGCGCAGGCGCCGAAGGATCGGCGGGAAGGCGCCGGTCCCCAGGGCGACGTGCCGGGCGCTGACCGTCCCGAGCGGGCGGGGCGCCCGGTCGCCCCGCCGCGGGGGCGCGGCGGCCGCCAGCCGGAGCCCGCGGACGTCGGTGCGCGGCGCCGTGACGCGGGTGTTCTCGAAGACGCGGACCCCGAGGGCGCGGCACGCGTCCGCCAGGCCCCAGGCGAGCTTGGCCGGATGCACCATGGCGACGGCGTCGCGGTCCCACAGGCCCGCCAGGTAGGTGGGCGAGTCAACCTCGGCGCGGACCGACTCCGCGCCGAGCATGATCGGTTGCCAGCCGTGCTCGTAGGCCTTCTCCGCCGCCTCCTGGAGCGCGGGCACCTGCCACTCCTCGGTGGCGACGCTCATCTCCCCCGTCGGCTCCCACTCGGCGTCGATGCCGTGGCGGGTCAGCGTCTCCGCGATGGCGCGCAGGTTGTCCCAGCCGAGGCGTTCGAGCGTGTGGGCGTCGTCCGGCCAGCGCCCGAGGCCGTTCTCCAGGCCGTGGGTGAGGCTGGCGGCGCAGAACCCGCCGTTGCGTCCGGACGCGGCGGCGCCGATCCGGCCGGCCTCCAGCACGACCACGTCCAGGGACGGGTCGCGCTCCTTGGCGAGCAGGGCCGTCCACAGGCCGCTGTAGCCGCCGCCGACGACGGCGAGGTCGCACGTCAGCGTGCCGGACAGCGCCGGACCCGCCTCGGGGCGGGCCGGGTCCCCGAGCCAGAACGGCTCGGGGGCGGCGTCGGCGAGCGCCCCGGCCACGTTCGCGTTCATGCTCGCGTTCGCGCGCGGGCGCTGCGCCGCGCCGACACCACCGCGATCAGCACGCCGACCGCGAAGATGATCGTCCCCATCACGTTGACCTGCGGCGGCGTCCCCGTCCTGGTGGAGCCGTAGATCCACAGCGGGAACGTGACGGTGGCGCCGCTGGTGAAGTTGGTGATGACGAAGTCGTCGATGGACAGCACGAACGCCAGCAGCGCCCCCGCCAGCACCCCAGGCATGATCATCGGCAGGGTGACCAGGCGGAACCGCGTCCACGGGCCGGCGCCGAGGTCCTGCGCCGCCTCCTCCACCGCGGGGTCGAGCCCGACGACGCGGGCCCGGACCGTCACCGCCACGAACGCGATCGAGAACATCACGTGCGCGAGCAGGATCGTCAGGTAGCCGCGCGGCAGGTTGAACGTGACGAACATCGACAGCAGCGACGCGCCCATCACGATCTCCGGGCAGGAGATCGCCATGAACAGCACGAGGTTCGTCGACCCCTTGCCGCGGAACCGGTACCGGCCGAGCGCGAGGCCCGCGAACGTCCCGATGACCGTGGTGATCAGCGTGCTGAGCAGCGCGATCGTCAGCGAGTTGACGACGGCCGCGGTGAGGTCGCTCTTGTCGAACAGGTGCGCGTACCAGCGGAGCGTGAAGCCCTGCCACTCGAAGTTCTGCTTGCTGCGGGTGTCGTTGAACCCGAACAGGATCATGATCGCGATCGGCAGGATCAGCCACGCGATCAGCACGAGGGTGTAGAGGTGCAGGCCGGAGATCCGGCGCCGGGGCGCGCGCCGCCGCGGGGTCTCGGCGGGCGCCGCGGGGGCCTTGGTGTGCGTCGTCATCGTCCCGCCGCCTCCAGGACGTCCTGCGTGCCGAGCGTGCGCGCGTAGGCGAAGATCCCGACGAGCAGGATCGCCATCAGCGCGAACGACAGCGCGGACGCCGTCGGGTAGGCGCTGTTGTTGAAGTACTCGGTCTGGATGACGTTGCCGATCATGGTGTTCTGCGGGCCGCCGAGCACCTCGGCGTTGACGTAGTCCGACGACACCGGCACGAACGTCATGATCACGCCGGCGAAGACGCCGGGCAGCGACAGCGGCAGGATGACCCGGAGGAACGCCTGCGCGCGGCTCGCGTACAGGTCGTAGGCCGCCTCCACCACGCGCGGGTCGATGCGTTCGAGCGCCACGTAGATCGGCAGGACCATGAACGGCAGGAAGTTGTAGGCGAGCCCGGACACGACCGCGACGCCGGTGTCGAGGACGTGGAAGCCCTCCGGCAGGACGCCGTGGTCGCGCAGCGGCCCGAGGACCGGCCCGTTGTCGGTGAGGACGAGCTTCCACGACACCGTCCGCAGGATGAACGAGACGAAGTAGGGAAGCAGCAGGAGGAACAGGTACGTCGACTTGGCGCGCCCGCCGCGGAACGCGATCCAGTACGCGGCCGGGTAGGCGAGCACGATGCACGCGACCGTCGCCAGCAGCCCGTACCAGAGCGACCGTACGAACTTGTCGCCGTAGGTGCTGAGCCCGTCGGTGTAGTTCTGCCAGTGCAGCGTCTGCTGGAAGCCGTCGATGAGGTTCCCGGTCTGCAGCGACAGGGACACCATCAGCACCATCGGGACGAGGAAGAACGCCGCCAGCCACAACCCGCCCGGAAGGATCATCAGGTACGGCGCGAGCCGTCCCCGCACCCCGCCCATCACGAGCCCTTGGAGATCGGCTCGAAGATCTTCTGGTACTCGGTCTCCTCCGCCTGCGTGAGCCGCCGGTAGTGCCGCAGCCGGGCCAGGTCGGCCTGCGACGGGAAGATCAGCGGGCTGGTGCTGAGCCGGGTCAGGTCCTTCTTGTCGTCGCCGCCCGCCTGCTCGGCCTTCTGCGCGAGGAGCTTCTGGGTGGCCGGGATCGGCGGCATGTAGTTGATGAACTCGGTCAGCGGCGCGTTGTTCTCGGGAACGTAGAGCCAGTTCATGAGGGTCAGCGCGTCCACCGGGTTCTCGGCGGTCTTCGGGATGCACAGGTTGTCGGTCCAGATGGTGCCGCCCTCCTTGGGCACCACGAACTTCACGTCCGGGCTCGTCAGGCTGTACACGTCCCCCGACCACGCCATGGTCATCCACACGTCGCCCTTGCTGACGGCGTCGACGTAGTCCTGGCTGTAGTACTTGCGGACGATGCCCTTGTCGCGCTGCTCGCGCAGCTTGGCGGCGGCCTTCTCCCAGTCCGCCTTCGTCGACTTCTCCGGGTCGATGCCGAGCAGGAACATCCCGAAGTTCCCGAGCTCCTGCGAGTCGCCCATCATGCCGACCTTGCCCTTGTACTTCGGGTCGAACAGCTGGGCGATGCTGGTGATCTCCTCCTTCACGTACTTGGTGTTGTACGCGATCCCGGTGACCCCCGACTCGTACGGGATCGTGAAGGCGTTGCCCGGGTCGTAGGACGGGTTCTTGAACGACGGGCCCACGTTCGCCTGGAAGTTCGGCAGCTTCGACAGGTCGAGGGGCGCCAGGTAGCCGAGCTGGCGGCACTGCTCCAGCTGGATCCCGTTCGTCATCACCATCAGGTCAAAGCCGATGGACTGCCCGGCGGCCAGCGGAGCCTGGATCTTGCCGAACCACGGGCCCATCTCCTGGATGACCTCCTTGTAGGTCACCTTGACGCCCGTCTCCTTCTCGAACGCCTTGATGGTCTCCCGGTCGTCCTGCATGTAGCCCGGCCAGTTCGCCCAATTGAGCCTGCCGCTCTTGGCCTTGTTCGCCCAGTACTTCTCGACGTCGCTCTGGGTGACCTTCTCCTTGCCGCCCTGCCCCTTCACCCCGCACGCCGACAGCGCGAGCCCGGCGCCCGCCGCGCCCATCAGCCTCAGGACGTCGCGGCGAGCCGGGCCGCCCGCGCCGGAGCGCGCCAGGCGCGGCCTTATGAGTCCGCGGAGGAAGGCAGGGTCGAACTGGCTCATTGCGGGGCTCCTATGGCGTACGAGTGGCGCGGATCCCACGACAACCAGACGCTGTCGCCGCGCACGGCGATGTCGTCGGCGGACGTCGCGTTCTGCAGGAACACGACGACGTCGGCGCCGGCGGAGGTGGTGATGTTGTAGTTCGTCGACGTCCCGAGGTACACGACCTCGGTCACGGTCCCCCGGACGGCGCACTGCCCGTCCCCCGGCCTGTCCAGCCCGATCCCGATCTTCTCGGGGCGGACGGTCAGCTCCACGCGCTCCCCCGCGACGGCCTCCCGGCCGTGGCGCATCGGGACCTCGATCCGGCCGTCGGGGCCGTGGGAGAGCACCGCCCCGCCCGGCCCCGTCCCGGTGACCTTCCCCTCCAGCAGGTTGGACGTGCCGATGAACCCGGCCACGAACCGCGTCGCGGGATGCTCGTAGATCTCCCGCGGCGTGCCGAGCTGCTCGATCACCCCGTCGTTCATGACGGCGATGCGGTCCGACATCGTCAGCGCCTCGCCCTGGTCGTGCGTCACGTACACGAACGTGACGCCGACCCCCCGCTGGATCCGCTTCAGCTCGACCTGCATCGCCTGGCGCAGCTTCAGGTCGAGGGCGCCGAGCGGCTCGTCCAGCAGCAGCGCCCGCGGCTCGTTGACCAGTGCCCGGGCCAGCGCGACCCGCTGCTGCTGGCCGCCGGACAACTCGGCGGGACGGCGCTTCTCCCGTCCCGCCAGGTCGACGATCTCCAGCATCTCCCCCACCCGCCGCGTGATCTGCGCCTTCGGAACGCCGCGCCGGCGCAGGCCGAACGCGACGTTCTCGAAGACGCTCATGTGGGGGAAGAGCGCGTACGACTGGAACACCATGTTCACGTCGCGCCTGTTGGGGGGCACGTCCGTGACGTCCTGCCCGCGCAGCCGGACCCGCCCCGCCGTCGGCTCCTCGAAGCCGGCGATCATGCGCATGGTCGTCGTCTTGCCGCATCCCGACGGGCCGAGCAGGGAGAAGAACTCCCCCTCCGCGATCGACAGGTCGACGCCGCGCACCGCCGCCACGGTCTCGCCGTAGGCGTGGTAATCCTTCTCGACTCCCGCGAGTTCGATCGCGGGGACCGCGACGGCCGGGTCGTCGCGCGCCGCGGCGGGTTGGGTCTCGGTCATGGGCGGGACTTCCTTCACGGGCTCCGGTCGGCGGCGCTCAGCCGCCGATGTAGTGCATGACGTGCTTGACGCGGGTGTAGTCCTCGATTCCGTACATCGACATGTCCTTGCCGTAGCCGGAGTGCTTGAAGCCGCCGTGCGGCATCTCCGACACCAGCGGGATGTGGGTGTTGACCCACACGGCGCCGAAGTCCAGTGCCTTGCTCATGCGCATGGCGCGGCCGTGGTTCTGCGTCCACACGCTGGCGGCGAGGCCGTACTTGACGCCGTTGGCCCACTCCACGGCCTGAGCCTCGTCCGAGAAGCTCTGGACGGTGATGACCGGGCCGAAGACCTCGTTCTGCACCATCTCGTCGTCCTGCCTGAGGCCGCCCACGACGGTCGGGGCGAAGAAGTAGCCGCGGTCCCCCACGCGCTCGCCGCCGGTGAGGACCTTCGCGTGGCTGGGCGCCCGCTCGATGAAGCCCTGGACGCGCTCCAGCTGGTTCGCGTTGTTCACCGGCCCGTAGAAGGCGTCGGCGTTGCTCGGAGGCCCGACGACCGTCCCCTTGGCGGCCTCGGTGAGCGCCTCGGTGAACTCCCCGTGCAGCCGGTCGGCGACCAGCACGCGGGTGGCCGCCGTGCAGTCCTGGCCCGCGTTGAAGTACCCGGCCTCGGCGATGCCCGTCGCCGCCGCCTCGACGTCGGCGTCGTCGAACACGACCACCGGCGCCTTGCCGCCGAGCTCCAGGTGCACCCGCTTGAGGTCCTTGGCCGCCGACGCGGCGACCTCCATGCCGGCCCGCACGCTCCCGGTGATCGACACCATCTGCGGCGTCGGGTGCTCCACCAGCGAGCGCCCGGTGCCGCGGTCGCCGCAGATCACGTTGAAGACGCCCGGGGGCAGGAACTCGGCCGCGATCTCCGCCAGCATCAGCGTGCTCGCCGGGGTCGTCTCGGACGGCTTGAGCACCACGGTGTTGCCCGTCGCCAGCGCCGGCCCGATCTTCCAGATCGCCATCATCATCGGGTAGTTCCAGGGCGTCACCTGGGCGCACACCCCGATCGGCTCCCGCCGGATCGAGGAGGTGTGGTCGGCCATGTACTCGGCGGACGCCTTGCCCTCCAGCACCCGGGACGCGCCGGCGAAGAACCGGAGGTTGTCCACCATCGGCGGCACCTCCTCGTCCAGGGTCATCTGGACGGGCTTGCCGGTGTCCCGGCTCTCCGCCCTGACGAGGTCCTCCGCCCGCTTCTCGACCGCGTCCGCGAAGCGCAGCATCGCGAGGCTCCGCTCCCCCGGCGTGGCGTCGCGCCAGGCGGGGAACGCGTCGGACGCCGCACGGAACGCGGCGTCGACGTCCTCGGCGCCGGACACCGGCGCCTCCGCGTACGTCTCGCCGGTGCTGGGGTCGACCACCTCCAGCGTCCGCCCGTCCTTGGCGTCGACGTATTCTCCGCCGATAAAGTTGCGCAGCCGCTCGCCGCTCATCCTCAGGTCCCTCCTGGGCGCCGTCGCCCGTTGTGTCCTGTTGGCCCGACCCTTACAGAGGAGTCCGTCCAACACAAGTGATTCCGTTGTTACGATCGAATTTCACGACTGATTCACTTGGCCCAGAGGCCTCACACCCTCGATGCCGCAGCTAGGAGAACCGGATGGAACGGGCAGCCCGCGTCCAGCTCGACGAGACCGCCAAGCAGATCATCGAGCAGCTCCAGCAGGACGGCCGCCGCTCCTATGCCGCCATCGGCAAGGCCGTGGGCCTCTCCGAGGCCGCCGTGCGCCAGCGCGTGCAGAAGCTCCTCGACACCGGCGTGATGCAGATCGTCGGCGTCACCGACCCGCTCATGCTCGGCTTCCACCGCCAGATGATGATCGGCGTCAGGTGCGAGGGCGACCTGGAGAAGATCGCCGACGAGCTCGCCGCCCTGGACGAGATCGACTACGTCGTCATCACCGCGGGTTCGTTCGACATCCTCCTGGAGCTCGTCTGCGAGGACGACGAACGTCTTCTGGAACTTCTCGGCCGTATCCGCGCCGTCCCGGGCGTCGTCTCCACCGAGAGCTTCGTATACCTCAAACTTCGCAAACAGACCTACTCCTGGGGAACCCGCTGACTCCGCCGGACACCGCCGATTCTCGTTCTCAGAGGGGATGTCCTGGCAACTCCTCGCGGCGTACTTTGAAAGGCCGCAAGGAAGGAGACCGGCCATGCCCGAGTCGGTTCGCCAGGACCTTCCGGCCGATCCCGCCGACGATCACATCACCTTCCGTACCACCGCGGAGCAGTTTCTCGTGATCCGCGCGGCGGCCGAGCTGATCGGCTGGTCGGTCACCGACTTCGTCCTGTCAGCCGCCCTGGACCGCGCCGAACGCGACCTCTACGAACACGCCGCGGCGCAAGAGGCGGCAGAGCCCGCCCCCGACCCGATCCCTCCCTACACGGCCCTGCTGCTGGCCCTGTCCTGACCCACCCTGAGCAGACGAAGCCCACACGCTGACACCCCTCCCCGGCGGCGGTCGAACACGACCACCAGACGACCGCCGCCACAGGGCAACCAAACCGCCCAGCCCACCCATGATCAACACTCCCATTCCACTCAGCCACTCTCAAACGCAAGCACTAGCGGCGACCAGCGCTCCCAGAACAGCCACCCCCTCAGCCACCAGCACCAGCAAAACCTGGCCCAACCACCAGGCACCAATCACGGCCAGCCAGACGTAGAACGACCCACCACCAACACAGCACCGGCAGAAACCCAACCCACCCAACCGCCACCATGAGCGAGTCCAGCCAAACGACCCCAGAGAACCCCAGAGCGCAACACCTCCTAGCGGCCAGCCATCACCAGCAGGAGTTCAGAGTCGTGACCGCCAAGAGCTAATCGCGGCCAGACGGGCCTGACAAAGCACACAGAACGACCAACCACTCTCAGCGACCAGCACCCGGCCGGAGCCCAGGCCAATCACCGCCAGGCACGGTGCGGGAGCACCCGAGCACGGCTCGTCCTTGAGGCCCCGGCCGCGAACCAGAGCGCTCGCCTGCTGGGTGGCGCCGACGTCGCCTTCGGAGCCATCGATCACATCGGGCCGATGTGCCGTTGCCTGCGGGTGGGGCTGGAGAATAGGGGGATGGGTGAGGCTGTGAGCAAGGCATGTCTGTTCTGCGAAATCATCAAGGGAGAGCGGCCCGCGCACGTCGTGCTGGACGCACCGGACGCGATGGCGTTCCTCGACACCCGCCCTCTCTTCAAGGGCCACACCCTGCTGGTCCCGCGGACGCACTACGAGACGCTCACTGACCTGCCCGAGGACCTTCTAGGCCCGTTCTTCGCGCAAGCCCAACGCCTTGCCCAGGCGATGGAATCCGTCCTCGAAGCAGCCGGCTCGTTCGTCGCCATGAACAACCGGATCAGCCAGAGCGTCCCCCACCTGCATGTACACGTGGTTCCACGCAACCCGAAGGACGGCCTCCGCGGCTTCTTCTGGCCCCGCCAGAAATACGCCTCCGACACCGAGGCCGCCGACTACGCAGCCCGCCTCTCAAAAGCCCTAACCACCCCCACCTAACCCACCCCCCCCAACAACCCCCACCCCACCACCGGCACCCAACGCACCACCGCACCGCACCGAGCAGCATCAAACGACTGCGCCAAACCTTCACGACCGCGCTCCGCTGCGCCGGGGTTGCACCACAAGCCCCTTGCCGTACTTGCGGACCCACTCGGGGTGCTTGCGCGCGGGCCTCGTGGGCCAGCAAAGCAATCTGAGTGCGGTTGTCCAGGGCGAGCATGGCCAGGACGCTGGAGACGTGCGCCCTGCCCTCTAGCCCACCACCATCGACCGCCCACCATCGGCGGCGCCAATTGCCGAGACCGGCACCAATTCCAACCGCGTCGTCCAGATCCGCGCCCGAGAACGCCGTCGACTGATCCTCACCACAGCCCACCCGTCGACGAACCCGACGACGACCAGGGCACCGCGCGCTCGCACCCCGCGACGGCCGACCTGGCCACGGCGAGGTTCAGGCGCGGGTGGCGTGGATGGGGCTAACGCCGTCCTTACGGAGAGGTGTCTACAGTTCCGGTGCCATGCGGCTGGAGCGTGTCGCCTTTCGTTATCGGCGCCGGGACCCCTGGGTTTTTCGGGACGTCACCGTGACGCTTCCAAAAGGAAGCGTCACTGAGGTGACCGGGCATAACGGCGCGGGAAAGTCCACGCTGCTGCGAGTGATGGCCGGCCTGCGCAGGCCACGAGCGGGCGTCGTCGAAGGCCGTCCCGCACGAGTGGGGTACGCGCCGGAGCGGTTCCCGGTCGACCAGCCGTTCAGCGTTCGCGCCTACCTGGGCCACATGGCGGCCATCCGCCGCATCCCCGCCGGCACTGGTGACGTCTGGGCAGAGCGGCTGGCCTTTGCGCATCTCCTAGATGTACGGCTGTCCGAACTCTCGAAGGGCAGCGCGCAGAAGATCGGGCTCGCGCAGGCGCTTATGGCGGACCCCGAGCTGCTCATCTTGGACGAGCCCTTCGCGGGCCTGGACGCCGCTACCCGCGATTCTCTCCCCGAACTGATCTCCGATTTGGCCTCGCGCGGCACCACGGTCGTCGTCAGCGACCACCAGCGCTGCATCGAGGCGATGCCCGGCGTCGACCGCTTGCACGTCGCCAACCGCTCCGTGACACCGCTGGCCCCTGGGGACACCAGTCCTTGGACCGTCCTGGAGGTCGAGGTGCCCGGAGACGAGGCCGACACCGTGGAGACGAAGCTGAGGGCCGACGGCTACCGGGTGCGGAGGCGTGAAGAGTGATCGCACTTGTCCGTTTCCACGTGGCGGGTTACCTCCGCTCGCTGCGCGTCTTGCAGCCGCTGATCGTCGTGGCCCTGCTGGTGGCGTTGGTCCTCGCGCAGGGGCCGAGCGGTCCTGACGCGGGCGAGCTCGCGGTGCGGACTTTCGCGGATGTGGCGGCGATCATGTTCCCGGTGTGGGCGTGGGCGGCCCGCGCCCTCCTGGACACACAGCCCGATGAGCAGCGCGCTCTGACCGCCACCGCGGCCCGCCACCCGTCCGCGCCCACGTGGGCGGGCCTGCTCGCGGCCTACGGGGTGAACGTCTCATTGGGCGTCGTGACACTGGCCATTCCTCTCATCCAGGCATTCCAGGCGGGCTCGCCGGGACGGGCGATCTTGGCGGGCTGCGCGTTGAACCTCCTCGTGGCCGTCCCCGGCACGCTGCTCGGGGCGTGGACGAGTCGCCTCCTCATCCCCGATCCCGGGATCTCACTGCTGGCGCTTCTCGGCGGCGCGACCGCTCTCCTCCTCCTGGGCATGGGACGGCTCTCCTGGCTTTCCATCCCGATGATCGACTGGATGCGCGCAGCTCACGACGGCCCGAACGTCTTCGTCTCGCACTTCCCCGTCACCGCCCTCCACCTCCTCATCTGGTCCACGGTCGTAGGCACTGCCTACTTCGTAACCGCTCACCGCACCCCCTGACCACTCCCCGCGGTGGTGCATTCACCCTTCGGCGGCGGTGTCGCGGGGGCGGCGGCTCCCGTGGAGCACCAGCTCACACCGCGCCTTCGCCCGCTGACGCGGCCCTTGCCACAGAGGCCTTCGATGCTTGGGCTGACGGGGTAAAGCGTTCCGGCGGCCACGGCGAACATCACGCCGCCGCGTCCCGTGAGCGCTCGACCACGGGCACTCGTCTCACGGGAGTTCTCCGGCCCGAACAAGCTGGGACGCACAGCATCGCGCTGGGACGGCGCCATGGAGAGTGACCCCAGCGAGCACCAGGTCACGCCGCGCCTGCGTCGTCCGGCGAGGCATTGAACGGACGGAGCTAAGCCTCTGTGGCTGGGGCGGCCATCACGGCCATGTGCGTGCCGCGCCCCGGAAGGGTTCGGCCGATCTCGTTGGCGTAGTTGTACAGGAAGAGGTAAGCGACAGCCTCTGTCCGCCTTCGGCTGCGGCACAGCATGTTGGCAGGGCCCAGGCCGCCGCCAGTATGAGCTGACGCTCCTCGCCACTTCCTCTTCGCGGCCAGCTCTACCCGCAGGCATCTCGCCGTTGAGAGCCCGGGACGGCCACCGGGGCGACGCTACGGGCCGACGGCCTTGTGGGTTGACGCTCCTCGCCGCTTCCTCCTCGCGGCCGTCTCTTTTCGCAGGCATCTCGTCGCTGGGGGGCCGGGATGGCCACCGGGGCGACGGTGTGGGCCGCCGTACGTCGGGTGGTGTGTTCCCGAGGGCGTGAGGCCGTGCAGGCTGATTTGGCCCAGCGGGTGTTCGGTCGGGGGACGCCTTCGGGTGGGTTACGCGGCCTGGACGGTTAGCCATGTCTGCTCCAAAGGGGTGTCGTGGCGGTTGCAGAAGTAGATGCGGCCCGGGTCGCCCCAGTACCAGCCGAGGCGGTCGTCGGAGTCGAGTTGGAGGAGGAGGTGCCATTCCTCCACCGCGCGTTGCTCGTCCGGTGTGAGGGCCGGAGGATTGAGGGAGTTCAGGGTGCGGCCGGTCGAGGCGTACAGGCAGTCGGGGCCGACGGGACGCTGGACGAGGGTCGGCCAGCCGCCCAGTTGGTGCGCGGGGGCTTCATCCGGGCAGGTGTGGCGCGTCCACGCGGCGTGCAGTTGTTCGTACACGGGCACGATGCCGTCGTAGACCATCTCCAAGCGTTGGATGACGGCCTCCTGGGGAGAAGGCAAGGAGAGGAACGGAGCGGCGCCTAGCGTGACCTGCGGGTAGGAAAGGGCGCCTGATGGCGGGGTCGCCGGGCGGAGCGCGCCGGTGAAGACGCGCCAGCCGTCGCGTTGGCTCGGCTCGTCGCCCCACGGACGAGGGAGCCCGCTCGCGTAGTAGAACGCGGCGCGGCAAGCGGGCAGACCGGGCACCCTCGGCAGGCCGGCGAGGCCCGCGAAGTCGATCGCGCCTAAGAAGTCGAGCGGGCGGCCGTTCCAGGTCGGCCATGGCTCGTCCGGCGGCAGCTGCGGGGTGCCTCCAAGGTGGACGGGCACCTCACCGCGGGTGGAGAGGCGAAGCCCGGGCTTGGTCAGGGGCAGCAGAATGGCCGTGATCTCCGGCGCGAGGAAGGCGTCGAACAGGGCTCGGAGCCGTCGGTACTGTACGGCGAAAGGGTCCATGCACGTAGCGTGGCGCGACCCTCACGCGGCGCGCGACGTCCTGCGAAATTGTGGATAACTTCGTCAGCGTTCAAGGGCGGCCGCGAGTTGCAGCAGGAAGCGGTCGACCTCCTGCTCGTCGTAACCGGGCCCGAACCGGACGGTGCGGAACGCGCTCTCCCGCACGTCCCGGGCGGTCACGGGCGGGGCGATGCCGCGCAGGCCGGCGATCACGCGTTCGAGGAAGGCGTCCACGTCCCGCACGTCGTAGCCGGGGCGCAGGCCGGCACCGGAGAACCGCGCGTTCTGGATCCAGTTGATCAGCCAGGCCGGCTGGGCGCGGGTGCGGCCGGGGCGCTCCGCGATCGGCGCACGGGCCTGGAGTTCCCTGATGCACTCGCGGAGCAGCTCGTCCACCGCGCGGTGGTCGTAGCCGCGAAGGACGGTGGTGAACCGGGCTTGGCGCACCTCGTCCGCGGGCACCGGCGGTCCGCCGCTCAGCGCTTGCGAGATCCGTTTGAGCAGGGCGTCGACCTGGTCCCGGTCGTAGCCTCGCAAGACCACCGGCAGCCGTGTACCCGTCCTCACCGGCACCGCGCTCCTCAGCCGTGTCCGCGCGCTCCGCGCGGCGCCGGGAACGCGCCCCGCGGCGCGCTCAGTCCTTGGTCGCCGCGGCCAGCTGCCCGCAGGCCCCGTCGATCTCCCTGCCCCGAGTGTCGCGCACCGTGACCGGGACCCCGTGGGCCTCCAGGCGCCGGACGAACTCGCGCTCGTCCTCGGGCCGGGAGGCGGTCCACTTGGAACCCGGCGTTGGGTTCAACGGGATCAGATTGACGTGTACGAGATGGCCGCGCAAGAGCCTTCCGAGAAGATCGGCCCGCCAGGCCTGGTCGTTGATGTCCTTGATGAGGGCGTACTCGATCGAGACGCGGCGCCCGCTGCGCTCGGCGTAGGCCCAGGCGGCGTCGAGCACCTCGGAGACCTTCCACCGGTTGTTGATGGGCACGAGGTCGTCGCGCAGCTCGTCGTCGGGGGCGTGCAGGGACACGGCCAGCCTGACCGACATGTCCTCGGCGGCGAGCTTCTCGATGGCCGGTACGAGCCCGACCGTGGAGACCGTGACCGAACGCTGGGAGATGCCCAGCCCGGCGGGCGCCGGATCGGTGATGCGCTTGACCGCGCCTATCACGGCCTTGTAGTTGGCCAGGGGCTCGCCCATGCCCATGAAGACGATGTTGGAGACGCGGCCGGGGCCCCCTGGGACGCGCCCACGGGCGAGTGCGCGCGCGCCCGCGGCGACCTGCTCGACAATCTCGGCCGTGGAAAGGTTGCGGGTGAGCCCTGCCTGACCGGTCGCGCAGAAGGGGCAGTTCATCCCGCAGCCCGCCTGGGACGAGACGCACATCGTCGCCCGGTCGGGGTACCGCATCAGAACCGACTCGAACAGGACGCCGTCGAAGGCCTTCCAGACGGTCTTCAGTGTCGTTCCGCCGTCGCAGTCCAGTTCGCGTACTGGGGTCAGCAGCGAAGGCAGCAGTTCGGACACCAGCCGATCCCGGACAGCGGCCGGCAGGTCCGTCATCTTGGCGGGATCGTCGACGAGGCGCGCGAAGTAGTGGCGCGACAGCTGGTCGGCGCGGAACGGCTTCTCCCCCAGTGCGGCGACGGCCTCGCGACGCTCGGCCGTGGTGAGGTCGGCGAGATGCCTCGGCGGCTTGCCGCGCCTCGGTGCGGCGAAGACGAGCTTCGCCGGGGTCTTCTTGGGCGCGGCACCGGTCGCGGAGGGCTGGGTGGTAGACATGGTCCTTCCAGTGTCGCAAACACCTGTGCGTGCATCGTCCGTCCTGGACGTCCGCCCATACCTGAACAGCGACATTCCTGCACACGGCCTTGTCTGCGACTAAGGTCTCGATCATGTCGGTTTTGCGCAGGGGCGCCGCCTCGCCCCGGGGGTCAGCGGCCACGGTCGTCCACGCGGCGGCCAGCCCGTACGGCAGCCGGCGACTCACCGTGGAGACCGACGGCGAGGTCACCGCCGCCTACCTGAAGGACGCGCGCGACTCGGTGGTCGGGGCGGTCTGGGTCGCGAACCACCGCGAGGCCCCACGGGAACTGGACCGGTCGCGGCTCGACGCGGGCCACGCGCCCCTTCTGCCGGAGTCCCACGTGCGCCACCCCGAAGGACGCCCGGCGCTGGACACTGAAGCGCTGGAGGTCGTCTGGTTCGAGGAGGGCGACGGCGTGGCCCTGCTTGAGGGGGGCGACCTGCTGCTGGTGATCCCCGGCTGGTCTGACATGGGGCGCGGCATTCCCGGCTACGCCCGCGACGCCACACTGCAGAGCCCGTTCGCCTTCCCTCTGGACGAAGGGATCGAGGACTTCGGGCCGCGCGTCGAGCAAGCACGCGAGCACTGGAAGAGATGCCGCGCAGACGGCTCCTGGGCGGAGTTCCAGCAGTCGATCCTCGGTCACCTCCTGCAGAGGCTGGGTCCCAGTGGCCACTACTGGCACGATGTCGGACGCCAGTTGGCGGGCGGCAGGCCGAGCATGGCCCCGACGGTAGGGGTCTCGGAGCGTCCCGCAAGGGGCGACCGGCAGTTCACCGTTCTGAGCACGGTCGGGATGAGCCGCCAGCGGATGCCTACGGTCGAACTGTACGAAGACGACGTCGCCCCATACGGACGCATAGAACTGGCCGTCGCCAGCACGCTGCCCAGTCAGCGGTCAGGCAGCATCTTCCCGTGGCTGGCGCAGTACCCGTGGCGGTCGGTGACGTGGTTCGCGCCTGGGGACGTCGTCAAGTGGTACCACGAGGCCCGCACGTTCCCCCTCGGCAACGGCGAGTCGTCCTGGGAGGGCGTGCTTCTTCTGGACGACCCGAACCGTCTCGCGGGCCCTGAGGCGCCTGGCATGACCGGACTGACGCTCGCCGGCGACGCCGTCCGATGGCTGTGGCTCGTGCCCATCACGGGCGAGGAGCACCGGTTCGCCAAGAGCGAGGGGTCGGACGCGCTCATCCGGCGTCTGGCCCAGCAGGGCCGTTCCTGGGTCGTCTCCTAAGGCGGCCTGGTCTCTCAGGGGCGGCCCACAGTCGCGCCGCGGAACGCCCCCAGAACGTCCTAGCTGGGGACGAACAGTTCCAGCAGCAGCCAGACGACGGGGGCCGTCGCGACGAGGGAGTCGAGGCGGTCCATCACTCCGCCGTGGCCGGGCAGGAGCGTTCCCATGTCCTTGATCCCGAGATCCCGCTTGATCATCGATTCGACGAGGTCGCCTGCGGTCGCGGTGACCACGGCGGCGAGTCCGATGATCACGCCCTGCCAGATGTGACCGCCGTCCAGAAGCCACCACACCAGCCACCCGCCCACGATCATGCAGGTGACGGCGGACCCGGTGACGCCCTCCCAGGTCTTCTTCGGGCTGATCGTGGGCGCGAGCTTGTGCCGGCCCAGGAAGGACCCGGCGAAATACCCGCCGATGTCGCTGGCGACGGTCGTGGCGATGAAGATGACGATGCGGTGGTCGCCGTCGTCGGGACGCATCAGCAGCGCGACGATCCCGCCCATCAGCACCAGGTAGCCGGCCACGAGCGATCCGGCGGTGACGTCCCGCACGTATCCGGAGGCGCCCTCGGTCATGCGCGTCATCAGCAGCGCGAGGACCGTCAGCGAGACCGCGGCGATGGTGGCGGTGGAGCCCCACACGTAGGCGACGACCGGCGTTCCGACCATTCCCGTCGCGACAGGGATGAACGGGACACGGATGTCACGGCTCTTGAAAGCCTCGGTCAGCTCCCGCATACCGAGGAACAGGAACACGACCATCACGCCAAGGAAGATCTCCTTGATCGTGTACAGCGAGAGCAGCACGAGAGCGCCGAGCGCGACGCCCACACCTATGGCGAGCGGGAGGTTTCGCCCCGTCTTGCTCTCGGGCTTCCCAGCGGGCGTCGCGCCGCCGGAAGGCGAGGGGCCATCGGAAGACGGGGGGTCGCCGGAGCCGTCCCGCCCCTGCCCAGGGGGCGAGGCCAGTGCTTCTCCGGGGGGTGGGCCGGCCATGTCGACCTCCGGCTCGTCCGGGGAGCCCGAGGGCTCCCCGGCGTCGTCAAGTCTCATCAAACTTCGAGCAGTTCGGCCTTCTTGTGCTCAAGGAGCTCGTCGATCTGCGCCACGTAGCGGTGCGTCGTGTCGTCGAGATCCTTCTCGGCACGCCTGACGTCGTCCTCGCCGACCTCGCCGTCCTTGGCGAGCTTGTCGAGGGCGTCCTTCGCGCGGCGCCGGATGTTGCGGATGGAGACCCGGCTCTCCTCCGCCTTGGTGCCGGCGACCTTGATGAACTCCTTGCGGCGCTCTTCCGACAGGTCCGGGAAGACGACCCGGATGACGTTGCCGTCGTTGGTGGGGTTCACACCGAGGTCGCTGTCGCGAATGGCCCTCTCCACCGCCTGCATGGACGACTTGTCGAAGACCTGGACGACGACCATCCGCGGCTCGGGGAGCGTGAAGGACGCGAGCTGGTTGATCGGCGTCGGCGTCCCGTAGTACTCGGCCGTGATCTTGTTGAACATCGCGGGGGTGACCCGGCCCGTGCGGATGGCCTGGAAGTCCTCCTTGGCGACCGCGACCGCCTTCTCCATCTTCTCCTCGGCTTCGAGGAGGGTCTCGTCGATCACTGTGACTCCCGTGTCATCTGGTCGGCCCTGATCCTGCGGTTCCGCGCCGCGTCCGGCGCGGCCGTGGGCTGCGGTCAGCCCTCCGCCGGGCTGACCAGCGTGCCGATCTTCTCACCCCGGACGGCCCGGACGATGTTGCCCTGCCCCATGAGGTCGAAGACCACGATGGGGAGCGCGTTGTCCATGCAGAGGCTGATGGCCGTGGCGTCCATGACCTTCAGGCTCCGCTGTAGAACTTCACCGTATTCCAAACGGTCGAACTTGACCGCGTCTGGATTCTTTCGGGGATCGGCATCGTAGACACCGTCCACTTGCGTGGCCTTCAGGACCGCCTCCGCACCGATCTCCAGCGCGCGCTGGGCGGCGGTGGTGTCCGTGGAGAAGAACGGCTGACCGAGCCCGGCGCCGAAGATGACCACGCGGCCCTTCTCCAGGTGCCGCATGGCGCGGCGCGGGATGTAGGGCTCGGCCACCTGGCTCATGGTGATGGCGGTCTGCACCCGCGTGTCGAGCCCGAGCTTCTCCAGGAAGTCCTGCAGGGCCAGGCAGTTGATGACGGTGCCGATCATCCCCATGTAGTCGGCGCGCCCGCGGTCCATGCCGCGCTCCGCCATGACGGCGCCGCGGAACATGTTCCCGCCGCCGCACACGACCGCCACCTGCACGCCGTCCCGGACGGCTTCGGCGATCGCCTCGGCGACGTGCTGGACGACCTCCGGGTCGATGCCGAGCGGGTCGCGTCCGGCGAAGGCCTCGCCCGAGAGCTTCAGGAGCACCCTCTTCCAGCCCGCGCGCGGCGCGTGCTGGCCGGACGACGAGGCCGCCGTCGCGCTACTGGTCGTCTTGTCCGGCACGTCGGCGGCCTCCTCGTTGCGTTCGCTATGTCTCGGGTACTCGTCTCCAGAGTGCCCTTAAGCCTGCCCGACCTTGAAGCGGGCGAAGCGGACGACCTTCACGCCGGCCTCGTCGAGGACCTTCGCGATCGTCTTCTTGTTGTCCTTCACGAACGCCTGCTCCACGAGCACGAAGTCGCGGAAGTAGGCGTTCACCCGGCCCTCGACGATCTTCGGGATCGCCTGCTCGGGCTTGCCCTCGTCGCGGGTGAGCTGCTCGGCGAGCGCCCGCTCCTTCTCGATCGCCTCGGCGGGGATCTCCTCGCGGGTGAGGTACTTCGGAGCCATCGCCGCGATCTGCTGGGCGACGTCCTTGGCGACCTCGGCGTTCTCGCTGTCCAGCTCGACCAGCACACCGGTGGTCGGCGGCAGCGACGGGTCGGACTTGTGCAGGTAGCTGGCCACGTAGGCGCCCTGGAAGTGGGCGAACCGGCGCAGCTCCAGCTTCTCGCCGATCTTGGCGCTGTTCTCCTCGATCAGGGCCTGGACGGTCTTGCCGGGCTCGATCTCGGTGGTCAGCAGGCCGGCGGCGTCCGTGACGCCGTTGGCGGCCGCGAACTCGACCAGGCGCTGGGCGAGCTCGATGAACTGCGCGTTCTTGGCGACGAAGTCGGTCTCGCAGTTGAGCTCCAGGAGCGCCCCGTCACCGGAGTTCGCAAAGTGCTCGGCGACCAGGCCGTTGGCGGCGGTGCGCTCGGCGCGCTTGCCGACGTCCTTGGCGCCCTTGAGACGCAGCAGCTCGGTCGCCTTCTCGAAGTCGCCGTCCGCCTCGGTGAGGGCGTTCTTCACGGCCATCATGCCGGAGCCGGTCAGGTCGCGCAGCCGCTTGACGTCAGCGGCGGTGAAGTTGGCCATCGCTCTCTTCGCTTCTCTCGTCGTTGGTCGTGTGACCCGCGACGGTCCCGGCGGCGTCCGCGCGGACGCCGCCGGGACCGCGGGGTCAAGCCTGCTCGGCCTCGGCGGCCGGCGGGGCCGCCGCGGCCCGAGCGGGCGCGGGGGCCGCGGCGGGCACCCCCGGGG